>CAMAFX010000071.1 GCA_945833925.1 uncultured Prevotellaceae bacterium
CACATGACTGTTAATCATGGGGTCGTTGGTTCAAGCCCATCCTGAAGCGCAAAGCGAGAATCCAGTGGGTTCTCGCTTTTTGCTTTTATGGGCTGTGACCCAACGACGGGTCGTGGTTCTTCTGCACTACGTGCGAAGCGTCACCTCTACGAGGATGACGAGCGCAAGCCCATCCTGAAGCGCAAAGCGAGAATCCAGTGGGTTCTCGCTTTTTGCTTTTATGGGCTGTGACCCAACGACGGGTCGTGGTTCTTCTGCACTACGTGCGAAGCGTCACCTCTACGAGGATGACGAGCGCAAGCCCATCCTGAAGCGCAAGAGGCTGTGTCAGTTACTTTTGACACAGCCTCATTAGATTTATTCAAGTGTTATGGTTGTTCCGTTTGTTCCTTCAAGGTCCGACGCTGAGGTGATTACCACCCTCCTCACTCCGCCCCTCAGGGCTTCGAAAGCATTGTCGAGCTTCGGTATCATGCCTCCCGATACGACGCCTTCGGCTTTCAGCCGTTCGTAGACGGGCGGCGTTATGGAGTGAACCACCGAACTGTCATCGTCGGGGTCGGTCAGCACGCCGGGCTTCTCGAAGCAGTAGGTCAGCGTCACGTCGAACAGGCTTGCCAGCCCCACTGCCACGCTGCCGGCTATGGTGTCGGCATTGGTGTTGAGCATGTGACCCTCACCGTCGTGCGAGAGCGGTGCCACCACCGGCACGCATCCGGCATCGGTGCCGCTCGTGCCGTTGTTGATGAGTCTTGCCAGACACTCGCCGTCAACCTTGTCCACGTCGCCTACCCATCCGTAGTCTATGTCCATGGTGGTTGCCTCGGTCAGCACCTCGCCAGTCGTCGGGTTGGTCTCGCCTGCAGCGAGTGTCACCTTCTTCAATGGGCGCTTGTGACTCCTTATTATATTCATGTCGGCACCGGTCAGTCCGATAGCATTCACGCCGCGTGCCTGCAGATTTGCAACGATATTCTTGTTCACCAGTCCACCATAAACCATGGTCACCACGCGCAGCATCTCCTCGTCGGTTATTCGGCGTCCGCCCACCATGTTGCTCTCAATGCCCAGACTGGCAGCCACCTTCGTTGCCGACCGGCCGCCACCATGCACCAGCACCTTCTTGCCCTTCAGCTCGGTAAACTTACTCAGCAGGCTGGACAGCGAAGCCGAATCCTCGACCACTGCACCTCCGACCTTTATGACATTGACAGACCCCTCCCCCAAGTGTGGATGGGTTATGGTTGCTTTTTCAGTGAAGGCTGTGGTATTCAAGTTATTATTCATTACTCTTGCATTGTTTTGTACTATCATTTCTATTCACTCCCACCCCCTTGGGGGAGGGTTGGGGTGAGGGGCTTTTACTCCAAATACGTATATCCGTAAAGTCCCGCTCTGTAGTTGGAGATGAACTCCTTTCCTTCGGCCTCGGTGATCTTGCCGTCCTTGATAGCCTTGCTCACCCATATCTCGAGTCGGCGCACCAGCTTCTTGGGGTCGTACTGCACATACTCGAGCACGTCGGCTACAGTCTCGCCGTCGATAACCTGGTCGAGGTTGTATCCATCCTGGTTTACCGAGATGTGAACGGCATTGGTGTCGCCGAAGAGGTTGTGCATATTACCAAGAATCTCCTGATAGGCACCGACCAGGAAGACACCGATATAGTAGTGCTCGCCTGCCTTGATGGCATGGAGCGGCAGGTAGCTGGTCTGCTGTCCGCCGTTGACGTAGGCACCTATCTTGCCGTCGGAGTCGCAGGTGATGTCCTGCAGCTGTGCGCTGCGTGTGGGTTCCTCCTCGAGCCTTGATATAGGCATGATGGGGAAGAGCTGGTCGATACCCCACGAGTCGGGCATACTCTGGAAGAGCGAGAAGTTGCAGAAGTACTTGTCTGCCATCTGCTTGTCGAGCTTGCGGAGCTCGTCGGGCACGTGCTTCTGGTGGTGAGCCAGCTCTGCCACCTCGTGACTGATGGCCCAGTAGAGCGACTCTATCTGTGCGCGTGTCTTGAGGTCGATGATGCCGTGGCGGAAGAGGTCGAGTGCCTCCTCGCGTATGTCTTCGGCATCGTGCCAGTCCTCGAGCATCGAGCGCGATGACAGCTTGTCCCATATCTCGGTCAGGTCGTGCACCAGCTTGTGGTCATCGGGACCGGGATTGAAGTCCTCGGGCATCTGCGGAGCCGACACGCTCTCGAGCACGTCGAGGATGAGCACCGAGTGGTGGGCTGCCAGCGAGCGGCCTCCCTCGGTGATGATGTTTGGATGGGGTATGTTGTTGCGGTCGGACGCTTCCACCAGTGTGTAGACGCAGTCGTTGACATACTCCTGGATGGAGTAGTTTACCGAACTCTCCGAGTTGCTCGAACGTGTTCCGTCGTAGTCCACGCCAAGTCCGCCTCCACAGTCCACGAACTCTATGTTGAAGCCCATGTTGTGCAGCTGTACGTAGTACTGTGCCGCCTCGCGCAGGGCGGTGCTGATGCGGCGTATCTTGGTTATCTGGCTTCCGATGTGGAAGTGGATGAGCTTGAGGCAGTCTGCCATGCCCATCTCCTCGAGCATGCGTAGTGCCTGGAGCAGCTCCGAACTGTTCAGTCCGAACTTTGAGGCATCGCCACCGCTCTCGCTCCACTTTCCGGCACCGTTGCTCGCCAGCTTGATGCGGATGCCCAGGTTGGGGCGCACGCCGAGCTTGGCTGCCGTGTCGGCTATGATCTTCAGCTCGGGAAGCTTTTCTATCACAAGGAACACACGCTTGCCCATCTTCTGCGCCAGCAGAGCCAGCTCTATGAAGTTCTGGTCCTTATGGCCGTTGCAGATGATAAGGCTGTCCGAGTCCATGTTGGTGGCAAGCACGGCATGCAGCTCGGGCTTCGAACCAGCCTCCAGTCCCAGGTTGTAGCGCTTGCCGTGGCTGATGATCTCCTCTACTACGGGGCGCATCTGGTTCACCTTGATGGGGAATATTATGAAATGCTCTGCATGGTAGTTGTACTCCTTCGAGGCTTTGCGGAAGCACTCGTTGGTCTTCTCGATACGGTTGTCGAGAATGTCGGGGAAGCGAAGCAGCAGCGGAGCAGCCACGTGGCGGCTCTCGAGCTGGTCTACCACCTCCTTCAGGTCTACCTGGACGCTGTTCTTCTTGGGACAGACGTATACGTGTCCCTTTTCGTTGATGCCGAAGTAGTTGACACCCCAGCCTTTTATGTTGTAGAGCTCCTCAGAGTCTTCTATACGCCATTTCTTCATTTAGTTGCGAACGTGTTTCGTTGTTGTTTGTTTATCCTTCTATGCCCAGCGTCCGCTTCAGCAGCCTGACGCTTATCTTTATCTTCTCGTAGTTGTCGAGCAGGCTGACGTCGAGCGTGTGCTTTGCCTTCTGGTAGAATGGTTCTCTCACCTCGAGCGAGTCCTTGATGTACTGAAGCAGCTCGTCGTCGGTCTTGCCGAGTATGAGCGGACGAACCACCTTGCCCATCTTCAGATGCTGGGCAAGAACCTCGGGACGTGCCTTCAGGTAGACTGTCTCTGCCTGACCGTTCATGTAGTCCATGTTGTCGAAGAAGCACGGCGTGCCTCCTCCGCAACTCAGCACTACGTCGTCGAACTCTGCCACTTCGTGCAGCATGTTGCGTTCCAGTTCGCGGAAACCAGCCTCGCCTCTCTGCTCGAATAACTTCGCCACTGTGGTGTGGTAGCGCATCTCTATGTACCAGTCGAGGTCATAGAACTGCATGCCCAGGTTCAGGGCCAGCTGTCTTCCCACGGTTGTCTTGCCGGCACCCATATAGCCGACCAAGATGATTCTCTTCATTGTCGTTGCAAATTATTTTTTTGCATATCGGCGTCCCTTGGCTGGAGCGCTCTGTCTGCTCTGCTGAGCCTCAATTATCGCCATGCACTCTTCATAGGTGATGGTGTCTATCATCGCCTGCTGCGCCTTGCTCAGGTGGTAGTTCTTCTCCTTGTACTGCAGGTATGCGCCAAAGCGTCCGCGCATAATCTCCAACTCCTCGTTCTCGGGGAACTTGCGAAGGTGCTTCTCGAGGTCTTCCTTGCGCTTCTCCTCAATCAGCTTCACCGACTCGTCGAGGGTGATGGTCATCGGGTCGTGTGTCTTTGGCAGCGACACGTACTTGCCGTCGTGCTGTATGTACGGACCGAACTTGCCTGCTCCGATTGTCACGGGCTTCTCCTCGAACATGCCAAGGTCGCGTGGCAGACGGAACAGCTCCAGAGCCTCCTCCAGAGTGATGGTCTCCAGACTCTGGCTTGCCTTCAGCTGGGCAAAGCGTGGCTTCTCGTCGTCCTCTGCCACACCAATCTGTGCCACCGGACCAAACCTGCCTATCTTCACCGACACCTGCTTGCCCGACACTGGGTCTGCACCCAGCACGCGCTCACCAACGCGGTGCTCGTTCTTCGTGTTGTTGGTCTTCTCCACCAGTGGGTTGAAACTCTGGTAGAATTTCTTTATCACGCCCGACCACGAGGTCTTGCCCTCTGCAATGTCGTCGAACTTCTTCTCGATATCGGCGGTGAAGTTGTAGTCCATAATATCGGGGAAGTACTCGAGCAGGAAGTCGTTGACCACCGTACCAGTGTCCGTCGGCATCAGCTTGCCACGCTCGGCACCGAGCACCACGCTGTTGGAAGAATGACTGATGGTTGTATCGGTCAGTGTCAGCACCTTGGCTGTCTGCTGCTCGCCCTGCGAGTCACCCTTGCGCACGTATTCGCGCTGTTGGATGGTGGTTATGGTGCTGGCGTATGTACTTGGACGACCGATGCCCAGCTCCTCGAGCTTGCGCACCAGACTCGCCTCGTTGTAGCGTATCGGACGCTGTGCATAGCGCTGTGTGGCAATGATTTCCTTGCGCACAAGCTTCTGACCCACCGACATGGATGGCAGCAGACTTGTACCCTCCGAATCGTTGTCGGCATCGCTGTCTGCCAGTGATGTCTCGCGATATACGCGCAGGAAACCGTCAAACTTGACAACCTCGCCACTGGCGGTGAAATAGTCTTCCACACCGTCCACACTTATCGTCACCTGTGTCTTCTCTATCTCCGCATCTGCCATCTGGCTTGCTATGGTGCGCTTCCAGATAAGTTCATAGAGGCGGCGCTCCTGCTGGGTTCCCTCTATCTCGCTCTGGTCCATGTATGTAGGACGGATAGCCTCGTGAGCCTCCTGGGCACCCTTCGACGAGGTGTGGTAGTTGCGTGTCTTGACATACTCTTCGCCCATCTGCTCGCTGATGACGTTGCGGCTTGCACCCAGACACAGCGACGACAGGTTCACACTGTCGGTACGCATGTAGGTGATGCGTCCACTTTCATACAGGCGCTGGGCAATGTTCATAGTCTGTGCCACGGTGAAGCCCAGCTTGTGCGCAGCCTCCTGCTGCAGCGTACTGGTAGTGAATGGTGGTGCAGGCATACGCCTCTGTGGCTTGGTGGCAATGTCCTCCACAGTAAACTTGGCATCCTTGCACTTGTTGAGGAATGCCTCCGACTCCTCCTCGCTGGCAAAGCGGCGGTTCAGCTCGGCCTTTATCTCCTCGCCTGTTTCGGGGAGGGTGAAGACAGCGCTGACACGATAGTTCGAGTCACCCTTGAAACTGTTCACCTCGCGCTCACGCTCCACGATGAGACGTACTGCCACACTCTGCACACGACCAGCCGACAGCGCAGGCTTCACCTTGCGCCACAACAGCGGACTCAGCTTGAAACCCACGATGCGGTCCAGCACACGTCGTGCCTGCTGTGCATTCACCAGGTTCAGGTCTATGGTACGTGGATGCTCAATCGCCTCCAGAATGGCAGTCTTCGTAATCTCATGAAACACGATGCGTCGTGTCGTCTCAGGGTTCAGTCCCAGCACCTCACTCAGGTGCCAGCTGATAGCCTCTCCCTCGCGGTCCTCATCGGATGCCAGCCACACCGTACGTGCCTCCTCTGCCTTCTTTCTCAGTTCACCAACCAGCTTTTCCTTGTCTGCCGGTATCTCATATTGTGGCTCGAAAGTATTCTCATCAATACTGAAAGTCTTCTTCTTCAAGTCGCGAATATGTCCGTAACTGGACATCACCTTATAGTCGCTGCCAAGAAACTTCTCGATAGTCTTCGCCTTGGCAGGGCTCTCCACAATCACCAGATTTTCTTTCATGTCTTTTTTAGTTTTTATCTCCCGCACCACCACAAGCACCAGCCTTCAGCCACCAGCTTCCAGCCGTGCCTTCAGCCACCACCCTTCCAGCACCCACCTTCAGCCACCGTTCCTTGCGTTTCAACGCAAGTCAAGAATCGCCTCCAGCCGTGCCTTCAGCAACCACCTTCAGCCACCAGCCTCAACCACCGCCTTCAGCACCCACCTTCAGCAACCACATTCAGCCACCGTTCCTTGCGTTTCAACGCAAGTCAAGAATCGCCTCCAGCCGTGCCTCCGCGTTTGTCAGGCATCGCGCCATGTAGTATGTAGGATTTCGATTTTCGAGCGCAAAGGTAGAAAAAAAATACAATACCCATTATATATAAGATAAAAAATATAATTGGTATCACCAACTTTTTTCGTTCCACACAGCCCAACGCACACACGCACTCTCGCACGCACGCACGACTGCCCGCCTCCCTCCTCTCACTCCCTCCTCTCACCCCCTCCTCTCACCCCCTTCAAGCCTCGCCTCTCACCCTTCAGTCTCTACCTCTCACCCTTCAGCCTCTGCCTCATAGTGGGTTCCATTAGCTAGTTCGGTTCGAGGCTGCTCGGCAGCCTCGCTCACCCACCCTCGCTCACCCACTCGCACATATACACGCGCACCTTAATAACACTATGTACCTCCCCCCCCTTCCTCCCCTCCCTCTTCCTTCCCTCCCCCCCTCTCCTCCTTCTCCCCTCTTATTTTGCCTACCCGATTTAACAAAATCATATGTTATGTGTGTTTTTGTTCCCATTTTTGCTATAATATTTACAAAAAGTACTATCTTTGCATTATAAACAATATTTACGTATTATTATGGGAACACTATCAACATGGTTTAATTCGCTCGACCCCATGCTGCGCGTATACTGGGGA
Source organism: uncultured Prevotellaceae bacterium (assembly GCA_945833925.1). Lineage (GTDB taxonomy): Bacteria > Bacteroidota > Bacteroidia > Bacteroidales > Bacteroidaceae > Physcousia. The sequence goes on from CAMAFX010000071.1 coordinate 7,085, forward strand.
ATAACCATTTTCTCGTCTCTGATATTCATCATCCAGACGATCATGTCGTTCATCGGAATAGGCGACATGGAGACCGATTTCGACACCGACATCGACAGTACAACCGACTCCCTCGACGACGTGGGAGCCATGCACCTCCTTTCCATCCGCAACATCATCTACTTCCTGATGGGTATGGGATGGACCGGCGTCAGCATGTGGCACACCATCGAGAACCGCATTCTTCTCGGCGTCGCTTCCATATTTATGGGTTGTGTCTTCGTTGCCCTCTTCATCACCATCTTCAAGCAGATGATGAAACTGCAGCAGAACGGTGCCTTCGACATCAACGATGCCGTTGGCAAAACCGTCGACGTCTACCTCCGCATCCCAGCCAACGCCGAGGGCATTGGCAAGGTGCAGGTCAGCTTCAACGGTTCTGTCCATGAAATTGATGCCCGCACCTATGGTGACACCATCATCCCCTCTGGAGCCAAGGTCCGTGTGGTAGAGGTTATCGACAAAAAGATCCTCGTGGTAGAGAAGGTATAAGAGTGCCACCGAGCCACCATGCCTTCGATCTATCGAAGTATCAATCCCCCACGAGCCACCACCACCTCAAAAAACAAAACCAAAACAAATAATCACTTAAACACCAAAAAACAATGTTTGAAAATCCATTAACTCTCATCGTGGTAGGAATCGTCGTCGTTCTTGCCATAGTGTCATTCCTTGCCAACAGGTATCGCAAGTGTCCTGCAGACAAAATCCTCGTCATCTACGGTAGCGGCAGCGGTTCCAAGAAGTCAGCCAACTGCGTGCATGGCGGTGGTGCCTTCGTATGGCCAGTCATCCAGGACTACGCCTACATGTCGCTCACCCCTATCGGCATCGATGCCAACCTTACCAACGCACTGTCTCGTCAGAACATCCGCGTCGACGTTCCCTGCCGATTCACCGTTGGTATCAGCACCGACCCCGAGTATATGTCTGCTGCTGCTGAGCGCCTTCTCGGTCAGACAGCACAGCAGATTCAGGAGATGGCACGAGACATCCTCTTCGGTCAGTTGCGTCTCGTCATCGCAACCATGTCCATCGAGGAGTTGAACAGCGACCGTGACAAGTTCCTCGAGGCAATCACCGCCAACGTCGAGGTTGAGTTGAAGAAGATCGGTCTCAAGCTCATCAACGTCAACGTAACCGACATCAAGGACGAGAGCGGCTATATCGAGGCTCTCGGTCAGGAGGCTGCAGCAAAGGCAATCAACGAGGCACGCGTTCGCGTTGCCGAGCAGGAGAAGCTTGGTCAGACCGGTAAGGCAAAGGCAAACAACGAGGCAAAGGTCAACGTTGCCGAGCAGGACAAGATCGGTAAGATCGGTGAGGCTGAAGCAATGAAGGAGACACGTATCCGCACCAGTGAGGCAAATGCAAAGGCTGTTGCCGGTGAGAACCAGGCAAAGGTTGAGATTGCCAACTCAGAGGCAGCACTCCGTGAGGCTGAGGCTGAGGCACAGCGCAAGGCAACGGCAGCCGAGAAGATAGCACAGGCACGTGCCCTCGAGGAGGCATATGCAGCAGAGCAGAAAGCCGAGATTGCACGTGCCGAGCGCGAGCGCAGCACACAGGCTGCCAACGTCCTCGTGGCACAGGACATCGAGAAGCAGCGTATCGTTGTTGCTGCTGAGGCACAGGCAGAGCAGAAGCGTGTCAACGCCAAGGGTGACGCCGACTCAATAGCATTCCACGCCAAGGGAGACGCCGACGCTGTTGCCATCAAGGCACAGGGTGAGGCAGACGCAATCCGCATCAAGGCACAGGCAGAGGCAGAGGCAATCGCCACCAAGGCAAAGGGTGAGGCTGAGGCTACCCTCGCCAAGATGACTGCCGAGGCTAAGGGTCTCTACGAGATGCTGGCAAAGCAGGCTGACGGTTACGACCAGATGATAAAGGCAGCCGGAGGCGATGCAGGCAAGGCATACAGCCTGTTGCTCCTCGAGAAGTTGCCTGAGCTCGTCAAGATGCAGGTTGAGTCAATCAAGGGCATCAACATCGACAAGGTTACCGTTTGGGACAATGGCGCAGGTGGTGCTGACGGCAAGACAAGCACTGCAGGTTTCCTCAGCGGAATGGTCAAGAGCCTTCCCCCATTGAGCGACCTCCTCAACCAGGCAGGCATGGAACTCCCAGAATACCTTGCCAAGAAAACAGAGCCCAAGCAGGAAACAGAAGCATAAGCACAACCTGTAGCTTAAAGTGCAGGCACAACCCGCAGGCAAAGCGCAAGCACAACCTGCAAAATATCGAAGCAGAAGTTACTTTCTTTTAGAAAATAACGCAGCCGAACAAAAATGTGGTGCAAAAATTTGGATGTTTCAAAATAAACATCTACCTTTGCACCGCATTTAAGCCCAGATGGCGGAATCGGTAGACGCGCTGGTCTCAAACACCAGTGGAGCAATCCATCCCGGTTCGATCCCGGGTCTGGGTACTTAGAACACCTTGTAAATCGTTTATTTACAAGGTGTTTTCTTTTTATGGGGTGTTAAAAAGGTGTTGATTTTGAACGTATAACAGAAAGTTGGTCAAAGAAACGAAAAGAGGGAAGATGAAAAGTTAAAGAAACGTAGTACATCACCCATTTCTTTCCTTTTCTCACCGAATTTGACTATCTTTACACCGCAAATAGCAGTTAAGTCATAGTATGAACGAACAGGAACAGGCAATAGCCGAGATTCAACAGACGCTGGATTACTGCATCCAGCAAACTAATCAACTGCTGGAACGTCATCGGCTTCAGCAACGCCAGGAATGGAATGTGCAGAACGACCACCTCAAATCTGTAGTGCGTGAGAACAAGGGAATCTGGCTGTCCAACAAAGTATTCTGGTGGGCCATAGGCATCTTTGAAGTGGCCGTGTGTCTTGCCGTCTACTTCGGTGGCAACGCTCTGCTATCCACCATTCGGTGACAGACTAACAATGAAAAGCCCAGCTGACCAAGAGAATCAGTTGGGCTTTTTATAATATTGCTTGAACACCAAGGCTTAAACTATTACTTCCCAGAAGCCACCTTTGTCTGGACCTACTCGACGAACGACACCTTGCTCTTGTAGTTTCTTGATGTTTCTTGCAATGTTTCTCCTGTCAACACCTATGATATCAGCCATTTTAGAGGTTGAAATATAAGGATCCTCCTTTATCAATTCTATAATTTTCTGTGACGTTTTCTGTGACGTTTTCTGTGACGTTTTCTGTGACGCATCTATGACGTTTTCTGTGGCATTCACCTTTTCT
>CAMAFX010000072.1 GCA_945833925.1 uncultured Prevotellaceae bacterium
ATAGCTAATTTTCAGCACGTTTCGATTATTCTTCGACGGCGGCCTGCGCCGCAGCGAGACGTGCGATAGGCACACGGAATGGAGAACATGAAGCATAGTTCATTCCGACCTTTGCACAGAACTTAACAGAAGAAGGCTCACCACCATGCTCGCCACAGATACCTGTGCGCATGCCTGGACGTACCTTGCGACCATTCTCTACGGCCATCTTGATGAGCTGACCAACACCGTTCTGGTCGAGAACCTGGAATGGGTCAACCTTCAAGATCTTCTTCTCAATGTATGCTGGGAGGAAGCTTGCAATGTCATCACGTGAGTAACCGAATGTCATCTGTGTCAAGTCATTGGTACCGAATGAGAAGTACTCTGCCTCCGTTGCAATCCTGTCAGCGGTCAAGGCTGCACGTGGAATCTCAATCATTGTACCAATTTCGAACTCGATGCGTACGCCTTCCTCTGCAAATACCTCTTCTGCAACCTTCTGGATAATCTCCTTCTGCTGCTTCAACTCATAGAGAATACCGATGAGAGGAACCATGATTTCGGGATGAGGATCGAAGCCTTCCTTCTTCAACTGGCAAGCTGCGCCAAGGATGGCGCGTGTCTGCATTGCAGTGATTTCAGGGAATGTGATACCAAGACGGCAACCACGATGACCCAACATTGGGTTGTTCTCTGCCAAAGAGTGAACACGCTTCTTAATTTCCTCTACGCTGATGCCCATTTCCTCAGCCATAGTCTTCTGACCAGCCTCATCATGAGGAACGAACTCGTGCAAAGGTGGATCCAAGAGACGGATATTGACATGGAGTCCATCCATTGCCTTCAAGATTCCATAGAAGTCAGACTTCTGATATGGAAGCAACTTAGCAAGTGCCTTCTCACGACCCTCAACGGTGTCTGCAAGAATCATCTCACGCATTGCGATAATCTTCTGACCATCGAAGAACATATGCTCTGTACGTGTCAGACCGATACCCTTAGCACCGAAGTCACGTGCAACCTGTGCATCGTGTGGAGTATCAGCATTAGTACGAACTTCCATCTTTGTGTACTTGTCACAGAGATCCATCAACGCCTTGAAATCGCCACTAAGCTCAGCTGCCTTAGTTGGAATCTCGCCAGCAAATACCTGACCGGTTGTACCGTTCAAAGAGATGTAGTCACCTTCCTTGTATGTGACACCTTCGATTTCTACAGTCTTAGTCTTGTAGTTTACATTGATTGCGCCAGCACCTGATACGCAGCACTTACCCATACCACGAGCAACAACGGCAGCGTGAGATGTCATACCACCACGTGCTGTCAAGATTCCTTCAGCTGCAGACATACCTGCGAGGTCCTCAGGACTTGTCTCAATACGTACCATTACCACCTTGTGACCATCTGCATGCCAAGCCTCAGCGTCATCTGCGTGGAAGACAATCTGACCACATGCAGCACCAGGAGAAGCAGGCAGACCCTGAGTGATTGGCTTAGCCTTCTTCAAAGCCTCCTTGTCGAATACAGGGTGCAGCAACTCATCGAGCTTCTGAGGCTCGCAACGCAACAATGCAGTCTTCTCGTCGATAAGACCCTCGCGCAACAAGTCCATAGCAATCTTAACCATTGCAGTACCTGTACGCTTACCGTTACGTGTCTGGAGGAACCACAACTTGCCCTCCTGCACAGTGAACTCCATATCCTGCATATCATGGTAGTGCTTCTCCAACTTATCCTGAAGAGCATCCAACTCTGCGTACAACTCAGGCATAGCCTCCTCCATTGAAGGATACTTGGCAGCGCGCTCCTCTTCTGAGATGCCTGCACGCTCTGCCCAACGCTGTGAACCAATCTTTGTAATCTGCTGAGGAGTACGGATACCAGCAACAACGTCCTCACCCTGAGCATTGATAAGGTACTCACCATTGAACAGGTTCTCACCATTACCAGCATCACGGCTGAAGCATACACCTGTAGCAGATGTGTCGCCCATGTTACCGAATACCATTGCCATTACAGAAACAGCAGTACCCCACTCGTCGGGTATTCCTTCCATCTTACGATAGAGGATAGCGCGCTCGTTCATCCAACTGCGGAACACAGCGCAGATAGCACCCCAGAGCTGAACGATAGGATCTGTTGGGAAATCCTGACCTGTACGCTCCTTGATAGTAGCCTTGAAACGAGCAACCAACTCCTTCAATGACTCAACAGAGAGATCCTTGTCAAGAACAACGCCCTGCTCCTTCTTAACCTGCTCGATAATTTCCTCGAATGGATCGATATCTTCCTTGTTTTCTGGCTTCAGACCCATTACGACATCACCGTACATCTGAACGAAACGACGGTAACTGTCATATACAAAATGAGGATTGCCTGTCTTAGCAACCAAACCTTCAGCAACCTCATCATTAAGACCGAGGTTGAGGATGGTGTCCATCATACCAGGCATAGAAGCACGAGCACCAGAACGAACGCTGACAAGAAGAGGATTCTTAGTGTCACCGAACTTACTGTTCATCAACTCCTCAGTATGCTTTACTGCTGCATTTACTTCATCCTGAAGAAGTTCTACGATCTTCTCCTGACCAACCTCGTAATATTCGTTACAGGTATCAGTGGTAATTGTAAAGCCTGGAGGAACAGGAACACCAATCAGGTTCATCTCTGCCAGGTTTGCACCCTTGCCGCCCAACACTTCACGCATCTGGGCATTACCCTCAGCTTGTCCATTGCCAAAGGTATAGACTCTTTTCTGACTCATAATATTAATAGTTTTATAAAATAAAAGGTATTAGAATTCTCTTTAAGGCAAAGTTAACCTTTTTTTCTCAATTAACAAAGTAGACACCTTTTTTTTTCAAAAATTATCAGTAAATTTGCAGAAAATTACAAAATCCATTTCACGTTTTATGTCAAGAAAGAAAAAAGAACTCCCCATTTTGGAGAGAATTGAGATAACAGATGTTGCGGCAGAGGGAAAATCACTGGCTCGCGTAAACGACCTTGTAGTCTTTGTGCCCTACGTGGTTCCAGGCGACGTGGTAGATCTAAAGCTGACACGGAAAAAGCACCACTACGCAGAAGCAGAGGCTGTATTTTTTCACAAGAAGAGCGAGCTCCGTGCAGAACCATTCTGCGAGCACTATGGCATTTGCGGTGGTTGCAAATGGCAGTGCCTACCCTACTCCGAGCAGATTAAGTGGAAACAGCGTCAAGTCATAGACAACTTGACCAGAATTGGAAAGATTGACCTGCCAGAATGTAGTCCCATCCTTGGCAGTGTCAAGACTCAGGAATACCGTAACAAACTTGATTTTGGATGCAGCAGCAAGCAATGGCTTACCCATGAACAGATGAAAGCCGGTGTCCCATTCGAGCCAGGCATAGGTTTCCACATTTCGGGTGCATTTGACAAGGTCCTTCCCATTCACAAATGTTGGTTGATGGACAACTTGAACAACAAGATAAGAAACTTCATTTTTGACTACGCCTGCAAGAACGGATTGACATTCTACGACCTAAGAGCCCAGCACGGACTATTGCGTGACATTGTTATCAGAAATTCTCACAGCGGAGAATGGATGGTAGTAATACAGTTCGGCCCAAAAGAGCAGATTCAGAACAACAAAGAATCCATAGCAGAGGAAATAGCGTCACAGAGCCAGTTTGACAGGGAGTCAGCAATGACTATTCTTGAGGCTGTACATAAAGAATTCCCCGAGATAAGTTCGCTGATGTGGGTTTACAATCCAAAGTGCAACGACACATTTGGCGACCTGGCAGTAGAATGTTACTTTGGAACGGACCACATTTTCGAGCTGATGGAAAATTTGAAGTTCAAGGTTGGACCAAAAAGTTTCTATCAGACAAATACCGAGCAAGCATATATATTATATAAGGTTGCACGAGATTTTGCATTCACCGGACAGACCGAGAACAAGAAGCCACTGGTATACGACCTGTACACAGGAACTGGAACCATTGCCAATTTTGTGGCAAGCAAGGCACGCCAGGTTATCGGCATAGAATACGTACCCGAAGCCATTGAAGACGCCAAGGTAAACAGCCAGATTAACGGCATTGACAACACCCTGTTCTATGCAGGAGACATGAAGGACATCCTGAACAAGGAATTCATCGAGAAACACGGTCGCCCAGATGTAATCATAACCGACCCTCCACGTGCAGGCATGCATCAAGATGTCATTGACACTATTCTTTTTGCTAATCCAGAACGAATAGTGTACGTCAGTTGCAACCCTGCCACTCAGGCTCGCGACCTGCAGTTGCTTGACGTAAACTACAAAGTCGTCAAGATACAACCAGTCGACATGTTCCCCCACACACAACATGTAGAGAATGTCGTTTTGCTGGAACGCAAGAAGTAATTCCTGCGGAAAGCAGGTACTGCTTCAGAGAAAAACTGCTACTGCTTTTTAGGAAAGCAGGTACTGCTTTAGAAAAAAGCAGGCACTGCTTTCAAAAACTGCCGTAGCGGAACTTGCAAAATGCCGTAGCGGAACTTTCAAAAAGCCGTAGCGGAACTTTCAAAATGCCGTAGCAGAACTTTACGAAAGCCGTAGCAGAATCTCAAAGGCGCACATAACGACAACAGCCACCCATATCACAGGTGGCTGTTGTCGTTAGTCGTATTAAGAAACAATGTTATCTCACAAACTTTTTTCCATCAACGATAAAAACTCCCCTGCCGTCTGTTCCTGCAGACTTCATGCTATCCAAACTGCCAAAGACCTTTCTGCCTTGCAAGTCGTAGACTCCCGATGGCATTTCACTACGTGAAGTTGGTGTCTCAAGAACGATTCTGCCGACAGAATCGTCGTCGCTATCCACACCATCAAACACAAAGAGCGAACTTGCAGGAAGAGTAAGATTGAGAACCTCATCAATATCTATTGGTTCACCAACAACCAGCCCCGGCAGATTGCCCTGGACTCTGAATGCTTTTGAAAGCGTTATGCGTCCCTTTACTGACGCAGGAATCTCAAGAGCATCTCGCAAAGTTGTTGTGAATCGTTGTGAGTTATTCGAACCGTTGCGCAGTGCGAGGGTACTCTTCATTCCATTCCAGCTTGCCCATCCGTAAACCTCCGCCTTCGAGCCCGTCCAAGGGTTTCCGCCTACCCAATGTACGTCAGGCAGCACGTCAGCATTTGCTTTCTGCCATGCAATACACTCTGCCAGGTCTTCCCACAATTTTCCCTTATTGATACTGTTCATCAAGGCATAGTCCGCATATAGTTCCACCATACCACTTCCACAGGCAAATGCACAACGCATCTCACGCAAGCATGCGTCATAAGTCATATTTTTGCTGACACTGCCAAACTTAGACAAGATAAAACCGTGCGTCATAAGTGTGTTGATAGGGCATATCGGATTATTGGTGACATAATTCTGGTAGACAAGTCTGTCACGGTAAGTTATCCAGTTCTCACGGTCTATCGAGTTGTTACCTATCGTACCATAATCCTTCTCCTGTCTCCACGTAGCGTCAGTATAATGATACCAGAAAGGACTCGCCCACGTGCCGACAGTCGTATTGAAGAAGATATCCTCTTTCAGTTCTTCACGAACATAGCGTTCCAAACGAATGATGCCCTCTGCATTTTCATTTGCAATATCCTCATCAAGGTCTTTATCAGGACCATTGGCACTGAAGTCGTCCGAAATTCCGTCAAACTTGAAGAAACGATAAGTGTTATCCTCCCTATCATTAACTTCTCCCTGATTCATAACCAGATTATAGGCAGCATCCTTGAACACCTTGTAATAGGCGGGGTTACTCAGTACCATTCCTCCCCTGCCATCTTGATTCCAGTATGCTCGGCGGTAATATCCACTCGTACCATATCCTCCTACAGGACCAAGCCATGCACCAATACCTGCCCCCATCTCCTTTGCACTTTCAGCAATGTCCCTCATCTCATTTGGGAAGCCACTGTGGAATGTCCATGTGCCATAATTGTCCCAGCCATCATCAATAACGAAGGCCTGAGGCGCAATGCCATACTTGTCATAAAAATCTGTCTTCCAGTGAGACAGTACGTCCAGAACTTGTTCTGCATTCATATTCTTGGTTGGATCCTGAGCATTATTTCTATCAATATTCAACTCATACCAACTGATATAAACTGGGAAAGGACGCCATGGCACAGCACGCTCCCTCTCACTATATGCAAGAAAAGAACGGCGGGCATTCTCTGCCCCAACCAGACCCACTACACTGCTTACCTTCCATGTCTCGCCATCCAGCAATGTGGTATTTCTGCTCCAGAGTCCCTGCAAGGCAACAACGTCAGAATTCCCCTCTTCTTCCTGCTTTAACTTTTCAAGTTTGATGTTTATTGTTCCACTTGATGTCACCGGCTCAGTTTTCTTCTCAACCCAATAACGCAACGTGAATTTTCCAGGATAAGGCACCTCAAAACGATAGATGTTATTTTCTTTTGCATTACCCGTATATCCGGAATGATATTCGCTTGCCACCTCATTTCCGGCTTCATCCACCAAATCCACTCCACATATATTCAAGCGATTGTTACCACTTGAATAAAGAAACTCCACACTCAAACGTCCAGCCACATCAAAAGCTATCTCCTTTGTCTTAAACATAACATCAGAATAGTAGAATCCCAATTCGTTTACTCGTTTAGGGATGATATCCTGGGACGCCAGATTCCATTGAGAGGAACTCCACGAATCAGACCATGTTGACACAACATCATAACCTTCATCTTCCACATCAGCAGAACTTGTGTTATATGCCATTGGAGTCTCCAGACCTGCGAATATACGTTCGCTCAGCAACACCTTTCCGCGAGTGTTACCATTTGCCCTGGGCACACTGCCAGCAGCCTTCGAATCAACATTATACATCATCGGTATGATATGGTGGAACCTTAGGTTCTTTCCCTGCTTCGGAGTAAGTTCCAGTTCAGTACGCAGATAATGGCTGCCGTCTCGCAATATTGCTTTCCATTGGAAAATTCCACTCGTTCCGTGCAAAAACCTTGCACAAAGCGCCTTACCATTAAAATGTTCACTTCCCTTCACCGCTGTCTCACTGCCGACAAGATTCTCTGTCCATATACTATCCATAACCAGTTGGCTTGCATCCTTCACGATACTTCCGCTGCTTCCTAACACCAATCGAAACAGTTCTGTCTCTGGCAACAAATTCATCTCCGGGCATCCTCCGAAAACAAGCGTGCCATCCTTTTCAATGAATGTTGCATCAAACAGATTGTTCCCAAGCGTGTATTTGCCATCCGACTGGTACAGATGAGCCTCACCGACCCCACTCTGCACCAAAGGATAGACCTCCGGAACATAACTCGTCTGCGCTTTGGAAGCAGCACAAAGAAGAAGAATCATTGATACTAAAGAAAATGTGCGTTGCATAACTTTTAGCGATATAGATTTAAGATAAAAATATTGATTCTAAATGTCATTATTACATCCACGATTGTTCGACACTCTATACACGAAATGTTATAACCTCATCAGTGCGGATATTCCGGATGGCAGGAACCTCGCCATCAACAAGTCCAAGTTCGTAGCTGTCTGTTCCTGTTTCACTATACAGGCAGTCTGTTTCAAGTCCTATATCCAACAAGTCGTACGAAGTCAGTCGTCTGCCAGGAAACAATGTCTGAAGTTTCTCAATGGCAGCATCATGCAACGACGCTATTTCATCTGCACGTTCGCCAGGAAGAAACTTTCTGAAAACAAATAATTCTTCACTCATAAAAAGACTTTATTCTGATGGTAAAATATCTATCACAAAGATAGATTAAATTCTTTTTTTTACAAAAGAATAGACAAATGTTTACGTACATAATATTATATTTTAAGGAAAATCTCGCAAAAAACAATAAAATATACTATTTTTGCAAGCATAATGCAAAGCAGTGAGTTCTCGAAAGCAAGGACTGCACAATCATTGAAACCGAAAACAATCTTAAATTATGAAAGCAGAGTTAAGACAAGAGATAATAGAATTAATAAAAAAGGAGGTCGTACCGGCAATTGGATGTACCGAACCTATGGCTGTTGCTCTATGCACGGCAAAGGCAAAAGAAAAACTTGGTGTCATTCCTTGCAAGGTGGAAGTTCTGCTTAGTGCAAATATCCTTAAGAATGCCATGGGCGTCGGAATACCAGGTACCGGAATGGTCGGCCTACCAATAGCCATATCATTAGGTGCCATTGTAGGCAAAAGCGCCTACGGACTTGAGGTAATCAAGGATGCCACGCAACAGACTATCGAAGAAGCAAAACGATTTATATCAACTGACGCTATCAAGATAACCCTCAAGGAAGGAATCAAGGAAAAACTATACATTGAAGTTGTCTGCCACGATTCGCATGGCAACATGTCAAAAGCCATCATCGCAAAATCACACACCAACTTTGTCGAAGATGACTGGAACGACAATACAGACGAACAGGAGACACTCGACGAGAACCATCTCAGTATGCGCCTTGTCCACGAGTTCGCCACAACAGCGCCAATCGAGGAAATCGAGTTCATAAACGAGTCCAGAAAGATGAACGAGAATGCTGCCAGAGAGGCACTTAAGGGGAACTATGGCCACGAGTTAGGAAAGACCCTGTCGCGCCCGCTTGGCAAGGGAATAATGGGAGAAAGCATATTCTCTCATATCCTGTCGGCAACCTCTGCCGCATGCGATGCACGTATGGCAGGAGCCATGATACCGGTAATGTCAAACTCTGGGTCAGGCAATCAAGGAATAGCCGCCACATTACCCGTTGTTGTGTTTGGCAAGGAGAACCACAACACTGAAGAGGAGATTACAAGAGCACTTGTACTGAGTCATCTCACTGCCATCTATGTCAAGCAAAGTCTCGGCAGGCTCAGCGCGCTCTGCGGATGCGTCGTAGCCTCTACCGGGTCATCATGTGGCATAACCTATCTGATGGGCGGCACATACGAGCAGATTGCATTTTCCGTAAAGAACATGATAGCAAACCTTGCAGGCATGGTATGCGACGGAGCAAAGCCAAGTTGTGCTCTTAAAGTCTCAAGCGGAGTGTCTACCGCCGTCCTTTCTGCGATGCTTGCCGTCCAGAACAAGTATGTAACATCTGTCGAAGGACTTATTGACGACGATGTCGACAAGTCCATACACAACCTCACAAGAATCGGTCATGACGGAATGAACGAAACCGACAAGATGGTCCTTGATATCATGACACACAAATAATCGGAAAAACAAAAATAACATACACAATGAAGAAGATCCTATTAAATTCGCGAACAATAACCATTATGCTTGCACTGATATGCACAACCTTCAGTCCACCAACCATCAGTGCACAAAGCTACAATAAAAGAAAGGAAGTCGTCAAGAATGTCGATCCTGCCGACACGATTCAGGCATATTTAAAGAATAGAATAAAAGAAGTAAAGGCAGAACAGAAGGAAGCACGAAACGTACTAAAAGAAAAAGACAAGAAATTGCGTTCCCTTCAACGCGACTTAGAGAAATCAAAAGCCCAGGCTCAGAAGGACAAGCAAAGAATGAAGGATGCCAAAGCAAAAGGAAAATTCTACGAGCCAACTCCCTACATTCCAGAAGAATTACAGCCTGGTGTACAAGCCAAACTTCAAGCTCAGAAGGCTGCTAAAAGAGCAAGAGAAGAAGAGCTGAAGAAGAAAGAAGAAGAGAAGAAAGCAAAGGCTAAAGCAGAAGAAAACAGAAAGAAAGCAGAAGCCAAGGAGAAGAAAGCAAGAGAAAAGAAAGAACTGAAAGAAAGCGAAAAGCAACAGGCAGAAAGGGCAAAGAACCGAAAGATTCAGCAGCAGAAAAAAGCCAAAGAAGAGAAAGCCGCAAAAGAACTGAAAGAGAAAGAAGAAAGAATTTCCAAAGAAGAAAGGAAAAATACAGCCAGTTCAAAGCAGCAGGCAAAGGAAGACAAGGAAAAGAAACAGGCAAATACAGCCAGTTCAAAGCAACAGGCAAAGGAAGACAAAGAAAAACTGAAAGAAATCAAGAATCAAGAAAAAGAGAGCAACAAGAAATACAGTCTCAAGGATCAGCGCAAGAAAGCTATCGAAGAACAAAAGCGAAAAGAGCAAGAAGAAGAAAACTAAGAAAAAGAAAAGAGGAGGTGAATCACCTCCTCTTTTAGTGATCTGGAAGGGGCTCGAACCCTTGACCCGCAGCTTAGAAGGCTGCTGCTCTAATCCAAC
>CAMAFX010000073.1 GCA_945833925.1 uncultured Prevotellaceae bacterium
TTACAACTATGTTAGTCAAAGATATGGTGGTGTGGCATAAAACTAAGAATGAACGGAAATGAATGCTTATGCAAGTTGGAGATAAAGAACACAAAAGATTGTGCTAATTGGTCTACCTACCTATAGTTTATCGGATGCTTACAAAGAATCCTCTCGTAGACTAAGCAGCAAGCATTCCACTCACCAACACATCAAAAGAGAGAGGACACCCACGCAATGAGGTGCCCTCTCTCTTATTTCTTTCAATCTTTCAATCTTTCAATCTTTCAATCTTTAAATCTTTCATTCCTTCATTCATTCAGTTTTAGAATGATATGGCAGTGAAGTGTTTCTTGTTGCGCGAGATTCCTTCATCAGAACTCCTCGTTCTCTGTTCTGGCAATGATTTCGTTCTGGAGTTGTTCTGTCATGTCGTTGAAGTAGTCGGAGTAACCAGCCACGCGAACCAAGAGGTCGCGGTAGCGCTCGGGATGCTTCTGGGCATCGTGGAGAGTTTCGGTGTCGACTACGTTGAACTGGATGTGATGACCGCCCAGAGTGAAGTAGGTGCGTATGAGGGCAACGAGTTTCTTGAGGTCCTCCTCGCGTGTCATGAGTTGGGGTGTGAAACGCACGTTGAGCAGCGTGCCTCCCGACTTTGTCTGATCCAGTTTGCCGAGCGACTTGATGACGCTGGTAGGTCCCTGTGTGTCGGCTCCGTGGGCAGGCGATGTGCCGTCGCTTATGGCAAATTTAGCCATTCGTCCATTGACGCTGGCTCCGCACACACTGCCGAAGTAGTTGTGGCAGGTGGTGGAGAGCATGTTGAGCTGTGTCTTGCCGCCACGTGTGTTTGGATGACCCTCGATGGCTTCTACAAGGTCGTCGTAAACCTTGACCGCTATGTCGTCGGCACGGTCGTCGTCGTTGCCGAAGAATGGGGTGCGGTTGATGATGAACTGACGCAGTTTCTCTTCGCCTTCGAAGTTCTTCGCTACAGCCTGAAGCAGTGTGTCCATCCTCTCGCTGATGCTCATTCCGTCGAACGGACTGACGATGCACATTCCCTCTTCTGCGTCTGTTTCGTTGTAGACATGGGTCTTCATGACAGACAGGCAGTCGGTGATGGTTCCAAGTCCGGTACACTGTATATAGGTTGTATTGTAGCGAGCACCACCGCTGTAGTAGTCGCGTCCACGCTCTATGCAGTCGTCGATGAAGAGCGACAGGAATGTTGCGGGAGCATAGAGTGAGAACATACGCTCGATGTAGTTGTTGACGGAGAGTTTCATATTGACGAAATATACCATCTGTTTATGGTAAGCGTCATAGAGTTCCTGGTATGTCTTGAACGTACGTGGGTCGCCTGTCTCGAGACCGAGTTTCTTTCCGCTGACGGGGTCGATGCCGTTGTTCAGGGTTATCTCGAGAATCTTGGGTGTGTTGAGATAGCCGGTAAGGATGTATGCCTCCTTGCCGAAGGCTCCAACCTCGATGCATCCCGAACAACCGCCTTCGTTGGCGTCCTCCTGTGTCTTGCCCTGGCGCACCAGTTCCTTGGTGTAGGTGTCGGGGTTGAAGACGGAAGGGTAGCCGTGTCCCTGACGGATTACCTTTGCTCCGGCAAGGACAAATTCGTCGGGCGTTACCTTGGAGACGTGGATGGAGAGACCAGGCTGCAACTCGTGCAGTTCCTCCTGTACCTCGAGAATGATGTACGAGAGGTCGTTGACGGCATTGTTGCCATTACGGTCTATACCGCCTATGTTGATGTTCGTAAAGTCGTTGTAGGTGCCCGATTCGAGTGCCGTTATGCCAACCTTTGGAGGCGCAGGCTGGTTGTTGAACTTTATCCAGAAGCACGAGATGAGTTCCTTTGCCTTGTCGCGTGTCAGTGTGCCGTCCTCGAGCCCCTTCTTGTAGAATGGGTAGAGGTGCTGGTCGATGTGGCCTGGGTTCATGCAGTCCCATCCGTTAAGTTCGGTGACAGTGCCGAGGTGTACGAACCAGTACATCTGGATTGCCTCCTGCATGTCGCGTGGAGCGTGTGCTGGCACCCATCGGCAAACGTCGGCTATCTTGAGCAGTTCTGCCTTGCGCTGCTCGTCTGTCTCCTCCTGTGCCATCTTCTCGGCAAGGTCGGCGTGGCGCTCTGCCAGGATGATGGCAGCATCGCACGAGATGGACATTGCCTCAAGTTCCTGCTGCTTGTCGGTTGCCTCGGGGTCGTTGATGTAGTCAAGCTGGGCAATCTTCTTGGCGATGAGTTCCTTGCAGTCGAGCAGACCTCGGTGGTACATCTTGCCGTCCATGGCTGTATGTCCGCCTGCACGCTGCTCCATGAACTCGGTGAAGACGCCGGCATGGTATGCCTCCTCCCATTCCTTCGACACGTGGTTGAATATACGCTCGCGCTGTGTTCTGCCCTGCCAGTAGGGGATGACCTCGCGCTCGTAGGTGTCGATGTCTTCCTGCGAGATGTGGTAGGGCTGAAGGTCGCGGCTGTCGAGAGTGTGAAGGTCCTCGACGGTGTGGCATGTCAGTTCGGGGAACGTCGGTACGGCTTTGGGCACAGGTCCGCGTTCGCCTACAATCAGTTCGTCCTTGCCGATGTAGATGGTTTTCTTCTTGCATATCTCGAGGAAGTTGCGTGCACGCAGAATGCAGTTAGGCATCTTGCCGTAGTTCTCCTTGTAGAATGCAGTCTCGATGAGGGCACGCTCTATGGTCAGTGTGGCGGGTGTGTCCAGACTAAGTTGATGCAAACGTTTGATGCGGTCGTTCATTCCACCGTCGTTTGCTGGGTTTTTCAGTTGGAAATTCATATTTTTCTTCTTATTGGTTTCGTTATCTATCTCCTATTATAACAAAGTTACTCAACATTTTCGAATAATCGTTTAAATGTTGACATAATTATCTTTATTTTGCGTGCGTTTTGTCAAAATAATCCTGAAAAAGTCAATTTATCGGGAACTTATGCATAACTTTGTCGTGCTGGTTGGTCGTTTAAACAGGAACAAATGGTTGACATGCGACCACGTGCCAGACATTTCAGTAACGACAAAACAAGAAGAAAGACATGATAACGATAGAACAGTTGACCGCCGTTGTGAAGGAAGCCTCGAAACTGATGCTTACTGATGAATTCATTATAAAGGAGAAGGGTGACGTGGCAAATATTGTTACCTCCTCGGACCTGGCTGTTCAGGATTTCCTTTGCGAAAGACTCGCCGGACTGCTGCCGGGAAGCGGTTTCCTCTGCGAAGAGGAGGACGTGTGGGACACATCAAAAGAATATACCTGGATTATAGACCCGATAGACGGTACCGCAAACTATTCGCGTGGCATTGCCCAGTGTGCCATATCGGTGGGCTTGAAGCATAATGACGAGATGTTTATGGGAGTTGTATACTTGCCCCGAACAGACGAACTGTTTACGGCACAGAAGGGGTGTGGCGCATTCCTCAACGGTGGGCAGATACACGTGTCCGACCGCTCGTTTGCCAATGGCGTTATGTGTACCGCCCTTCCTGTCTATCATAAAGAATATGCAAAGGTGTGCTCGGAGATTATATTCGACACCTTTACGCAATGCAACGACATCCGTCGTTTCGGTGCTGCCGCTCCTGAACTTTGCTATCTGGCGATGGGTAGGGTAGAGATGTATTTCGAATATCTTCTCTCGCCATGGGACTTTGCGGCGGCATCGCTCATTCTCGCCGAGGCTGGAGGTGTACTTTCTGGTCTCAAGGGCGAGTGCCTTACTTGTACATCTCCATCGGGCGTCATTGCTGCCAATTCGGCAGAAAATCTTGAGATGCTGCAGCAGATCATACTGCAGCATATTTCCTGAAGTCAGGGAATCAGTTTTATTTCGTCTCCGCTGTCATCGACGAGGAACAGGTGGGGGACACGGTGGTAGCGTCCGTTGATGTTCTCGTGACTGTGAACTGACATCGTCAGTTTGCCTTCGAACGTGCGGAACAGCATGCCGTGTCCAAAGTTGCGTGGCGTGATAGGCTCTTTCTGCTGAATCCAAGGTCCGTCGAGTGTGCCGCTCTCACTGTAAGCCACGCCCTGCACGTAGTCCTGGTGAATCCAGCTTGTCCACAGAATGCCAAGACGCCCGGTCTGTGTGCGGAACAGGTAGGGGCCGTCGGTAACCTTGTTCGGTATGTCGTTTCCGTTCTCATCCTTCTCGCGGCTCCATGGCGAGTCGAAAGCGCGAAACAGCACCTTTCCCTTGCCGACGCTGCCCGAGAGGTCTGGCTTCAGTTCAATCTTCTCCACCGTTCCGTTCCAGTTCTGCAGCCATTCGCCACAGTACACCATATACGGCTTGTTGTCCAGGTCGACCCAGAATGTTCCGTCGAGCGTTGGCTGCTTGGCTGGCAGATAGTTTTTCTTGCCAACAGGTTTGTAGGGGCCTTCTGCCTTGTCGCTCACCAGAATGTGGCTGGCACGTCTGGGTATGACGTTGCCCTTCACGCTGTCAATACGGATGGCGTTGTTGGTGAAGGTAGCGAAATAATAGTATTTCCCCTTGTACTTGTGCAGTTCGGCTGCCCATATCTCAGGGTGGGGTCCCATCCAACTCTCGGGGTCGGTCTTTGCTACGTGGTAGGGACCGGTCCACATCTTCAGGTCGGGACTCTTCCACAGCATGCCGCCTGTGCCGGTCATATAGTACATGTGTGTGTCGTCGTCGGCAAGGATGCATGGGTCGCTGAGCACGATGCTGTCGAGGGGCACGGTTATAACCTTCGGTACGCGTCTCTGTGCATTGCCTGCAAGTACCACGAGCAGCATGCACATCAAGAGGGAAAATCGTTTAAACATAATTGTCGCTTTTTTTAGTGTGTATTGTTAGAGTTGCTTGATGAACTCCTCTATGTCCTCGGAACGTGTTGCATTTTGTGTTCCTTATATATATTATTGTCTGTTGTCTTCTGCTATTGCGTTTTTCACCGCGGCTGTTATTTCCTCGTATGTGCCATAGCGGGCAGGGTCTATCTTGGGCAGATACTCGACAGACAGTCGGACAGGACGAATGAGATGGTTCTTGCGTGAGAGAGCGTCGTAGGCACCACTGATTCTGACAGGTATGATTGGCACGTTAAGTTCCTTGCTCAGGATGGCAAATGTCTTCTTGAATTCGCCCAGTTTTCCGTCCTCGCTTCGGTGTCCTTCTGGGAATATTACGACGTTCTTCCCCTTCTTCAGCACTTCTGCCAGTCGCATGATGGAGTTCTTGAGGTCGCGACGTTCCATGATGACCACGTTGTGGCGGCTTGCAAGATGGCGTGCCAGCGAACTCTTGACGTGGTTTTCTGTGGCGTAGAAGTAACTGTTGCGCAGTTCTTCTCTTGTAAGTCCTGACATCACCAGCGGACCGTCGATGTAACTCTGGTGATTTGGCGCGATGATGTATGGACCGCCCAGCGGTATGTTCTCCCTGCCTTTGACAGACAGGTTGTTGTAGACCTTGAAGAAAGATGTAAACAGGGATGACATCAGCGGATGAGTCCACGAACATACGGGCAGCGACAGGTGGCTTGACTTCTGGTTGAAGATCTTCTTCCAGTCTACGTCTTCCGTGTTTATCTGTGTCTTGCCCTGCGCAACGTGGCTGGCAAGGTTGCCGACTGTGGCGAGTTGCATCAGTTCGTCCAACTCGATCTGCATTCCGAAAGTGTTCTCGATAAAGCCCTGCAGACTGACCTTGTCCAGCGAGTCCATGGCAATGTCGGTCTCGAAGTGCGAGGTGCTGCATACAGGAATCCTCTTCTCCTGCTCAATGAATTTCTTGATGAGGAGATATTCCTCGAATGTAGGCTCGTCCGTCATGGGTGCGTCAGCCTGTGTCTCAGCCTTGCCGTCGAGAATGTCCTTCAACTTGAAGCGCTGCAGTTTCTCGAGTTTTGTTCTTGGCAGGTCTCCCTCGTAGACGAATATCTTCATCACCTTCTTGTAGTTTTCTACGGTAAGGTTGTATGGTTCGATGACGAGTCGTTTCAGTTGCTGTTCCATCTCGGCAGTTGTCTTTCCCTCTGCCCACGACTGTTGAGGCACGATGATGGCAACAAGCATGTCGTTGCGCTCGGTTATGGCAGCCTCCTTTATGTATTCGTCATACTTCTCGAGTTTGTATTCTATCTCGTTGGGCTGCACGTTCTTTCCGTTCGACAGGACGATGATCTCCTTGGTGCGACCGGTGATGCGTATGCGTCCCTCGCTGTCTATCTCGGCAAGGTCGCCAGTGTGTATGTACCCGTCGCTGTCGAGTACGCTGGCTGTTTCTTCAGGGCGGTTGTAATATCCCTGCATCACGTTCGGACCCTTGGCTAAGAGTTCACCGT
Organism: uncultured Prevotellaceae bacterium; assembly: GCA_945833925.1. GTDB lineage: Bacteria > Bacteroidota > Bacteroidia > Bacteroidales > Bacteroidaceae > Physcousia. Next base: position 6,339 of record CAMAFX010000073.1, read on the forward strand.
TTACAATCTTACATTCAACAGATGGCAAAGGCTTGCCGACGCATCCGGGTATTATGTCGTCAGGACGGGTGAAGGCAATGATGGGCGATGTCTCCGTCATACCATATCCTTCGAGCACGTTGATGCCAAGAGTGCGCAGTCCTTCGCCGATTTCCTTGTCGAGGGCGGCACCGCCGCTTACGCAGTACATGAGGTGTCCTCCCATCTTCTTGTGCACCGACTGGAAGATGAAGCGTGAAAGACGCTTGCTTCCAACCTTCTCGCAAAGTGTGAAGAGGGCTCTGGTTACGGCTTTCTCGTCTATCTTTTTCTTGATGCCGCTGTACAGTGTCTGCCACAGTCTGGGTACGCCAATCATTATGCCAACCTCGCCTTTGCAGAGCGTCTTCATAATGTCCGGACCCGACAGTGAGGGGCAGATGGCAATGCCGTCGCCCGTGATGAGTGGGACGACAATGGTTCCCATGAGAGGCAGGATGTGGTGTACTGGAAGAAGCATCAGCGTACGCCTGTGTGAGTTGTATATCGGCACCTCGTCCACTACTCCAGCCATGTTCGAATACAGATTGCTGAATGACAGCATTACGCCCTTGGGCGAACCGGTAGTGCCTGACGTGTAGATCAGGACTGCTGTGTCGTTCTTGTCGAACTCTATCTTTGCCTTTGCGCCCTGTGCCTCTCTGCTCTCGTATTCGTCGATAAGCAGCACTTGGGTGCTGGCGCCGGCCTTCTTGATGGCTTCGTTTGCTGTGTCTGCTCTTGACACCGATGTCCATATGAATTCGGGCGAGCAGTCCTTGATGATGTATGCCAGGTCGTCAACCGTCGACGTGGCATCAACAGGAATTGCTATGCCTTTGTTCTGCCAAACAGAGAAGAATGCGTAAATCCATCCCTTGCGGTTTTCGCTGAAGATGATGCACTTTGTCCTTTCGCCCTTGGGTGTGAACTGGGAGAAACGGTTAATGTGCATCAAAAGTTGCGAATACGTTATTTCTTCGTCTTCCGTAATGATGGCAATCTTGTTGTATTCTTTAATCATTGTATGTTGGATGTATGAATATTCTTGTTACTGCAAAGGTAATATAATTATGGTAAAGTAGACAAAATTTTGTTAAAATGGTGTATTTTCTTTCAAAAAAAATAAATTTCTCGTTTATATGGCAAGATTATAACGTTTTTTTGGTTCATCCGACATTTCGAGTGATGCGACAGTCTGGTTAGTAAAGTTCAAGATGTTTTGTGTCCGTGTGCGGACAGAATTGTTGTTATGTGGTTTGATATTTATACTTTTGTGTAGTTGTTTAGTATTAACCTAATTTTTATGTTTCTACAGCCTTGCATTTGTCTCATTTGTCTCATGTTTGTCTCATGTTTGTCTCACAAATGAGACAAGTGCAAAGTGTTGAAGGTGTGCGTGTTAGGCGAGGTTGAATGGCAAAATCTCATTTTTTTCTACCCCTCTGCACATTTTTATGTGAAATACCCTTTGTTTCCTACATTTCCTACGAGTCTTTTATATCGTGAGAAATTGAAGAAAGGGTGAGAAAGAATTTCCTTTGTTTCCTATATTTCCTACGAGTTTTATATTTTCGTGAGAAATTGAAGAAATGGTAAGCCTCTTTTTTTTACAATCTTTGAACAGAAATCTGACTCACCGCAGCTTGGAACACCCTTGCATTCACAAAGTTCTGGAAGTCTGGATTTGCAAAGTACGTTTGTACGAACTCTGTCTTTTCCTCCAGCATTGCAGCGACGATGTTGATGATGTCATCATTGAAGGTTATCTGTGCTACCTGTTTGTCGCCATTACGAACAGCATTCGCAAAGTCAACGCTTGTGGCAATGCGAGCTGGCAGCTCCTCGATCTGACGTTGTACTTCGTCACGATTCTTCCACTCGATGTTGCCGTAGGTGTCGTTGAAGTCCTTCACGATACTTGACAAGGCATCCATCTCTGGCTGTGGCTTACCTCCACCAGTTCCTACAGGGATTGGCTTGACGTTGGTATCTTCGTTTTCAAGAACGATGGCACGTTCTTCTTCCTTCACGATGCGGTACTTGTCAAAGTCGATGTCATCGAGTAAGCCATCTGTGTAGTCATCAATCTTCAGCTTTGGCAACTTCTTGACCAGAAGGGAATAGAAGACAAACTGCTTTTCCCATTCTGGACTCTCATACGGCATGATAGCAGAGAAATAAGGGTAGCAGCGCTTGAAGTTCTTGATGGCACTCTTACACTTTATCTGCTCATCCTCATTGAGTTCCGTCTTGAAGCGTACCACAACGGCATCAATGACAGAGTCTATCTTTGGACGGTCTTCGTCTGTTCCCATCAGTTTGAGTGTTGCCACTTGGTCAACATCATCCTGGGTGTAAAAGTTGAATGCCTCTATTGTCTCGGTGAGGTCATTGAGTTTGTTCACATCAGACTCTCCTTCGAGGATTGTTGTCTTGTAATACCTCTGGAATGACAGGCGAATCATTTCTGGGTCATTGGCAAAGTCAAGGACAAAGGTATCTTGTTTCTTTGGATGGCAGCGGTTCAGACGTGAAAGTGTCTGCACTGCCTTCAAGTCACTAATCTGCTTATCCACATACATGGTATGCAGCAATGGCTGGTCATAACCAGTCTGGAACTTATCCGCTACAATTAGGAAGCGATATGGTTCCTGCTCAACACGCTGTTCTATCTCGGCAGATGGGAAACCGTTCAGCTCTGATTCGGTAACAACCTTGCCGTTAATTACCTTATCCGTGAATGCCACAATAGCCTTGTAAGGACTGTTGCGCTCTTCAAGCATCTTTGTAATCACCTTGTAGTACTCGATGGCTCGCTCAATACTGCTGGTTATCACCATGGCACGAGCCTTGCCACCAATCTTCATATAGACCTTCTTCAAGAAGTGCTCCACAATGATTTCTGCTTTCTGCTCAATAGTTTCAGGCTGACGCTCCACGTATGCACGAATCTTACCCAATGCCTTCTTCTTATCGTATTCAGGATCGTCTTCGACAGCCTTCAATACACGATAATAAGAAGAATAAGGTGTATAATTCTTCAGCACATCGAGGATAAAACCTTCCTCAATGGCTTGCTTCATGGTGTATTCGTGGAAAGGAATGTAGAGAGGTTCCTCATTTATGCGTTCCACCTTATCACCGAACATTTCCAGGGTCTTGTTCTTTGGTGTAGCGGTAAAGGCGTAGTAGTTGGCATTCTTTGCCATCTTCCTTCCCTTTATTATTCGGTGAATCTTGTCTTCAATGTCCTCTGGTTCACCATAGGTAACGTCAGAGTTATTAGCTACCATTGATGGATAACTATCTTCTTCGTAAGTGTGACCACCAGTCTTCAATGGAATGACAGGTGTTGCGTTTCCTGATATACCTGTAGCAAGATTAGCGGACAGCGATCCATTCTGGCTACTGTGTGCTTCATCTATGATTATGGCAAAACGCTTGTCCTTCAATGAACTTCCAATTTCATCGAGGATGAACGAGAACTTGAAGATGGTACTAATGATTATCTTTTTCCCTCCTGTCAAAAGTTCACGGAGCGTTCCTGACTTATCTGCCCATCCCACAAGATTACTCAATCGCTGGAATGCATTGATGTTATCACGTATCTGCTTGTCGAGGTTCACACGGTCAGTAACCACGATGATACTGTCAAAGAATGGTTCCTGATTTGGTTGCAGTAAGGTGACGAGCTGATAAGCAAGCCA
>CAMAFX010000074.1 GCA_945833925.1 uncultured Prevotellaceae bacterium
CTCTCTTTCCTACGAATTAAATCATATCGTGGGAAATTGAAGAAACGGTGAGAAATTCTAAAATATGCACGAAATCCGACTAAAACACATAAAAAAAAGCGAGTTTTAGTTGGATTTCGTGCATATCCCAAGAAAATTCACGCTTATTTCGCGTTAAAAAACGAAATCATGAAAAGAATCAATCTAAGCGAAACAGAATGAACAAACCGAGGAAACCGAGGAGAAACAAGGAACAATTTTAGTAGTAGTAAACCGAGCAAGTGTCGTTTTACTTCGAATAAAGTTTTTAGGATTCAAAAAGAAGATAGAAGATTAACGAACGAGACTATATTCGCAACTTCCACATGTGGGAAAGGGATAGTGTTCAGCACATCGAAATGATGGTCATTAGTCACTATTAATCTTGCGTTGGCTGCTATTGCACAATCTACAAACTTATTGTCGTCTGGATCAGATACAATGAGATTAAAATGATAATGTACATCTACCTTCTCCACATTGCTATTATACAAGATTGCTTTTATGACATTTGAAGCAACTTCACTTCCATGCTTTTGTGCAAGTATTTCCTCATACTCTGAAAGAATCTCGTTAGATACACACAATACAAACTTCCCTGCGAAGAACTTCTCCCAAATGACATAGAACTCGTTCTTCCTAGAGAAAGTGCCTACCAGACAATTAGTATCAATAACGTATTTCTCCATTAACAACACTATCTTAAAGATAAGGCGTGCGTTGATGATCGTTAAGCCATTTGTTCATAACCTCCTGACTCAACTCTCCTTCATCCCAACGCTTGTCTATGACCGATAATGCTTTTTCTGCAAAATACAATGACAGAAGGTCGCGTATCTCACACAACGTCTTGTCATCCTTGACGTCTGCCATAAGTTGCAACATATATTGTTGCGCAGGATTAAAAATTGTTCGTGTGTTCATATCCATCTCTCTTTGAATTATGCAAAATTAAATATTTTTTGAATTAACACAAAAGAAAACATAAAAAACAGACAAAAAAAAATCCCGAGTCGTTATACCGTTATCGTTTGTCCTCGTTTCTCTTAGGTTAATCTCTTATCAATAACAGAATGAACAAACCGAGGAGAAACAATAAAACATCTCTGGTAAAATCTCAGGCAGTATTCCTACGAGCTTTATCTTATCGTGAGAAATGGAAGAAAGGGTGAGAAAGATTTCCTCTAACCATAAAAGTCGTAGGAAAGAAAAAGAGAAATTATTTTTGTGCGTTTTTGTGCGTTTTTGGTGAATACTGTTTCGAGTTCGCGCAATACGAATTATCTTGACACAAAGCAACCTTTGAACAACTACGCTCGGTCAACAAAAAAATCTCGGTGCGTGAATGGACCAAATCACGCACCGAGATTTTCGAAATCACGCACCGAGATTTTCGAAATCACGCTGCGTGATTTTGTAAATCATGCTGCGTGATTTTTTCAGTCGTCTACCGCCTCTGTAATTAAAGACGCAAGACACTGTAATACAAACAGATACGTCTCTTAATTTTCTTCCGTCAAGCCCACTCTCTGCGCCTCTTCACCTTCCATTTCTTTACCCCAAAGCACCCCAACACGCACTTCCGAACGTTCATCCTGATTCCGAAAATATCTTACATTGCAACGCGCATCCACCTCAAGCCCTCTCTACCGAGGGCGGTGACTGACTGCGATGGCACAAAAAAAAGAATGCTCAATCGGCTGAAATTACAGCCAGATCAAGCATTCCACCCACCAAATGTGGTGCCACCAGGAATCGAACCGGGGACACAAGGATTTTCAGTCCTTTGCTCTACCAACTGAGCTATGGCACCATACCCCTGATTTGCGAGTGCAAAGGTAGTTACTTTTTCTCAGCAAACCAAATTTTTCCATATTAATTTTGATTTTTGCAAGGAAAAGCGACTCATAGCTCTCACTTCCTCTGCAATTTCATAGCGAAACCTCCACCGGAAGCCATTGCCACGTCAAGACGCGTGGTGCGGCTGACGGTGCGAGAGACGACACTGTAGTCGGTGGCATCCTTGCCTGCATTGGGACCGTCCTGGAAGAGCTCCATCTGGTAGTCGCCCTCGGGCAGGAAGGAGAGGTCGAGTTGCAGGGTGCGAGCATCCCAGTTGGTCTCGCCGGCAAGATACCAGCGGTCGCCCTTCTGGCGTGCGATGACGATGTAGCGACCCATCTCGCCCTGAGTGCAGAGCATGCGGTCGAAGACGGTGGGCAGGGTGCTGATGAAGTCGGTGCATCGCTGGTTGCGCATATATGCGGTCGGGTTGTCGGCAAGCATGGTGAGAGGACTCTCGTGCACGATGTAGTGTGCCATCTGATGGCATCGTGTACCCATAGTCATTGGATTGTTGTAGACAGGCTGGAAGTCAGCCTTGGTGGCATTGCGCATACCGCCAGGCGTGAAGTCGGTAGAGCCCACCATACCGCGTATGAAGGGGAAGGTTACGTCGTAGAGAGGCATATCCTTGGACGGCTGGTTGACGTTGCGTCCGTCGACGGTGACGGTTTCGCGCTCGGTCCACTTCACCTCCTCCATTCCGAAGACAGCCTCGAAGTTGACCACATTGGGATAGGTGCGCGTGATGCCCTGAGGAGCGAAGATGCCATGGTAGTCGAGCATCAGGTGGCTCTTGGCACAGCGCTCGGCAATGCGGTAGATCATGTCGACACCCTCCTGGTCGTAGCGGTCGAGGAAGTCGACCTTGAAACCCTTGATGCCCATGCGCGAATAAGTCTCGCAACTCTCCTCGAGCTGGCGGTCGAGCACGTTGAAGACTGTCCAGAGGATGATGCCCACGCCCTTGCCACGTGCATAGTCCACGAGTTCGGGGAGGTTGAGTTGGGGGATGACGGTAAGCATGTCACCGCTCTTGGGCTCGTACCATCCCTCGTCGAGCACCACGTACTCGAGTCCCTGTCTTGAAGCAAAGTCGATATAGTACTTGTAGGTGTCCTGATTGATGCCTGCCTTGAAGGGAACGCCCGAGATGCCCCAGTCGTTCCACCAGTCCCAGGCCACCTTGCCTGGGCGTATCCACGACAGGTCGCCACCGATTCGGGACGGCGATGCCAACTGGTAGGCAAGCGTGTTGACGGGCATCTCGGTGTCGCTGTGCGTTATGGCGAGTATGCGCCATGGGAAGGTGCGGTCACCCTTGCCACATGCGATGAAGTCTTCTGTCTCCTTGACATATTTCTGCACTCGCCAAGGGTAGTAGTCGAACGTCTTGGGATAGCGTGCGAAGTCTGCCACCAGACCCTCGAGCGTCTTGTCGGCGTAAGGAGCCATGGCGCCCTTGCCCGACTTGTGGAGGAGGAACATGCCGGGATATGCCTCGACATCGGTCTCCATGATGGTGACCTTGGCTGTACGGCAGTCGACGGTGGCTGGCAGGAACGCCTCGAGCGACTTGCTCTGCGAGAGCGGAGCCACGTCGTAGGTGGCCTGGAAAGCCATAGCCTTGGGGTTCTTCTCGTTGGTGGAGTAAGGCAGGTATGCCACGTGGTCGGAGGTGAAGCGGAACTCTGCCTGCTCGACATTCACCCTCCATTCCTTCTTGCCAAAGCGTGTGGTGAAGAAGCGGTATGCCACACCACTGTTATAGGCGCGGAACTCGACGTTGATGCCGTTGCTGTTGCGCATCTCCACCACGTTGTATTCGTCCCTGAAATCGGAAAGTTTGTAGTTGAGAGCCTTGAAACTCTCGCCCACCCTCTTCACCTTCGACGGCTTGAGGTACTTGCCTTCCTTGACGCCTTCGAACTGCATGCCGATGCTGTTGACGGCATAGACACTCTCGGTGCCCTGTATGGTTTCGCTGACACTGTACTGCAGTCTGCCACCATCAGTGGAGACCTGCACGTTAAGTCTGCCGTCGGGCGAGGTGAACCTGACCTCTTCTGCTATGGCGCATGCCGAGCAGAGGACAAGCGCTGAAAGAAGAAAGAACTTTCGTAACTGCATTATTTTGTTTTATCTTAGAGTTTTACGTTCTAACAGTAGTATGAGCCGGGAGTGTCCTGAGGCACAGAGTCCCGACCCAGTCACGTAGCATAACGCATCACAAAAATATAGTTTTTTTTCAAGAAAATGAATTATCTCCCTCTTTTTCTTGACAAAAAGTGGAAGAAAAGTGGATGAGAAGCGCAATACACCACGCCGGGGTGCCACAAAAGAACACGAATTGTTTTGCTAAACAGCCGTTTTTGTGCGTTTTTGGTTAATACTGTTGAAGAAATGGTGAGAAAGATTTCCTATGTTTCCTATCTTTCCTACGAGTTAAATGTTATCGTGGGAAATTGAAGAAAGGGTGAGAAAGGTGTATATTCCCTTATAGCAATGGCGTGCCAACCATCGTGGTCAGCACGCCATCTTGTCTGTTATGCATCAGAAGAATATCCTTTAACGAAGCCATTTCTGCTGTTCTTTTATTTGATACTTTCTTCTTCTGTTTCTTTTATTAAATCTTGACTGCTGTGGGTCCGGTGGTCACGCTTTACGGCGCCTGCGGGCGCCCGTGACCTCCGCACCCACAACAATCAAGATTCTGCTTTTTATTTTCGTGTTTCTATTCGTTTCGTCCGGAATGGTAAATTACTTAGCAAACACGGGACGAACGCTCCGACCGTAGTAACGATTGTAGTCGTTCCAATCAAAATTGCCCGAATGGAAGTAGAGGTAGTACGCGAAGTAGCTGTAGCTCGTATCGAGCGAACGCGACCAGTAGTAACCGTTGCTGCCTGCACTGTTGAGGCTGCTGTCGTAGCGGCAGCCAGCAGCAGGCAGGAAAATATATACACTGCTGTCACTCTTCTTGGATACCTTGTAACCATTCTTGCCATTCATCGTTGTCCAGGTCCAGGTAGTGTAAGAGGTGTTGCGCAACTCATCCTGCTGAGCTCTTGTCGGCATGCGCCACTCGCTGCCCCAGTTGACATATGCAGCATCGTCCTCGGGATCAAGCTCTGTCTTGTTGTCACCAATGAATGTACTGCCACTGTACCAAATGCCATCAGTCTGGTTATCTGGATATGTGTACTTGGTCATACCTGTCCAATCTTTGTTTGAACACCACTTGTAGTATTCCCAATCGAATATTGTCTTACCACTGTTGTAACCTTTCGTCTCGCCCCAGGCGAAATAGTCTCCGTAGTCTTCAGGATTCTCGGCACCGATGTTGCAAGTCGCCCAAAGGGTACCGCTTGGCAAGCCGAGGTCAACGTACTCGTGGGCTGGCTTTGAGCTTACTGTTACCTCTGTTGATGCAACGAGGGTTGTGCCGGCTATGGTGGCGGTGATGGTGGCAGTGCCTTCCTTGTCGGTGGCTGTAACGAGACCGGTGTTGCTGACTGTGGCAACGCTTGGGTCAGAACTTGCCCATACGAGGGTGACACCTGATGCTGTTGATGGAGTAATGGTGGCAGAGAGCTGGAAGGTCTTGCCTGTATTCAGAGTGACCTCAGTGTTCGAGAGGGTTATTGAAGACACGAACACCGACGAGCTGTAGTAGTACTCGAAACCCTTGGTGCCGCCCACCTCGCCAAGCACAAGGTAGGTGCTGTCGGCACGGTAGAGGTTGTAGATCTTAACAATCTTGTTCGTCTCGTCGTTGATAAGTATGCAGCCCTGCATGGGGCGGTACTCGTAGGTATAACCCTCGCCGAGCGAGCAACTGCCGTCGGCCTCGAAGGTGATTTCTGTGCCTGTCATGGTGCGCCATGTGCCGACAATCGCACTGTTGTCAGCAGTGAGAGGGTCGCAACTGCACGCCTTGACGGTGCGTGCCGGTGTCTTGCCGAGGATGGTGTTTACGAGGGTCGATACGTCGCCCATACTCAACTGGTTGTCATCGTTCATGTCGCCAACCAGAATCTCCTGCGCCTGCATCGTGCACGCAATACACAGGAATAATGAAAAGAGAATCTTTCTCATAATTGTTTGTTGTTATTATGTTTATAGTTTATATATACGCAAAAGGCTGAAGGCATACCGCAGTACGCCTCCAGCCCTGGAGTTTTCACTATGTCTAATAATACGTTATTCCTGAGAGAGAGAGAGAGAGAGAGAGTACACAAATATCTGAGACTAGCAAATATTCGGCACACTTTCTATCTGTTATCTTCTTGTTCTCTTTCTCTGTAAGCACTTTCATCGTTTTTAGTCCTCTGAACGTTTAATGTTTTTGTATGTTTTTGTGCGTTTTTGGTTCAATAAAACCAAACTTTGCACGCAAAGTTAGTCAATAAAACTGAAACGGAGAAAGAAATTTACGACTTTTTCTTGACAAAAACAATTAGAAATTATACTTTATTGAAACCGTAGCCTCAAGGGGACGAAGATAGTATATATAATCGTAAATGTCGCATGAAGTAAATTGTCGCAAATGGTATTGCTTGCGGTTGGTAAGGTTGTGTGCAGACAATTCCACTTCAAACTTGCCAAAGGAATACTGCGTTCCTGCGTCAAGATACATACAACGGCTGTAACACGTGCCTGTGGCAGTGGGCACCTGCACAAAAGTACTGTTGGCACGGACATACACGCCTAAATTTGTGCATGGGAAAACCGTTACACCTCCATTTAGACTGAAATCATTGTTTCTCGTTATGCCATTCGACAGACTTAGGTGCTGAGTAGACAGCGTGTAACGAGCACTGAAATCCAACAACGCATAACGACGGAACACCGATGACCTGACGCTGCCTTCCACGCTGTATATGTTGTTGCTTATCTTGCAGAAACGACTCTGGCGAAGCAACTCTTGACGGTTGACGAAAACATCGCCTGTCAGTGAAAGGACTGTGTGACAATCATAAAGGTTACGAGACAAACGTGCTGCCCCTATCCACTGGACGGCATTGTTGCCAGATGCCTCATGAATGTTTTGCGTCTGCTGGGCTGTCACAACACTTCCACTCGTCACATTTCCGTGAATATATTGATAGGTGACCATGGCACTGGCATTAACGCCATTGAGTACGTTGCGGTAATTCAGCCCTATGTTGGCTGACGTCTTGTCGCGCATGTTTAGCAGACCCGTGCCCAACTCTCTCCTATCACGATAGGTTGTATAGACCGACTGTGTAATGTAGTCCAGCATATTGCCCAGCGAACGCATGTAACTGGCTCCAAGCGACATTCTCAACATCTGCCGCATCTTGTAACTGAACGAGACACGCACACCAGCCTGTGGCTTGTCGTAGTCATATCGCACACCATCCAACAGATTCTTGTAGTGTAGGTTGTCAAGTTCACCGACAAGGCCCAGTGTTGCCCCTACATTGCCAGCTGACAAGGAGATTGTGGGTGTCACTTCTGTCTTCAGAGTATAGCCACCATAGCGCATTCGTTCATCCTCAACAGACCGCTTCAGATGGGCATCCATGCAATCGTAATCAGCCGTAAACGAAGCGTTCAGTGCAAAGGTTGCCACACGCGAGAGCACCCACGAAAAGGAAGATGATTCCTGCGTGTGAAACTTCAATCCCTCTATGTCCTGGCTGATGAGGAGAGAGTCGTTTGTGGTAGGATTCATGGTAGTCAGACGATTTCGTGGAGTGCTGCCGAAAGTAGTAGTGGAGAGCAGATTGAAGGCAGAATTGCCTTTGCGCCAGACTGTTTCAATGTTGTTGGTGAGAAGGTAGTTGCCCGACGCTATTTTCTGCGTTATGGGACTGTTGCCGGTCAGCCAGTCCTTATAGCCACTCAACTCCCCTTCCATCTTCAAGTGTTCCTTGACGTAGTGTGTGTTCTTGTTGCTTTCAAATGCAACTGACATCCATCCTTGATGAATATCGGCACGGCTCTGGCTGTTCTCGTCCACGACAACGTCTTTATCATCCGACAACCAGTAGATGGTACGCTTGTCTTGACGGATGCCCATGCGGCAATAGTTGTATCCCGCATTGACTGTAAGGTGTGCATCCTGTGCCAGCCTATGTGCAGAGTTGTACGTGCATGAACCGGAACGGTTGGTGCGGGTTCTTGTGGCTGGCACATAGGAGGTGCCCGTCAATACTGGCTGAAGTTTGCCTGCCACCAAGGGACGGAGTTCGGTCGCTTCACTGAAGTTGTCCGCTGTCTCTTCAGTGTAGAACTGTGCCACGTTGTTTGCTTTTCCCGCAACGAGAAACTGCTTCTGCGGGGCAACCATCAGCGTGAAGGCTTCTGCCATCCAAAGAGCCTCATCACCATACCCAATGCCTGCTTTCACGTTGCCGATGGGCTTCAGCATGCGTTGCTCTCTAAGTTTCAGGTCGAGCGCGGCCTGGTCGGATAGCACGATGTCTTTCAAGGCGCGTTTTGGTTGGTGGTTTTGGTACACACTCACAGTGACAATGTCATCAGCATCAATGTTCTTTGACGCCAGATTATACCTACCTCCAAGCATATCTACTCCTTCGATATAGAACTTGTTGATGGGCTTGCCGTTGTACTTGATGACACTGCCTTCTATTTCCACACCAGGTATTTTCTTGATGACATCCTCTATATTCCGGTCATTCTTTTCCTTGAGTCTTGCCACGTTGTAGTTGATGGTGTCTCCATGCGTGGTAACAGGTTTCGCTCTTACCGACACCTCTCTGAGTTCTGTCTCTTCCTCCTTTAGCACGATGCGACCCTGATCACCCAGTTTCCCGACCCTATGCTCTTCTTGCCTGAACCCCATGGCTGTGTATCGCAGAAGCAAACTGTTGCTTTTTCCTTTCACCTCTATACTGTAGTGACCCTTCTCGTCTGTGATGACATAGTTCAGCACTGTCATGCTAACACCATCATATAATTTGACGACAATGGAAGGTAATGGCCCCCCATTATCGTCAACAACCACTCCGCTCAACACTTCCTGAGCATGACAGCATAGCGCGAACATCAGCAGTAGAAAGAAAACTGATATGTGTTTCAGCATAACGTTTTTTTGTATAGGAAAACCATTCTACTCCAATTCTATAGGGTTGAAAAACAAACGTCTGTAAGGAGGATTCACATCTCCTTCCTCATTCACTACGGTAGGCATAAGACCAGCCCTTTCAAACATCTCCGCTGGATTCTCGTTGTACTCCCTCAAAGCCTTATTGAACCGCTCACGAGTTGTCTTGAACTCTTTGCGGTCTTTCATCACAATGGCGCTGTTACCCTTTCTGATAGTGTTGGCTATGAAGCACTGACTCTTCGAGGTGTCATAAACGGCAAGTATCAAACCTGGAAGACCACTGAATTTCCATGGTCCTGCATTCACGGGAACATCACAATACCATGCAATCCAGTCACGGCCCCTGAAATGGGTGGTGGCCTTATGACACACGTATCCACAAACCTCGTATGTCGTATCTACGAGTGCCCATTTCAAGTCAGGAACAGAATCAGAATAGACAAATCTGTCTATCATTACCTTGTCAAACACTTGCATTGTGCTTGTATAATTGTCTCTTATTATACTGAACAATGAGTTTGTTGTGGTAAATATGCCATGAGCCTTCTGCAGTCTTTTCGATTCTCCCCAGGTTAGTTGTGTCTTATCTACGGTAGCAAGAATAGAATCATATCTGTACGTCTGATAGTCCATATACGCAGAGTAATGCTTGCCGTGCAGCAACACCATCTCACTCCTATACCAACTCTTCAGAATGGTATCCTTCACCTGATAGTCGTAGATGCACTCCAACCTGCTCGTGTCCATGACAACCTCGGGTGGAAATGACAAGAGTCTGTTTTTGGATTCACCACTCTGGGATTGCCCTACAGAGACAAGACAATTGAAAAGAAACAAAATCACTAAGAATAAATCTTTGGTATGCATGCTTCATAAATACTATGTAAAGCCAAGTGGTATACAAGTCTTTTTTTGGCTCAGGTGCGGAAGTCCGTGGATAGCCCACCAGGCATGTTAACCAA
>CAMAFX010000075.1 GCA_945833925.1 uncultured Prevotellaceae bacterium
TCACCGTTGCCGGCGTACTCCCCAGGTGGGATGCTTAATGCTTTCGCTTGGTCACGGACTGTGTGTCGCCCATAACGAGCATCCATCGTTTACGGTGCGGACTACCAGGGTATCTAATCCTGTTTGATTCCCGCACTTTCGAGCCTCAGCGTCAGTTACACCCCAGAAGGCTGCCTTCGCAATCGGAGTTCTTCGTCATATCTAAGCATTTCACCGCTACACGACGAATTCCACCTTCCTTGTGTGAACTCAAGGCCGCCAGTATCAACGGCATGCCAAGGTTGGGCCCTGACATTTGACCGCTGACTTAACAGCCCGCCTACGCTCCCTTTAAACCCAATAAATCCGGATAACGCTCGCATCTTCCGTATTACCGCGGCTGCTGGCACGGAATTAGCCGATGCTTATTCGAAAGGTACATGCAAAGGTCCACACGTGGACCAATTTATTCCCTGACAAAAGAAGTTTAAAACCCATAGGGCTGTCATCCTTCACGCTACTTGGCTGGTTCAGCCTCTCGGCCATTGACCAATATTCCTCACTGCTGCCTCCCGTAGGAGTCTGGACCGTGTCTCAGTTCCAGTGTGGGGGACCTTCCTCTCAGAACCCCTAGGGATCGTCGGCTAGGTGGGCCGTTACCCCGCCTACTACCTAATCCCACGCATCACCATCCCTATCCGATAAATCTTTATTCCAAATGCCATGCGGCAAAAGGAAACCATCAGGTATTAATCTTACTTTCGCAAGGCTATCCCTGAGATAGGGGCAGGTTCGATACGCGTTACGCACCCGTGCGCCGGTCGCCATCAGGGTCAGCAAGCTGACCCCATGTTGCCCCTCGACTTGCATGTGTTAAGCCTGTAGCTAGCGTTCATCCTGAGCCAGGATCAAACTCTTCATTGTACAATATCTTTTTCTTTGGCATGAGGGGAGTGTCTGTTCCGAAGCCGAGCTTCGGAAAACGGAACCCGTGTCCGCATGCCGGTTTGTCTGATTAAAGAAGATATGCGCAATCAAGCGATTCCTGACCTGCTGTCTCATTCCCTGTAATGGAATGACGGTTCGCTCTGTATTCCTGTGCCATGCGCTGCGTAAGACGGAGGGGGCATCGTGTGCCCTGTCCTCTGACCTTGACGGACATGACAGGAATATCGTTTCTTGTACTACAATTTCTTGTCTATGGAAATATGTCAAAGAACTTTTCCTTCATGCGGGGCAGCAGAACCGCCTCTCGCAAGAGGGCAGAAAAGAACAACGGCCTTCCGAGGTGAAACCGGAACCGGATGGCTCCGAATGGCTCGACGACCGCTTGTTTCTCGTTTGCGGATGCAAAGGTACGACAAATATCCAAACCCACCAAACGTTTCTACAACTTTTTACAAAGAAAATGTGTTTTTTAGCATAAAAAGTCGGTTCGCCAAAAGAATGGAGAGAAGGACACCTTATTATATATTCGCGTATGCGCGTATGTGCGCAAGAGCGTAGGCGACAGTGGTTAAGCAGGTCCTCTTCGGTTACCGCGTATGCGCACATACGCGCGAGAGCGTAGAGGGGAAGAATAAGGAGAGTGTGACTATTTCTTCAGTTGATTGATGATCTGCTGGCAATCGGTGACTACATCGGGATGCTGTGATGCGACACTGGTTTCTTCGTACGAGGACTTGGTTATGTCGAAGAGCTGGGGTGTGGAGAGGTAGCCGGTCTCTATCTTCGGTCCCCATGGAATCATCGGACCTCCGTTGCTTGGGGAGATGTATTTCCAGTTGTCCTTGCGAAGGACAAGGGTGTGGTTGGCTGCCATCTTGACTGCGTAGGGACGTGACTGCGAAGATTGTCCTAACCAGGTATCTGCCATATTCATACTGCTGGGCGCTGCGTTCTCGGGAAGTGTGACGCCAGCGATATGGGCAAGCGTAGACATGGCATCCACCTGACTGACGAGGGCACTGCTCTCGCCTGCCTTGACATGGCCCGGCCAACTGACGATGAAGGGCACGACACTGCCAGCCTCGAAGGCACTGTACTTGCCTCCACGGAATGGACCGGAGGGGTTGTGAGAACCTGCCAGCTCTGTGGCATTGTCCTGATAACCGTCATCGAGAACCGGTCCGTTGTCGCTGGTGATGATAAGGAGAGTATTCTCGCGAATGCCGAGCGAATCGAGAGCGTGAGTGATAGCACCCACCGTTTCGTCGAGCGAAAAGATCGCCTCGCCACGCAGTCCCATAGGGCTCTTGCCACGGAAACGCTCATGAGGCATTCGTGGCACGTGTATGTCGTTGGTACAGAGGTACATGAAGAAAGGAGCATCCTTGCTACCCTCACCCATCCAACGCAGTGCATGGGCGGTGATGCTGTCGGCAATGTCCTCGTCGCGCCACAATGCCGAACCACCGCCCTTCATATAACCGATGCGACTGATGCCGTTGACGATACTCATGTCGTGACCGTGGCTCGGACGCAGTTTGGTGAGAAGTTCGGGGTTGGACTGACCTGTCGGTTCACCCTCGAAGTTCTGGCGATAACTGACCTCGATGGGTGCAGACGGGTCGTAGTTTGCCACGTGCCCCTGTTCGATGAACACACAAGGTACACGGTCGGACGTTGCCGCCATGATGTAGCTGTAATCGAAGCCGAGACTGTCGAGAGCCACGTCGAGCTGCTTGTTCCAGTCCTGCTGACCGGTCTTGCTGCCAAGGCCAAGATGCCACTTGCCGAAGGCACCGGTGCGATAGCCCGCACTCTTCATGGCATCTGCCAGGGTGAACTGACTGGGATAGATGATGGTACCGGCGTTACCAGCAGCCACGTCAGTGCCTGGATGAAGGAAGGGATACTCACCGGTAAGGATGCCGTAACGGCTTGGCGTACTGGTACTTGCACAGGCATGCATGTCCGTGAATCGTAGTCCGCTGCGTGCCACGTTGTCGATGGCTGGCGTCTGGATGCGTGTAGCTCCATAGCATGAGATGTCACCGTATCCAAGGTCGTCGGCCATGAGCCAGATGATGTTGGGTTTTTGTGTTTGAGCAGATGCTGCCAAAGGCAGTAAACCGAGCATTAAACCACCAAGTCTTTTTACGTTTTCCATGTGTATTGTGTGCTTAATTAGTTGTGAATGAGGATTGACGGTATGAGGAAGAGGAGGACAGGATGCTGCACGCAGGCTTTACCCCTCTGGCAGAAGCGAACATCTTTTGAACCAAAAACGATACATCGCATATGCTGACAGCACCGGACTCGTTGTCCCATCCGTCCCACTCCATGTCGCCTGTGTTGCCTGACGGGTCGACTCGACGCGGGGATGGTTGGTGCTTCGGCAAGAATGCCGAAGAAGTGCATAAGCATAAGCCTGGGGTGTTCTTACTGGCAAAGGCAGCCTGGGACTGGGAGAGGACCGGGGTGTTCTTACCGGTAAAGGCAGCCTGGAACTGGGAGAGGACCGGGGTGTTCTTACTGGTAAAGGCAGCCTGGGACTGGGAGAGGACCGGAGACTGCACAGTGTCTGAGGGCTCTTCTGGGGATGCATCGCACACGCATGGATACATAAGTATACAGAACAAGGCAATCCTCCTAATCATATCGTCAGAATCATTATTCTACGCAAAGATATGGATATTATTCTTAATAACAATAATTTGAAGAAAAAAATGCTCGACCCTTGATGTTGGGACGAGCATAATTATTACTTACTGACAAATGAATGTTTGTATGTAATTTAATTAGAACAATGAATGTTTGTATGTGATTTCATTGAAACAATGAATGTTTGTAGGTGAATCTGTTGGAATACTTGCCGTGAATTCGCTGACAAGTAAAGGACTTGCCGTAAGTTTACCGACGAACATGGGGTCCGCAGACTTCCCGACGAATGGGGATTAGCCGTAGATGATGTGTCCGTTCTCGTCGGTGTTTTCGGCAACGAATGACTTGGAGTACTGCTCCATGCCACGCAGTGACATACCCATGTTCGAGAAACCGCCATCGTGGAAGAGGGTCTGCATGGTGACCTTCTTGGTGAGGTCGGAGAAGAGGGTGATGCAGTAGTCGGCACAGTCGTCGGCACTGGCATTGCCGAGGGGCGACATGCGGTCGGCAAAGTCGAGCATACCGTCGAAACCCTTGATGCCACCACCGGCTGTGGTCATGGTTGGCGACTGTGAGACGCAGTTGATGCGTACAGCCTTCTCGCGACCGTAGATGTAGCCGAACGAACGGGTGATGGACTCGAGCAGTGCCTTGGCATCTGCCATATCGTTGTAGCCGAAGAAAGTGCGGTGACTTGCCACGTATGTGAGAGCCACGATAGAACCTCCCTCAGAGATGGCGTCCATCTTCTTGGCCACCTGAATCATCTTGTGGAAAGAGATGGCAGAGATGTCGAGAGTCTTGTCGAGGTAGCTGTAGTCGAGATCGTCGTAGGTACGCTTCTTGCGCATGTTGACAGACATGGCGCACGAGTGGAGAACAAAATCTATCTTGCCACCGAGAGCCTTCTGAGCCTCCTCGAAGAGATTTTCGAGGTCAGCCACACTTGTTGCATCGGCAGGGATGACGGCTGCCGCCTTGGTCTTCTCTGCCAGTTCGTCAAGGGTTCCCATGCGAATGGCAACGGCGGTGTTGGTGAGCACGATCTGGGCACCCTCCTCAACGGCACGTTCTGCCACTTTCCAAGCTATCGACTGATCATTGAGAGCACCGAAGATGATGCCCTTCTTTCCTTTAAGTAAGTTGTACATTTTCCTATTGATTTATTATTCTGTTTCTTTTTACCTTTCTCGTTGTCGACTGCAAAGTTACAAAAAAATCCTTGAACAAACGCAAATTATTGCACAAACTTGTGTCGACGTGTGCAAAATCGGTCGTTCAAGACTGCAGATAAAGACGATTATCGACAAATTATGAAAGATAAAAAGAGGATTTTGCATTGACAAGCAGAGGAAATGCTTATATTTGCAAGAGCAAATGGAGAGATACTATATAAAGATAGAATATGGAGAAAAAAAGAATCTACTTCCTTGATTATGTACGTGTGATGGCATGCCTGATGGTGATGCTGGTACATGCCTCGGAAAACTTCTACCTGTGTGCGCCCGAGGGTGCTCCTGCAGGGGAAATGGTGGACGTGGTGAGTAAGATAAGCAGCGAGGATGCCCGTCTGTGGGTGTCGCTCATCGACGGTTTCTGCCGCATGAGCGTACCCCTGTTCATGATTACCTCGGCCTTCCTGCTCTGTCCCATGCGCGAGGACCATTCGTGGGGTGAGTTCTTCCGTCGCAGGGCGCTGCGCATAGTGCCTCCGATGGTGGCATTCCTCGTTCTCTACAGTGCTTTGCCCCTGCTGTGGGGTGGCACCACGGTGAGTCAGGCGGTGAGCGACCTGCTTTACATTCCCCTCAACTTCCCCGGTGCTGCCGGTCACATGTGGTTTCTCTATCCCCTGCTCAGCGTTTATCTGCTCATCCCCATCCTGTCGCCGTGGCTTCGCCATGCGTCGGCACGCCAGGAACTGCTGGTGATTGTCCTCTTCGTGCTGAGCACCACCCTGCCCTTCTTTAACCGTCTGGGCATGCAGGTGTTCGGTCAGGTGTGGTGGAACCCCTACCACGCCCTCTACCCCTTTGCCGGCTACATAGGCTATCTGGTGCTGGGTCACTACATGCGTTTCCACATACGCTGGAGCATCGCCCGCCGCCTGGCTGTCGGTCTGCCCTGCGTCCTCATTGGTGCGGCAGCCACCATCCTGAGTTTTTATCTGCAGATAGACCTCGGTGTGGAGCAGGAGCCGACAGTGGTCGAGATAGCGTGGTGCTTCTGTACCCCCAACGTCATCCTGCTCACCTTCGGCATGTTCCTCATGCTAAGCACCATAACCAAGCCCCTTGCCGGCTACGGCCTCATCCGCGACATCAGCCGTCTGAGCTACGGCATGTACCTGATGCACATGTTCTTCCTGGTGATGTATTCGGGCATCTACATACCGATGATGCACGTCGCGCTTGCCATCCCCTGCATAGCCGTCAGCACCTTTGCAAGTTGCTATCTAACAACCAAGTTACTGAGTCTTCTGCCAGGTTCAAGATGGATTATAGGATAATTTGTCTGTTATTTTTGTGAAACAGATAACTTTTTCATAAATTTGCGAACATAACTGTTCAATAATTCAACTACTTTTCCAGGTAACTCGTTGTTTACAACATTAGAAAAACCTTAACAACACATAATCATTGAATGGCAAAATCACAGACTAACAACAGTAGAGGGATCCTTTTCCGAGAGAAAGAGCCCGGACTGTATAATGTAATAATGCACAACGATGACGTCACGACAATGGATTTCGTCGTGCACATCCTCATGACCATCTTCCGCAAGAGTGCCAAGGATGCCGAGGAACTGATGCTGAAGGTAGACCGCGAAGGCTCGGCCGTTGCAGGAACCTACCACAAGGACATAGCACTCAGCAAGAGGGAGAAAGCCACACGCGAAGCGCGCCAGAACGGTTTTCCGCTGATGCTGACTGTCGAGGAGGAGTAATAACGTATCTGACACTACAATGGACGAAATAACAATAAACATAAACCCAGACCTATGCACCAGCCGCACCAAGGATGCCCTGGAGCGGATGATGAACCTTGCCAAGCGCAATAATTCCGAATTCGTGACTCCCGAACACCTGCTCGACAGCATAGCCAGGCAGAAGGAGTTCATCGCCTACTGCCTCATCGAGAATGTACCTCTCAACGCCATGCGCGAGGAACTGAAGGAATACATGGACAACATCGACAAGATACCCGAGACGGAGCAGCCCGAACTGTCTGTGGCATTGCTCAACCTCATCGAGATGATCAACGACGAGGCGGGACAGGACGGCCCCATCAGCGTACCCTTGGTTCTGAGCAACATCTACGAACTCGAGTCGAGCTACGCCAGCCACATGCTGCGCAAGTATCTTGGCGACGACATCGACTCGTGGTTCGACAGTCTCTTCGAATACTATGTCGAGGACATCGAACCGCTGAGGCAGCACCTGCCGCAAGGCAACACCCAACTGCCCACGGGCACAAAGATCATCAAGGAGATAAAGATTGACACGACCAACCTGACTCAGGAGGAACTCTTCCAGAAACTGATCAGCAGTGCCGGCAACCTCTTCGGTTCCATCAACGAACTGAAGCAGAAGGCAACCGGAACCAAGCAGAAGGAGCCATGGGAGGCAATGGTGACCAACATCTCCGAGACATTCGCCTGGCACAACCCTCTCGTCGGACGCGAGGAGGAACTGGACACCACCATACAGATTCTCTGCCAGAAGGACAAGAACAACGCGATGCACGTCGGCGAGGCTGGCGTGGGCAAGACGGCACTGGTATACGGACTGGCACGCCGTATTGCCTCGGGCGACATCCCCGAACGCCTCAAGGGCTCGACGATTTACATGCTCGACATGGCAACGCTCGTTGCCGGAGCCAGCTATCACGGCGAGTTCGAGAAACGAATGAAGGAGATAATGGAGGGGATGAAGCGACGCGGCAACTGCATCTGCTACATCGACGAGATACACAATATCATGGGCACCGGAGGCAGTGGCAACAGTTCGCTCGACGCCGGCAACATCCTCAAGCCCTACCTCGAGGCTGGTGACATACGATTCATCGGCAGCACCACCTACGACGAGTACAACCGCCACATGGCAAAGAGCAAGGGCATAGTGAGGCGCTTCCAGCAGATAGACATCCTCGAACCGTCGGTCGAGGACACCATACAGATCATCGAAGAAATCATACACACCTACGAGGCGCACCACGGCGTCAGGTACGACAAGGCAGCCATAGCCTATGCCGTAGAGCAGAGCGACAAACTCATCGTCGACCGCTTCCTGCCCGACAAGGCCATCACCATCATCGACCGCGCCGGAGCATACCGGCAGACACACCCACTGCTCAACAAGAAGGGAGAACCGATGACACCCGGACGCCAGAAGGTGGACAAGGCGCTCATAGCCGACATCATCAGCCACACATGCAAGATCAACGCCAAGGCGCTCACCGAACAGGGCAACGTCTCGCTGCGCGACCTCAGCCAACGCATCGGCGCCGAGATATACGGACAGCAGGAGGCTATAGACCATGTGGTGCGTGCCGTCAAGATGTCGAAGGCAGGTCTCACCATGGGCGACAAGCCGCTTGCCAGCCTGCTCTTCGTCGGACCCACCGGAGTGGGAAAGACCGAGGTGTGCCGCGTGCTTGCACGTGAACTGGGCATCGACCTCGTGCGCTTCGACATGAGCGAATACACCGAGAAGCATGCCGTTGCCAAACTCATCGGTTCGCCTGCCGGATATGTAGGCTACGACGACGGCGGACTACTCACCGACGCCATCCGCAAGAGCCCCAACTGCGTGCTCCTGCTCGACGAGATCGAGAAGGCGCACGAGGACATCTACAACATACTGCTCCAGGTGATGGACTACGCCAAACTCACCGACAACAAGGGTAACAAGGCCGACTTCAAGAACGTCATCCTCATCATGACCTCTAACGCCGGAGCGCAGTATGCCACACAGGCTACCATCGGTTTCGCAGGAGGCATCTCAAAGGGCGAGGCAATGATGCAGACCGTACGCAAGACCTTCAAGCCCGAGTTCCTCAACCGACTCTCGGGCACCGTCGTCTTCAACGACATGAACCACACCATGGCATCACTCATCCTCGACAAGAAACTGCGCCAGCTCGCCGGCCTACTCGAACGCAAGAACGTCACCCTCACCCTCACCGACGAGGCACACGCGCTCCTGCTCGACAAGGGCTTCACACGCCAGTACGGCGCACGCGAGATGGACCGCACCATACAGAACCTCATCACTCCCCTGCTCATGGACGAGATTCTCTTCGGCTCACTTCAGAAGGGAGGCACCGCCATCATCGACAGACAAGGCGACACTGTCACACTGCGCGTGAAGAAAAAAGAGAAAAAGTAACTCAGCAATCGAAGAATCGATTCCCTCGAACATTCTCAAATAAAAGCCAACCAACTGTGATTTTTGCACTTGACGAGAACAGAGTAGGATTTCCCAACCCACGACTGGGCGAGGAGGACGGACTCCTGGCAGTAGGCGGAGCACTCACCGTAGAGTGGCTGCTTACCGCCTACAGCTACGGCATCTTCCCATGGTTCGCCTTCCGCGAAAGGCAGATACAGTGGTGGTGCCCTATGCAGCGCTTCGTCATCTTCCCAAAGGAGATACACATCAGCCACTCCATGCGCCAGCTGCTCAACAAAGGCACCTACACCGTCACCCTCAACAAGGCGTTCGACCAGGTTATCCGCGGGTGCGGCAAGGCACAGCAGCGCGACACCATGGAGGGCGCCTGGCTTGGCGACGACATCATACGCGCCTACACCGAGATGCACCTCCACCACTTTGCAGCCAGCGTCGAGGTGTGGCAGGACGATACCCTCGTGGGCGGACTCTACGGCATCAACATCGGCCGCAACTTCTTCGGCGAAAGCATGTTCTCGCTGGCACCAAGCGCCTCAAAGGTTGCCCTCATCTTCCTTGCCGGCATTATGGAGCAAAGCGGCGGCATCATCGACTGCCAGTTCGAGACACCCCACCTCAAGTCCATGGGCGGACGCTACATCGACTACGACGAATACATGAGTTACCTCAACGAAGAGTAGTATCGAGCCAGTAGCCAATGCTTGAAGACGGGGTCTTGAATGGTCATCATACCTCCCTCTATGTTGACGAGGTCCTTGTCGATTACAGCTTTTGGGTCATCCGACATTTCGAGTGATTATCATTTATAGCAGTGTGGTCTGTATTTGTTAC
>CAMAFX010000076.1 GCA_945833925.1 uncultured Prevotellaceae bacterium
ACGAGTGGAAGAAGGTTGTCGATATGCCTGAAGAGCTGACACAGCATGTAGTGGATAAGTGCAAGGCTGCCAAGACCTCACCCGAGAGTATCCAGAAACTGATTAAACAGTATATCTTCAACAAGTAATTTACTTCGTTAGCGATGGTAAATCGAGCATTAGTAAGTTCGATTGTATCATCAAAAAAGTTTGTTAGATTAGTTAAAGAAAGTTAGTAATCCCTTTTTGTCGTCGTGATTGACGATAGTATGGAGCTTCTCTCACATCGTCGCGATGACAATGTGGGGGAAGTCCTCTTTTTAACCCTTTGTCATTGCTTTGGCGTATCTGTTAACGAAGTTTCAGGTCACACCATCCCTTGTCTGTGTCGTGAGGAGCAATGCTGAAAGCTCCGTACTTTGCACCTATCCACTTTCCGACACGTGCCTGGAAGGTGGTGGGGAGAGTGTGAAAAACTGTGCCGTCTGTACTGTAGGCAATGGTGCTTAATGCGCCTTTCTCGCAATGGATGCGTACATGCAACTGACATTCGTAGTTGTCCTTGGCTCCGGCATTGTAGCGCTTTGCCTCTATTGTACTGATGTTGCTTGAGTGTTCGCTTGCACCAGTGTCCGCATCGTGACATTCAGCGAAGTTCAGGAGGAATTTTCCGTCATGAAGACAGGCTGAGAGTCGGATGTAGTCACGTCCCATGACGACGAAGCCCGATTCCTGTCCGTCGCTTTTGGCACTGATGGTTAGATGTAGGGTGTCGGTAAAGGTCTCTCCTTCAAACTTCTTCAGGAACAGGTTGGGTACCTCCCAGAGGTTTCTGAAGTCCCTGCTGACATTGTGGCTGTAGATTCGCACACCTCTTTCGGATAGGAAACCGAATGTCTCCTTATACGACGAGTGCCACTGATAAGACAGCAATCTGCTGTATGCAGCAGATGGATGCACCTTGCTGCATACATCCGATGTGGTGTTGTCACCCTTTTTGTCTCTCTTGCTTTGCTTCATCATAGGCCAGGCGTTCTGCCACTCCACGTCGAGAAGGTGTAGGATGCGTCCGTATGGACCACGGTCCTGAAATGCAATGAAGGCAGCCTTGTCTTGTGATGACTTGCTTTGACTCTTGCTGTCTATACCGACCAGTCCTCCTTGGTGTATTCCGTCTTTGTTGAAGACAATCTTACTTTCGTATGGACCATAGATGTTCTTGCTTCGAAGTGCAAGTTGCCAACCTTGTTCTACGCCTCCGGCTGGGGCAAGGATGTAGTAATAGCCGTCGCGCTTGTAGAGTTTTGGTCCCTCGACAGTGTGGTTGCCTTCTGTCTGTCCGTCGTATACCATTCGTGGCGTGCCAATTGCCTGTGTGCCGTCGGCTGAGAGTTCGCGTACTGTCAGCACACTGTTGAAGCCACACCTGCTGGCTGCCCAAGCGTTGACCAGGTAGCAACGTCCGTCTTCGTCCCAAAGTGGGGTGGGGTCAATCAGTCCGCGTCCTGCAACGACAAGCACCGGTTCGTCCCATCTTCCTTCGGGATTCGTGGTCTTTACCATCCAGATTCCATAGTCCGGGTCGCCCCAATAGATATAATATGTGTTGTTATGAAGACGAATGCTTGGCGCCCACACGTGTTTGCCATGTGACTCGCCATCCTTGAGGGGTGCAACACCTTCGGGCATTGGAATAGTGTCTATGGCATAATTTACGAGATGCCAGTTCTGCAAGTCGGTGCTGTGAAGAATGGGCAGGCCTGGGGTGCACTGGAACGAGGATGCTGTCAGCCAGTAGTCGCCGTTCGCTCCCTCGCATACATCGGGGTCGCTATAGTCGGCATATATGATTTGTGCGTTGAGGTCTCCTTCGGAACCATTCCATCTGGTGAATGGAACAAGAGCGAGAAGAGCAATAGAGAGAATGATCTTCTTCATTTTGATTACATTGTAGCGGTGAGGAAGGTGGCATTGCCGAAAATGTAGAGTATGTTCTCGCACGCCGGCACGAGGATTGTCTCGCCCTGATTGATGTCGATGCCATTGATGTTTGCCTTGCCCCAAAGACACATGACGATGACAAACGAGTCGCACTTGAAGTCAATCTGCTGTGCCACCTGTACAACGACTCGATGTACCACAAAGTAAGGGCAGTTGATGAGTTGGCTGGTTGGTTTCGTGCTGTCGTAACTGGTGCGATACTCGGGCCATACCTGATAGTCGATGGCATCCTTTGCCTGGTCGATATGCAGTTCGCGTGGGTTTCCGTGAACATCCTTTCTGCCGAAATCGTAGACACGATAGGTGATGTCGCTTGCCTGTTGTATCTCGGCAAGAAAGTTGCCTGCACCAATGGCGTGCAGACGACCGGCTGGCAGGAAATAGAGATCGCCCTCGTGAGCCTCGTGCGTGGCAATGACACTCTGCATCGGACTGCGTCCGTTGACGGGTTCTGACTTGGCAAGTTCCTCGTACTGTTCAGGAGTGATGCTCTCGTTTAGTCCGGCATAGATCTTGCTGCCGACATCGCTCTTTATGACATACCACATCTCTGTCTTGCCGTTGCAACCGTGGCGCTCCATGGCAAGTTTGTCATCGGGATGTACCTGTACGGACAGGTCCTGGCGCGAGTCTATGAATTTGACAAGCAAAGGAAACTTGTTGCCAAATCGTTTGTACACCTTCTGACCAACAAGGAGTCCCTTGTACTTGTCTATCAGTTCGGTAAGTGTCAGTCCTTCGTCCACATCGTCGACAAGTCCGCGGTGTATGGCTACACTCTCATGGCCAGGCACTCCACTTATCTCCCAACTCTCGCCGATGTTTGGCTGGGCTGTGTATATTCCCTTGAAGGGTGCTATCTGGTAACCACCCCAGATGGTGGTCTTCAGGTAAGGTTCAAACTTATATGGCTTCATACTCTTGTCATTTTTTAAATCTAAGATTCTTCACATGAGCGTTTACGTACATATTTGCCACGTCACTCGTCTTATACCATTTTGGTTTGTCGGGCATATCGTCGTAGATGAGCTGCCCATTGTATCTCAGTCCCTCGAACGTGATGTTCGAGACGGGATGATTCTCGTCATAGCCAGTTATTATGCTGAGATACGGACGCTGTGCAGGATTCTTGGTGGTGCCGTAGCGAATGTTACGGAAATATACGTCTTCGACACTGCGACCTGGAGCCAAGCAGTATTTGCTGTTAAACACGGTCTTGATGTGAAAGAGACTGCCCTGGCTAATGTCTTCAATGCGAATATTATCAAAGGTTACTCCCTTCACCACATTGTTGTCGCCACAATTGATGCCGATGCATCCCTGATAGTCAATCTGTGGTTCGGAGTGGCAGATGATGTCGATATTCTCGTAACGAAGATTGGTTATGCTGTCGCGCTGCCACTCGTCGACATTGTCGGTGCCGGTAAGGTTGCCCTCGGCTCCGATGCCGTGAATGCCAATCATGATGGGGTGAGCCACATCAGCCCAAAGCGTGGAGTTGCGCATGACAACATTGTTGACACTGCCCTTGAAACCTTTGCGTGTTGCGTAGGCTGTGGTACAGTCGTCACTGTTGCGACAGAAGACACGGTCGTAGAGAATGTCTGACGAACCACCGAAGACATTGAGTCCGTCGCCCCATCCCGGGTGACTTATACTGTGTACCTCGTGAAGCGTTACGTTCTTGCTTTCGCCAATGGGGCAGGTGCACAGAGTTACTCCGTCAACGAGTACGTTTGAACTGCGATGTACGTGTACGCCCTCGTAACCGGAATCCGGTCGGCAGATGCCTCTGCCGAGAATGCTTACGTTAGTAGCATCTTCAATGGCAAGCGTGCCATCGATGTAGCATCCAGGTGCAAGGTAGATGGTGGTGTTGCTTGGTATCATGATGATATGCCCCGTTGCTGGAGCCGATGATGATGTATTGTCGACTGTGCGTGACACCATCTCGACAGGGCTGTCTTGTATCATCTTCCTTATTTCAGGCATGCGATCCTCGCCATAGAAGCCGGCAGGAACATAGACGAATTGGCGCTTCTGTTTCTTTGCTTCTTTATGAGCCTGTTCCTTGCTAAGGGTTGGCTTGTTGGTGAAGAGCAGAAGATTGTTGCTTATATCCCCGTCAAACTCCACGCTGACATTTTCGGGCTGGAAGAGAATGAACTGAACGGTGGAGTCGTTCTGAACGTTTGCAATTACTCCTTTATAGTCCGGACGAATCCTCACACTTTTATACTTGCGGTTCTTGCAAACGACACGAACAAAGACGTCTCCCTTGAAATCGAAGAATGTGTATGATATTTCAGAAAGTTTATGACCGGTGCCATTGCTTGTGCTTAGTTCGCCTGCGGAGGTGCTGATGGGTGCATTCACCTTTGCCATATAGGTTTCAATCTTTGTCCATTCCTTGCTGCCACGTGGCTGGACATAGACATCGTAATCATTCTTTGTGGGGGCTCCCTGAGGAATGTCGTATGTGTAGACCTTGTGTTCCTTCTGCTTCGACAATTGCTCGTTCTTGGTGCGGAGCTTGTCGTCGGACAGAACCTTCAAGGCTTGTTCTGTGTATGGCATTGCCAGACCTTTTCTGCCGTGATAGTGACTGTATGGCAGTTGATAGATTTCCCACAACTTGCCACGTCCCATCTGACCGGGTTCAGTCCAGTCGTTGTAGAGGCCGGTACAGTCTGTCCATGTCGTAAATGGCACATCGTAGCCAAGGTTATACTTGGCAGTGTATTCGATGCCCTTCATGAGACGGTTGTCGAGCACTCCCCAAAGATCGTCGTTCTTGTAGAGCCACGCCATCTCGCATATCTGACATTCAGCCTCCAGACCCAGCTGTACGTGCCCCTGGTCGCGACCGGTCTCCTGACACTGACCGGATTCGCTGACGTAGTTTGCTATGGTTCCGTTGTCGTCGGCATACAGATAATAATAGCGTGCCTTCTCGTACATCTCCTCATCTTTCAGGAAGATGGCACAGGCAATGCGGCAACGGTTGACGATGGCTCCCCAGTTGCCGTTGGCATAGGGAGAATCGTTCTCGAACTGTGTTAACGTGGGCACGATGGCACGTCGTATCATTGCCTCCCATGCATCCCTTGTCCCTTTGTCGAGCGGTCTGGGAGAAGGGTTCTTGGTGTTGATGGATGGGTCGGATAGAATCATTGCATAAACCATGTCGTAGCATTGGATGAGACATAGCGGTGCATCGTGACCGTCGAGCCGCTGCAGTGTTGCGGCATACTTGTCTATGATGTTTTTTGCCTCATCATATTTACCTTCTTTGGCAAAGTCAAGCGCCGCTTTCATATCGCGTTCGCTGCCAGCCTTGGTGTTGCGGTACTGTCCGTCACGAGCAACTATTTCGTATGGACCTGCCATCTTGTATTCGTTTTGTCCCCATGTGCACTGTGCAAGCATGACGGCAAGAACTGTTGTCAGAAGATATCTCATTTACCTATTCTTTCTCTGTGTTTTACCTATTGCCTTAAAATCAAATCATTTATGATTGAAGTGTGTCCCCGTATGTTGTTTTACGTGTTGACCATCACGGTTGTTTCGCTTTCAATCTCAGCAATGCCTCTATGTAGTAATAGTCGGCATAGTTGATGCTGTAGTCTATCTCGCTGCCTGCGGGCCAGTTACCTACGGAGTGCATCAGGAATGCTGGGTTCTTGCTTTCACTCAGGTATTCTGGCGAAGAGAGTGTGGCAAGCATTTTCTCTGCCATAGTCATATAGTATGCTGACTTTTTGCCGGTGACATAGCCTGACAGTTCTATGAGTGCGTCGGCAATGACTGCTGCTGCTGAGGCGTCGCGATAGGTGTTGGGAATCTTTGGATCGCGCATATCCCAGTATGGAATGCCGTCGTCGGGCAATTGCGAAAGCATAATGTCGGCAGACTTTATAGCCTGACGCAGGAAACGCTTGTCATGGGTGAAACGATAAACCATCGTGTAACCGTAGATTGCCCACGACTGACCACGGCTCCATAGCGACTCATCGTTGAAACCTTGATGGTTGCAGTTGCGAAGGTGTTTTCCGGTATTGATGTCGTAAACAGCCACGTGGTTGATGCTGCCGTCCTTGCGAAAGTGATGGCGCATAGTGGTAAGTGCGTGTTTTGTGGCTATGTCGTATAGTTGTCGGCCACCACCGTTGTTGCTTGCCCAGAAAAGCAGTTCAAGGTTTATCATATTGTCCATGATGGTGTTGTGACCACCGAACATACCTATGTTTCTCGGCCAACTGAGGATGGTTCCTGCTTTTTCGTTAAACAGGGTGGCAAGGGTGTCGGCTGCATTCAGCAATGTCTTCTTGTACTGCTCTCTCAGACTGCTTCCTTCAGGCAGGTACTCGTAGCCTTTGAGGAAGGAGCCTATCATCTGGAATCCCAGGTCGTGGTCGTAGGCTGATTGGTGGGCAAGGAACTCGAGCTCTGCAGTGTAGCCTGCCGCAGCGTCAATTATTGTCATCTTATCGCTTTCGGCAGATGGACTTTCGTGTATGACGCTTCCTGTCATCCAGAGTATGCCTGGCCAAAAGCCCGAGCACCATTCCTCGGCAGTCTTCGCATTGCGCAGATTCCAGTGTTGCTCGTCGGCTCCTATGTTGCGCGGTATCTTCGTGTAGTCTATGGGGCTCAGTTCCTTCAGAGAACGAAGTACCTGACCATGACAATAGCGCAGTTGGGTATCAACATTGAATTTCTGGGCTATGGACTCGAACGCAACAAGTAGCAAGAGCAGGATTGCTGATAATATTCTTTTCATGAGTCAAAAGATGTTTCGTCGGTTGCTCAGTCTCGTATTATTTGACAATCTTCTTGCCATTGATTATGTAGATTCCCTTCTTGGCAGTGTGGCTGACCCTGCGTCCGTTCAGGTCGTAGATGTAGCTTGTCTTGTTGTTCTTGGTGGCATCGGTGCGGATGTCGTTTACTGCTGTGACATCATCGGTATATGGGATGAGTTCGAATGGAAAGTCATAAAGTTCAGCTATGTTGCCAAAGTTGATGCTCATGTCCTCGTTGACCGACCAATAGAGAGACTTTGTGTTGATGAAGTTTATATAGTTGGTATTCTTGGCAAAGACCATCTGGTGGGTCTTGGTCGACAACTTCTTCATTGCACCGGAATTGATTGTGATGGAGAGTGAGTCGCTGAGAGACATAATGTTGTACTTGTTGCCGTTTTCGGTACGGTTGAGATACCAGACCTGCTTGAGCGGAGTCTCTTCGTTCAATGGTTGCAGGGATGCGACAGGCCCGTCGTTGGTAATGTAAGTGTTGGTGTAGCGATGGCGTATGAGATAGTTTCCTACATCTGCCTTGCGGTCCTTGTCTGCTTCAAGTTCGCTGTCCGACACGAGTATGGTAAACTTCTTCTTGCAGTATCTGCCACCTTGGTTGATGACAGCCGCAACAAGCGTGGTGTCTTTTTTTAAGGACGATAGTGTCTTGCTGTTTGATGTTGCTACCGACTTGCCTGCCAGTGTGGTCCACTTGTAGGTAGAGAAGCCCTCAGGGTTGCTGACACTCAGAGTGACGCTTGTGCCTTTCTTGATAGTTAGGCAGTTGCGGTCGGTATATGTTGTTCCTTTGTATGTGATGGTAGGTGTGACCTTGCTCTCGTAACTGTCGCCCAGAACGGCTATTGAGAAGCACTGCTCGCTTGTCACGCCACGTGCATTTGTGTAGGTGGCGCGGTACATATAACTCCTGTCGGCTGTGATTGTTATCTCTCGTGTCGTCTCACCTGTGTTCCACTGCCACTTGCCTGTGTCTTCACTGCCGTCGGCTATGATAGGTGTCAGGGTAATCTGTGTGCCAGGCTTGATGCCGCGCTTCGCCTCGGCGGTAACAGAATATGTATTTGTAAGTCCGCCGGCAAGGTTGAGGTTGTAGGTCTTGCCACCATAGCTAATGTTTCCTGTTAGTTCGGTTGGAGGATTAGTATTGAGACCATCATAGGTGTTCATCAGGACGGAGTAGCCAAGGTGGTCATAACCACCGCTTGTGCTTCCCTGACCTCCACCATCAATACCCATCTTTTTGTAGCACCATTCGCTGAACGGCATCGTCACTCCCTTAATTCCTTCGTAGTGACCGATGACAGTTCCCCAGTATGGGCGTATCTGTTCGCCAAGAGCAGGCTCAGTCATTTCCCATGCACGCGAGTCAGTGTATGCGTAACCGCTCGAAACGTATTTGTAGTTAGTCCATGGCAGGTTCTTTATCTGCTGGTTCTGTGCTGCTATGTACTCGATGCCGGCAGCCAGGCGGTGGTCCATAAATGAAAACAGGTCGTCGCCCTGGTTCCAACCCATATGTGCTATGTCAACAGCCAAACCGAGTGCCATAGTGGCATGGCCTATGTCACGTCCACTTTCGTTCATCTGGCCCAACTTACCGTATGCTCCGGTTTCGAGCTCGCTTTCGCTGACCGTAACCACAAGGTTTCCGAAGAACTCTGTCAGTCCGTCGTTTAGTATTGGATTTTCTGTACGGTTCTCCTTGAAGGTGCCGCATTGGTCTGTCTTGATGTACGACATACCCTGATTGTAGATAAAGACGTCGTCGCAGACAACACCGATGGTGATGAGGGCGAGAGCGTTGCATAGTCCCCAGTTCGACCAGTAATGACCAGGGGCCTGCCACCACTTTCCCGAATTCTCCCACGTTCCGTTGCGTCCTCGCATGAATCCGATGACCTTCGGATACCATACGTCAAGAAGCCATCGCTGGAAGGTTGCAAAGTCTTCTGCCTTCCATCCTTCGTAATCGCGCATCAGTTCGGCTGCCTGTGCAAACTCGTAGCCGTAGAGGCCTGCTCCAAGAGCGTAATTAGAGTCGCCACTAATGTCCTTTGTCGTGTTTGCCCACTGCATGAGAATGTTCACTGCCTTGCGTGCATTTGCCTCGGTGCCTTCTATCTTCCATCTCAAGGCATTCTGGTATGCCATAGCCGCTCCTCGTGCGGCATGCATGTAGTTCTCTCCACTGCCACCACCGCGAACGATTACTTCTAAAGGTGATGTGGACACGTTCGACTGGCTGTAAGCGGCGTTTTTCAATACGTTATACGCACTTACAACCGTCTTGTTCCCATCTGCCAGTTGTTTCTTTATTCTGTCGAAGTCAGCCTGGGTGTGAAGTCCGCCAGGATGTTTGAAACCTCGATCTGTGTTTTGTGCAACTACTGTGTTTTGTGTTCCCCATAGTGAGCATATCAATGCTGCGGTAATAATGTGTGACAGTTTCATATTTGTTCAGTATGTTATATTTTGTTTTGTTTTTTTTCGTAATCACACGTTTTGCCTTTACAAGACCCTGATGCCGGTTGCCGACATACTTTTGCTGAAAGTCAGCAGTGCGACTTATCTTAATTGCAAAGATATATAAAAATATTTAAAAGAAAGAATTATCTATCTTTTTTGAATAATTATATCTTGATAACATGTGGGTCACCCGTAAAAACGTGTGGATAATCTAACACAATAAGACAAGATTTATAGGAAAATCTTTCTCACCGTTTCTTTCAATTTCCCACGAAAATATAAAGCTCGTAGGAAATGTAGGAAACAAAGGAAATCTTTCTCACCGTTTCTTCAATTTCCCACGATATAAAAGACTCGTAGGAAATGTAGGAAACAAAGGAAAATCTTTCTTTCCCTTTCTTCAATTTCCCACGATAAGATAAAGCTCGTAGGAAATATAGGAAACATAGGAAATTTTTGATTAAAGATAGAGATCACACGATGAGGGGTTAATG
>CAMAFX010000077.1 GCA_945833925.1 uncultured Prevotellaceae bacterium
TGATCTTTTGGTTAACATGCCTGGTGGGCTATCCACGGACTTCCGCACCTGAGCCCATATTTTGGTTTAGAGTAAGTCTAAAGATTTTTTTTGTTCATCTAATAAAATTTCGAGTTTTTTTTGCTTCTTTTTTAAAGAAAAATGAGTACCTTTGCGATGTCCTATGTGTAACTTATTTTAAATTCTTATTAAGGACTGTAGGACTCTACATAAATAAAGAAGCGTCATTGATGCTTTGTTTTTGGTTGTATGAACCTAGGAAATTCAAACAGCTGATCAAAAACATAGCCAGAAGTGAATGCTTACGGGTATGGAGTAACTATATCCCAGGGTGTGTAGTGAGGATAGTTCTATCCTCATGCACACTTTTCTTGGAATAGTATAACATACTGGCGTGGGTATAAACTCTGTCTCGTTTACTCAGCAAGGTTTTCCTAGGACCTATACAACAAACGAGCAGAAGTGGGTACCCACGCTTCTTTGTTATGTCGGGCTAAACAATGTTTTAATTAACTGCATTGGGTGCCAGCAGTAACATAACAATCGTTCAATGAAAAAGATTTTTGTATTTGTGTTAACAGCAATGCTGTTTGCTACTGTAGCAGATGCGCAAAAGACAACTACTTACCGTTATGAAGACACTCAGGCACGTGCACTTGATATGAAGGCAAGTGGATACGTTAAACCTTTGGTGAATGAGGTTAAGGTAGATGCCACGCGCGGTCGTCAGAAGTTTGTCATCGACATGGAGAAAGACTTCGTCGAGGTTGATATGAAGGGCGAAATAGTAAATATTCGTTCCTATGGAGTGTTCAAGGCTACAGAGCAGTGGCATTGTGATGTTGTCGTTGCTCCAACTTTTCATTTTTATACAAATAATAAAGGAGGATACACATTGGAAGTACTTGGTTTTGCTGGTTCGTTCATTAATTGGCGCACTATGACTGATGCAGACCTTGAGTGGATTCGTACAACCCAGCCAAGAACTACAGAAGATCAACAGATTGAAGCTGTAACAAAAGCTATAAGGACACGTTGAAATAACTAATTCTCATACTATTTAATTTTAACAACAATGAAAAAGTTTTTTATTTTCAGCTTGATTGCTCTGCTGTCAGTGGCAGCTCAAGCACAGATCGTAAGTTCAAAGAGTTCTCGCATCACTGTAACTAAAGAGGCTCAGCCAAAAGGTGACGACTACAACCGTCTTTACTTTGGATTTGCCAACTATAGTCCTAACGGTGAAATGTCGCGCGAGTCAGAAATTAATAATTTTAACGGTTTTAAGTTTGGTTATCTGCATGGAATCTCTCTTACCAAAAAGCTTCCTTTGTTTTTAGAAGTTGGCGGTGAACTGCAGTATGGTACACAAAGTGAATCTGATGACGATGAGAAATGGACTTATAATTTGCTTAGCCTTAACATTCCTCTTAATCTGTCTTACAAGTACAGTTTTAGTAAAGGACTCTACATTGCACCTTATGCAGGTATCGGTTTCCGTTGCTTTATGTTGGGTAAAGCAAAGTATACAGACTTAGATAAAGATAGAAGTGTTTCTTATAATTGCTTTAGTTCCGAT
The DNA here is from genome assembly GCA_945833925.1 of uncultured Prevotellaceae bacterium. Taxonomy (GTDB): domain Bacteria; phylum Bacteroidota; class Bacteroidia; order Bacteroidales; family Bacteroidaceae; genus Physcousia. Next base: position 1,580 of record CAMAFX010000077.1, read on the forward strand.
GATATGGATGGAGATACATTCAAACGTTTTCAGGTCGGAGGTAACTTTGGTGTGAACGTTGGTTACAAGGCATTCAATTTCAACCTTGGTTACAGCATTTATTCGCCAGTGTACAATGATTATGGTTACAAGTTTAAAGTTAACACATTTACTGTTGGCATAGGTTTTAACTTCTAATTCACGCCACAGTGGATTAAAACTAAAAACAGAGCTGCTGGTAAGCAGTAGTGTTTGTAATATAACAAGAGCGGCATCATGGATATATTCCAACGATGCCACTCTTTATTTTTTGAGTTCAAGTCGGCTTACTTCTGCTTCTTTACCTTTCCCTTCAGGGGTGCAACGCCTTCCTGTGTTGGAACAACACGCTTGATGGTGCCATCCTCGTTGAAGTACATACGGTCGATGCAGACCTGACGGTGGAAACCAGGGTCCATGCGACGTGGGAAGAGATAGTCCTTGTTGATGCGGTGATAGACGATGTACCATTCGTCGCGACCGGGAATCTGCAGCACGCTATTGTGAGCGGGGCCGTAAATATCCTTTGAAGGATCCTGGATGAGGACGATAGGGTCTTTTGCTACAGTGATGGGGCCGAGAGGTGAGTTGCTGGTGCCGTAGGCAACGTGGTAGTTTGGTGAACCTGTGTCGTCAACGCTCCAGTGGAAGTAATATTTGCCGTTGCGGTAGAAGACGTAGGCACCCTCGCGGAAGGCATAGTCCTGCAATGAACCGCCCTTTGGTGTGAGTACCTTTGTCGTACCCGGTACGATGCTGAGCATGTCTTCGCTCAACTCGGCACCTGCCATATAGCCGTTGCCCCAGTAGAGATAGTGCTTGCCTGACACTGGGTCGGTGAACACATCGACGTCAATCTGCTGTCCGCCACGAACACCCTCGGGCAGTTCGTATACGATGGGCTTGCCTGAGTCAACGAATGGACCGACGGGCGAGTCTGCCACTGCTACGCCTATACTCTTGCGGTTACGCTCTGTGTCGTGTCCGCTGAAGTAGAAGTAGTACTTGTACGAACCATCCTTTTGCTTCACCTCTTCTATACATGGCGCCCAGGCGTTGCCGCTTGCCCAGTTGACCTGTGTGTTGAGGTTGAGCATGATACCCTCGTGAGTCCATGTCACCAAGTCGGGACTTGAGAAGACGGTGAAGTAGTAACCGCCCCATCCGGCAGCACCGTCGGTGGTGGAGTAGATGTAGAACTTACCTGTCTGGTTAGAGTACATTACCTCGGGGTCAGCGTGGAACTCTGGCAGGATGGGATTGCCACTTGTCTTTGTGGTCTTTGCATTGATGCCAACTGCCAACTGGATACTGAAAAGAGCGAAAGCCGCAAGAAATAGTTTCTTCATATTGTTTGTGTTTTTGTTGATTTCAAGATTTGTTGCAAGTTAACACATTTTTTCGTATTCCTCCAAATAATACGGTGAAAAGTGAAAAGTGAAGAGCGAAAAGTTCAAATTATGCTTCTCCGTTTTGCATTTTTCGTTTTTCTGTCAAGTGCTCGTCACTGGATAGATGAAGATGTGGTGTACTCTTCGTACTTCAAATGTCTCGAATAGTTTACCATATAAAAAAGTAAGGGGCACAGCAAAATGCCGTGCCCCTCGACTGTTATTATTCGCTCATCCTTGCCGGGGCTTGTTGCACCCTTCGGGATGGTGTCGCTCTATTTACTTGACCATGATCTTCAGTGCGCTGCCATCGCTCATCTTGACGATGTTGATGCCGCGTACGAGACCACTCTGGCGCTGACCGTTGATGTTGTAGTAAGCAACAGGAACAGCAACTGGCTTGATACTCTCGCCAATCTCAACCTCCTCGATGCTTGTTGGAACATCGCTAACGTGGTTGCCACTACCATAGTAGTAGAGGTTCCACTCGCCGACAACGGTGTAGTCGTTAGAGCCGATAGTCTGGTCGAGCTTAAGACCGATGGTAACAGTGCCATCGTTGCCAACGTAGAATGGAAGTTCGTTGAGGAATAATCCCTCTGCGAAGCAAGCTACAGAAGCACTTGTGCCGTCGGGAACGGTGATGCCGTTGATGACGCGTGTGCCGATGCCGTCGGGAAGTGTAACACCCTTAGAACCCTCAGAGAGGTTCATGATAGAGGTGATGTAGTTCTTCTCGGCTGTGTTAGCATAGAGCTTCATGAGGTGAGTGTCTTTGCCAGCGAGGATGTTAGCCTCCTCCTCTTCGTAAGAACCAGCGCGGTAGAAGGTGTGAACGGTAACCTTGTATGTACCCTCTGACAGACCGCTGAGCTTCTGGTTGAGGTCGAATGTACCCTTGTTGAATGAGCAGCTGTTCTGCTTGTAACCATTCAATGCACCACTTACAGCCCAACCGTCGATGCGCTTCTCGTCCTTGCTACCCATAGATGGGACGAAGGTGTTGTTGACGATGAGGCTTGTTACGTCGTTCTCCTCGAGTTCTTCTGGCTCCTGATAGCCATAGTAGTAGAGGTTCCACTCACCGACTACGGTATAGTCGTTAGAACCGATGGTCTGGTCGAGCTTAAGACCGATAGTAGCCTTGCCGTCGTCGCCAACGGTGAACTTCAGTTCGTTGAGGAACAGACCTGCAGCGAAGCATGCTACAGAAGCGCCAGTGCCGTCGGGAACGGTGATACCGTTGATGACGCGTGTGCCGATGCCCTCTGGCAGAGTAACGTCCTTTGAACCCTCAGAGAGGTTCATGATGCTGGTCTCGAAGTTGTCGTCCTTGGTGTTAGCATAAAGCTTCATGAGGTGAGTGTCGTTGCCAGCGAGGATGTTTGCCTCTTCCTCTTCGTAAGAACCAGCACGATAGTATGTGTGAACAGTAACCTTATAGCTGCCCTTTGGCAGACCTGAGAGGTTCTGGTGAAGGTCGAATGTACCCTTGTTGAATGAGCAGCTGTTCTGCTTGTAACCGTTCAGAGCACCAGAAACTTCCCAACCGTCAATGCGCTTCTCGTCCTTGTTACCCTTTGCTGGGTCGAAGGTGTTGTTGACGATGAGACTTGTTACGTCCTTCTCTGTAATTGTAGGTTCTGGGTTACCCATGTACCAGAGATTCCACTCACCAACTACGGTGTAGTCGTTGGTACCGATGGTCTGGTCGAGCTTAAGACCGATAGTAGCCTTGCCGTCGTCTCCAACGGTGAACTTGAGTTCGTTGAGGAACAGACCTGCAGCGTAGCAAGCAGCAGAAGCACCTGTACCGTCGGGAACGGTGATGCCGTTGATAGTCTTTGTGCTGATGCCCTCAGGCAGAGTGACGTCTTTAGAACCCTCAGAGAGGTTCATTACGTTGGTCTCGAATTTGTCAGTCTCGCTGTTAGCGTAGAGCTTCATGAGATGAGTGTCCTTGCCGGCGAGGATGTTAGCCCCCTCCTCTTCGTAAGAACCGGCACGATAGTAGGTATGAACAGTTACCTTGTACTTACCCTTTGGCAGACCTACGAGGTCCTGGTGAAGGTCGAATGTACCCTTGTTGAATGAACAAGTGTTCTGCTTGTAGCCGTTCAGTGCACCACTTACAACCCAACCGTCGATACGCTTCTCGTCCTTGTTACCCATAGTTGGGTCGAAGGTGTTGTTTGTGATAGCAGAAGAATAGTCAACAGGATTCTCCTCAGAAGCGATGCTCTTGCCGAGCTTGATAGCTACGGTGTATGTGTTCAGCTTCTCGATAGCAGCCTTGGCATCCTCGGTGTTCAGCTCGTTCTGGTCGAACTTAGCCTTAACATCATCGAAATATCTGGTAGCAGCGCCGATAGTTGTCTTGTCTGCTGTTGCAGGAGCGTTTGCGATGGTCTGCTCGAGGTTGAAGATAGCAACCTCCAGGTTCTTGTAAACCTCAACACCCTCTTCAATAGCATCCATAGCACCCTTCAGGTTGATGGCAGCTGTGTAGAGGTCTGCAGGAGAACTTGCTGTCTCAGCGTCGCTGATAGCCTGCTCGAGAGCATTGATCTCGTCGTTGCCACACTTGCTGTCGCGCATTGAGTTAGCCAAAGGCATTGCGTCAGCGATGAGCGACTTGAGAGCTTCCTCGTTCTTAGCGCGGAAGGTAAGCTTGACGCCACCTGCCCAGAGGACACCATTCTCGTTTGTACGGAGACGGTTAGCAATACCGAGACGCATCTTGCCGTCGGTAACGATGCCGTAAACAGTTACAGGGAACTTGCCCTCGGCAAATGCAGCAGAAGCACCGTTAGCGTCGTTGATCATCTCCTCGGTAGTTGTGGTGCCGATCTTTGTCTGGTAGTCGTTGATGTAAACGTAGGTCTGACGAATCTCCTCGCCGGGAACGTTGTATACAGCCTGAGCATTAAGTTCGTAAACACCGTTCTGCAAACCGGTCAAATCCTGGTAAACGTCGCATACACGACCCCAAGCCTCGAATACTGGGAATACGGCAGTGTCGCCAGCAGGCCAGTTGATACCCTGTGCAGCTGTCCAGCCGCCAGTCTCGCTGAAGTTTGCGTTAACGATAAAGCTTGTGCAGTCCTGACCGTCAGACATACTGTTGGTCTTGGCGTCATAGAGACGAGCCTCAAGATATTCGGTCTCCTTGATGATATCCTCAGTGCTGAGCTCACGCTTCTCGAGGATGTTTGAAGAAGTTCCGTGACCATTGTAGCCATCTGCCTCATCGTCGTTCAGATAAGCACCGAGAAGGTCTGTATACTCGTTCTCGACAGGTGTGCTTTCGTACCACTCCTTACTGTTCTCAACAGCCTCAACGTATGCAGCATAAGCCTCAACGTTAGCCTTCAGTGCGGCAGCAGCGCTCTGGAATGTCTTGAATGCAGCAGCATAGTTCTCTATTGTTGCAGCCTGGAGATCGTCCTTGGCTGTCTTGTAAGCATCGTATGCGGCGTTCTGGCAAACGAGAGAACCCTCCTCGTGCCACATGTCGAAATTGGCAGTTTTATCGAGAGCCTTTTCTGTGAGGAAGTCATAAGAATCCTTGTTGTTGCCGAGCAAGTAGAGGTGTACGTTGTCAAGACCTACCCAGTTTGGACCCTTTACAGGGATGTCGAGACCAATCTCGAGTGAGTTAGTGGTAACCAGTGTGTATACGTCGAACTCCTTTTCAACGTCAATCTGAGTAGCAGTTACCTCGGTGCGGCTGTCGCCAGCATAGAGGAATGCGTCCTTACCGCTGTTGCTGAATGCCAGCGCGTTGAGGTGATAAACACCTGCAGGGATATCCTTGGCAGTTGCGCTGATCTTACCGGGAGTGAAGGGAGCACCGTTCCAGTTCTCGTAGTGGTTGCCTGTAACGGAGAAGTCCTTGGCGTTGTTACCGTTGCCGGCACCCTTGTTGCTTGCGCTGGTTGTTGAAGTCCAGCCGTTGAAGGTTCCGTCGGTGAAGTCGGTGGCAATGCCGAGACCTGGCAATACATCGTAAGGATTGCTTACTGATGCGGTGTTGAACTTTGCTTCGCGAACAGCCTTCTCGAGGGCTTCCTTAGCTGCGTTGAGCTGCTCGACTGTACTGTTGGTGTTGTTGTAGACAGTCTGTGCTGCACTATAGTCAACACCTGCGTATGCCTTAGCCTCGTCGAGGACAGCACCAAGAGCCATTGCTGCATCATACTGCTTACGTGCTGCGACGTACTTCTCGTAGTCGGCAGTTGACGCGAAGATCCAGCGAATCTGGCAATTGTTATAGTTGTAAGCCTCTGAAGCAGGATCGCAGAAATAGAGACGTGTGTCCTTCTTCTCGGGGATTGTACCGAGGAAGCACATCATCTCGTCAGTAAAGTCGAGGTTGGCAGGCGAGAGACCAATCTTGTAGATGTGGTTGCCTGTGTCCTCGAATGTGTACTGGTTGTTCTTCTTGCCGTCGATGGTGTTGTCTACATAGACAGCATCGAGTGCGTCGAGGAACATGTAGCCGATCTGATCCTTCATACCGCCTTCCAGGACATAGTTTGTCAGGTAGTATGAACCAGCTTCTGTACCATTCTGGATGTACACCTTGTGACCGAGTGTAGGACTTACACTGGCACGTGTACCCCAATCGTTTGCTCCCAGAAGGAAGCCTTCTGCATCAATGTTGAAGAGATAGCACTCTGCGCCCACTGTCAATTCCTGAGCCTTGGGGATTGCAGGCTTTGTCCACTGAGCGAAAGATGCTACACTTACCAACAATGAAGCGAAAAAGATAGAAAACTTTTTCATAAGATAGAAGTAAATGTTTGGTTAAAAATAAAGTTGATTGTGATTATAAATTGTTTTTTTAGTTTATGCAAGTACTCGTTGTCGTGTGGTGGTTGGTATTAGATTTCTGTTAAGGCTGTTGTAAAGTTAATGTTGTTGTGTTGGTGCTTCGTTTTGTGCTTGGCATGGTAAGTGTTGCAGACGGTTGACCTGTTATCGGTGATCATCCCTCCCTCAAAAAGTCGAGCGCCTCGAATATCTGCTCCTTCGTGGCCGTCTGGTTGAGTCGAATGTCTCCTATTCCTCCCAGAAGAGTGAAGTTGATGGTGTCGCCTACGTTCTTCTTGTCGTGCTTCATCAGTTCGTAGAGACGTTCGTACTGCTTGCATGTGAACTCAAAGTCACCGTATGTCTGGCGGATGAACTGCACTGTCTGGCGCATAGTGTCGGTTGGGAAACCTGTAAGGATGACGCTCAGGTAGAGCTCGCAGACCAATCCCCATGCCACGGCGTAGCCATGCAGTACGGTTCTGTTCTCTTCCATTGCCAGGCTTTCAAACGAGTGGCCCATGGTGTGACCAAGGTTCAGTGCCTTGCGGATGCCCTTTTCCGTTGGGTCTTCCTCCACAACCTTCTCCTTTACCGACACGCTCGAAGCCACCATCTCGGTCAACTTGACGTAGTCAATCTCGTCAAGGTCGAAGTTGATACACTCTGCCCATCGCTCGGTGGTGCTGATGAGTCCGTGCTTCAGCATCTCGGCATATCCTGATGCTATGTTCTGGTAGTCGAGTGTGCGCAGGAAATGTGCGTCCAGGATTACGCTCGACGAGTTATTGAAGACGCCTATCTCGTTCTTTAGTCCGCCGAAGTTGATGCCTGTCTTGCCACCCACGCTTGCGTCGACCTGCGAGAGCAGGGTAGTGGGTATGTTGATATACTGTATTCCCCTCTTGAAGGTGCTGGCAGCGAAGCCGCCCAGGTCGGTAACCATACCGCCTCCAAGGTTGACGAGAAGCGAGTGGCGTGTGGCTCTGCCGTCCTGCAGTGCCTTCCATACGTGTGTCAGGCTTTCCAGCGTCTTGTTCTCGTCGGTAGAGCCGATGGTTATCATCGTGGCGCTCTTCATGCACTCATAGCCCTTGATGAGTGGCCAGCACAAATCAAGGGTTGTGGTGTCGGTCAGCACGAAAATTCTGTCGTGCAGACATTTCTCAATAGCGTACGTAAGACTCTCTTCAAGATTCTTGCTGATGATAACTTCTTGTCTGGGCATTATATACATATTGTACGATTACTCGCGCAAAGATACAAAAAAAAGTTTTAGTTGTCACTATTAAGTGTTAAGAATTGAGGATTTAGTATGATTATATAACAATTTTGTAGTAAATTTGCATAGATA
>CAMAFX010000078.1 GCA_945833925.1 uncultured Prevotellaceae bacterium
TAATCATTGATACAGATGAAGAGGTCGTGTATTCGCCTATGAAATGGCTTTCAAAAATGCCTTAAAACATGAGTTTGGACTAAAAACGATAAAATAAACAATAAAGTTTAGCCTAAACTCTTGTGTGTTTAAAGAAACATTATTATCTTTGCGCTGAAAAAACAGTCGGATATACGACTAAAGTTTTAACGTAAAGTAATATTGTTATGATGATAGAAAGAAAGCAATATGTCGATAAACTGCTGAGTAAGAGCTGGAACGGCAAGGTAAAGATTGTTACCGGCATCAGAAGATGCGGCAAGTCGTTCCTGCTGAGAACTCTGTATAAACAGACTTTGATGAAGAAGGGCGTAAAGGCAAGTAGCTTCATCGAGGTTGATCTGGAAAAGGAAGAGTATGCTGCCTATAGAAATCCTGTAGTACTGGCTGACTATGTGAGAGAACGCACCAAGGACAAACGCAAGAAATTCTACGTGTTTGTAGATGAAATCCAGAGGTCATATAAGGTAAAGACCTCGGATGTGGACGAGAACTTAGTGCCAGAGGAAGACCGGGAACTGCTATATACCACGTTTTACGACACGCTGAGTTCGCTGATGGCATTGCCAAATGTGGATGTGTACGTGACGGGGTCGAACTCGAAGATGCTGTCGTCGGACATTGTGACAAACTTCAGGGACCGCGGTTGTGAGGTGAAAGTATATCCGTTGTCGCTGAGTGAGTTCTATGCCTATGCAGGTATTGAAAAGGCCGAAGCGTTGGAGGAGTACCTGATGTATGGTGGTATGCCTCTGGCTGTGATTGAGCAGGATGAGAACGAGAAGAGAAAGTACCTGCAAGACCTGCACAAGAATGTGTATATGAAGGATATTGTGGAGCGACACAAACTGAAGGATGATACGATACTGGATGGGCTGACCGATGCAATTTACTCATCGGTGGGTTCACTTACCAATCCGCACAAACTGGCTATGACTACAGGATCGCTTATGGGGCATAGCACTTCGGATAGTACGATTAAGTCTTATCTGGATCACCTGGAGGATGCGTACCTAATAGCCAGCGCAAAAAGGTGGGACGTGAAGGGCAAGCGTTATTTCTCGACCATCTTGAAATACTATGCGATGGATCTGGGACTGAGGAATGCACGTCTGAACTGGCGCCAGCAGGAGCGTTCGCACTTGATGGAAAACATGCTCTATAATGATCTCGTGAGACGTGGCTATTCTGTTGATGTGGGAGTTGTGGAACTGGAACGTGTGGTAGATGGAAAGCGTCAGCAGAGTCAGTATGAGATTGATTTTGTTGTGAATACCAGCATGGGTAAGGTGTATATACAGTCAGCTCTTAATGTGGACACTCCAGAGAAGAAGGCACAGGAGACTTTCTCGCTGAGGAATACAGGCGACTTCTGCCGAAAGATTGTAGTACTGGATGGCAGTCGCAAGCTGTGGACAGACGAGGATGGCGTGATGTATGTGGGCGTGATACCATTCCTGTTGGATAATGTGATTGATGTCGTCCTCAGTTAAAATTTGCTCATTAATGAGCTGCTCTTTGATGCACAGATTTAGAACACCAATAATTTAACATTTTGCACACCAACTAAAACATAGCACTATGACATACGAATTTGAAGCCAGTCGCGTGTCGGGCGACGGCAATGCAGTATTTCCCGACGAGTTAATCATTGATGATGAAGAGGAGGTGGTGATTCACCGTAAACCAAAACTGATTGGATGCAAGGAAACCGAGATACGGTTTGGTGCCATCGCCAGCATACAGATTGACAAGCATATTCTCTTTGCAGACATCATCATTGAAACACGTGGTGGACGAGAAATCGTTGCCCGTGGCTTCACTCGTGATGATGCGGATGAGATAAAGGAACTACTATCTTGGTAAAAAAGTTGGTCTAAGATTTGAATTTTCATCCTCACCTTATTATATTATAAGAGTAACCAAATAATATCACTTGCGATATGACATACGAATACAAAGGGACACTGCCTATTGAAGAGCAGAGAGAAGCTATAACAAGATTGATTGAGGAATTGGCAAAGAAGATTGGTGCCTCCGTGGAATCATTGGAATTTGAGGAATCTACGGAACCTGTGTGCTATGTTGTCTATGAGGACGAGGATGATGAAGATGGTACGGAAGTGGAGATTGAAGGATCTGAGGCACCCCACTTCGGTAGGGTCAAGATGAGACTTGGAAACTATGAGAATATAGCATGGTTTACCGACGAGGTGGAAAACACATACGATGAGTACGCAGAACGCCTCCTTATGGAGTATGGTGTGATGCATCTCACAGACCTTCGATATTACGAGCGTTGGCATGACGAGGACACGAACAGGTTCTCTGAACTCGGCAAGTGGGAGATTGATGATTGATCATAGTCTAAGACAATTCGGATATTCCATGTTGAGAGCATTGGTGAAGATATAGCAAGTGCTGCACTGAGGGAATTGTACGAGGAAACGAATCTGGCCTTGCAATTGCATCAGATAAGTCCACTTAATATTGAGCAGGAATGTTTGCACAAGGGCTTTGTAATCCATAACTATTACTCATATTTGGATTCATTGGATTGCATTAGTGTGAATAATTGTAATTGTGAGCCCTACGAGATAAAAGACGTTAGGTGGCTCCCTGTAACTGAAGTTGATAATTATGTTTGGGCATTCTCGCTACAAAAAGATACCATCAAGACATTAGCAAAAGCTTTATAGAAGAAAAACATTATTATCAAGAGACACTGACAAAGAGTGAAGTTATGTCAGAAAGAAAAAGATTCTGCAAATTGGGGAATTTATTCTGCAAGCAAGCATATAACATTAGCGGTAAGCCATATTGTCGATTGTTGGGAGGTGCGCTGGATGAACGAGTGGAATGTGTCAAAACCACTCGCCAGCACAAACAGCAGCGTGTTGATTTATGGTTTGAGGCTAATGGTTGGCAGAAGAGCATCCTCTTCATGCGTGGTGTCAGCTACCAGAAGGCAAACAACATAATTATCCGTGATGCCAAGGGAGTTATATTCAATGGCATGAGGTTAGAGACAAGGGACGAATTGACGGACTCTCTTGCAACCATTCTTCCAAATTGGATTATTGAGCAATTGAGCATCTTAAGGAAATAATTCTCCCACACCATTTCCGGGCATGGGAGAAACAAGTAGTTACCTTGACAGACCGCCACTTTTTTTTGTCGAATAGTTCAAGAAGTTAGGTCTTGCAGGAGCTCTCCAACCATTGGTAACCTCTGTGCCATCCCAGTTGGTAAGAGTATTAGCGGTGCCATTAGAATCACCCGCGCTTGCGACAGGTTGCACTCCTGCGATGTATTGCTTGAAAGCATCAACCATTTCGTCTGTAATACCGCCAACAGCATGTACCATCTGAGGGGTACGCCATGTTGCCATATCCTTTTGCATCTGACGATAGTTGAACCAGTGAACACCATCAAGCAACTTCTGCGTAGCCTTCTCGCATCCAGATTCAAGGGTAGCATCAATGCCAAGTTTATCAGCTATTGCGATGATGCCACACAATACGCACGATATTTGATCGCTATCGGTGTAGTCATTCTTTCCCGACTTGCCAAAGTTCTGAATTTCTGTCTGCGCGTTGATGATACACTTCTCACGTAGTTCAATCTTTGCCTTTTCCTTTGCCTCGGCGAGTTCTTGCTCTTTCAATTCTTTTAGTTGGGTAGAATCGATGAGTTCCTGAATCTCAGGATGTTTGGAAATCCAATCCCAATACTCCTTGAACAGTTTTTTCGTGGCAAGTAAATCATTGCATTTATTTGCAAGAGCATTGTAATCATCAACGAGGTTGTTGTACTTTACCTTTAGTTTGTCATACTCGGCATCCTTTTCTTTGCGAAGACGCTCAATGGCATTGACATCTATTTTTGATATTTTATCTTTGAGTTGGCTATTCTCCTTTTGGAGGGATGAGTTGTTGGCAGAGAGTGTCTTGTTCTCCTTTTGCAATTTCTCGTTCTCCTTGATGAGTTTCTTCAACTCTTCCCTATAATACTTGAAGATTTCCTTGCAATGCGACTTGATATCTTCTGCATATTCACCCTTTGCCACACCCAGATTCGTCTGCAAATCGGTAAGTGCTTGTCTGATATTCTTCTGACGTTCCTGCTTCCATTCCTTCTGTTGCATTAGCTTTATTGGTATGGCAAGTTCATCATTGATGGTATTCTGAGCATTAGTGATCATCTCATCAATCTTGAACTTAGGGAAAGTAAGTTTTACCTCTGCAATGTTGGCAAGTTCCTTGAACAACTCAGCTGCCTTGGCATCCTTTTCTGCTTCTTCCTTGCGGTGTTTACACTTGTCAGTCTTTGTCAACATATCATCACCATTGTCAACTGACTTCACCAAGTCACACATTGGAGTAATCCAATACGAATTAGCCTTCAACTTGTCTTTCATTGTTCCCTCGCGTCAACCAATGTCAACTGAGTAAGAATCATCGAGACTTGTTTCACAACCACTATCATGAAAATACTCCGCGGTAGAAATACGTTGCAAAATTAGCCTTAAATACCGACATCACCAAATATCAATCTCCAAGTGTTAAAATCTTACATGCACAGATTATCAGCACTTTAGTAATAGTTGTTCCGACTTATTCCTGGTTGTTCAGCCCTTAGAATTATACAACCACAGATACAAAAAAGACGTGGGAGAAACTTCCTCGCTTATCCCACCATATCCGGCCTTCGCATTGCCTTTTCCTAACGAGATAAGCAACTTAGCCAGCCCACGCCAAAGGGTATTGTATATGATGTATGAACATTGTTTCCCTATGGCATAGGGTACAATATGTGCATACGGGTATAATACACCCGACATGGACGCCTCGTTGCGGTATCTTCTGTTAGGATCAAAGTTGCGAAGTTTGATATGGTAGAAGATAACGTCCGAAAACGTCCTTTCCTGCTCCTCAGCAAGACTCTTTGTTCGGGCAAGAACTACGATGAGTGATACTTTCGGAGCATGTTCCAATAAGATTGACCCGCCCTTCCCCCATGGGAACTGGCTGAGTCGTGACAAAAGTAGTGAAATTATGTTAAACCAAGAAATAATTTAGGAAAAAAATAATACAGGGCCTTAATAACGCATATAATAAATAAGGTGTAACTAAAAGCGAAATTCTTCTCAATACGTGCCTTTTGTATGAGAAAGAATAGGAAATAGTTGTTCGTAAGGAAGATTTTTTCTAATTTTGTGTTTGAATAGTCGTAGACTATATTTATACTAAACCATATTATTAACCTAAAAACAAAAAGAGTATGATGAAAAAGATTGCTTACTTTTTCGCGTTTCTGCTGATCAGCTTGTTCAGTGTTAACGCATCTGCTCAGGAGTCTGCATGGTTGGTTGATCCCGAGGTTAACCTCATCAAGTCGGTCAGCCAGTTGTATTCTCCTCAGGTCATCGGTGATTCTCAGGTTGACGACAGTCAGACCGATGTTATCAACGGTTGGCTTATTGATGGCCAGACCGATCACTACTGGCACACCAGCTGGTGGAGTAACGATGCAGTTGGTACTCACTACCTTGAGGTAGAGTTTACTGACCCAGAGTTGCCTTCTCTCCCTGAGAAGTTTGGTTTCACTTTCACACGCCGTAACAATAATGGTAACCAGATTACCAAGTGGGGTGTATATAGTGCGCCAAGTCGCGAGGCAACTAAGGCTGAGTGTACTTTGATTGCTGTCGTTGAGACTCCATTCACAAATGCTCAGGAGACACTTACCAGCCCTGTTCTCAACAACGAGAATAATGCAAATCGTCTTCGTTTCTACTGCGAGGGTCCTGCTTATTTCTTCCACATGAGCGAGTTTGCAGTTAATCCATGCAAGGAGGTTTCTGCTGAAGAGGCTGCTCTCAAAGACTTGATTGCAACCTATGGCAGTTATTCTGGTTACAAGGACACATACGCTTCAATGGTAGGCGATGTTCCTGGCACTTATGGCACAGCTGAGTACAATGCTTTTGTTGCTGCTCTTGAAGCTACTATGAACGCAATTGATGGTGCTGGTGCTGGTACTCTCAGTGCTGCTGAGCTTCGTCAGTTGGCAGATGATATCGTTTCTACATACGAGGCATTCATTGCAAGCTACAAGAAGTACATCCCTGCTGACGGTTACTACTTCATCAAGAACAACCTCGACTTCACAGAGACAGTTGTTATCAAGGAGGCTACCGAGGAGCACGAAGACTCGGTGACTGGCGAGATGATCCCAGGCGAGCCAGCTGTAACAGAGACACGGCACGTTGTTAAGGCTATGTATGCTAACGGCACAAACCTTTCTTGGAAGACTCTCAACGAGGAGGATTGCACATTCCTCTGGAAGATTACTTACGATGAGGAGAACGATGCATTCCAGGTTTACAACGTTGCAACAGAAGGTCGTATCAACCAGATTGCACAGAGCGCAAAGGCTACACTTAGCGTAGATGCTGACCCAGTAGCAAGCGAAATGACACTTACTCCTCAGTTGACAGACGAGAACGGTACCGTTATCGCTATCCGTCGTGCAGACCAGACTGGTAACTATCAGTTCGCTCACTGCGATGGTCACGGTAGTGGTGCTGGTAAGGAGGGTAACATCGTTGGTTGGGCACCAGATGCTGATGCTTCACGTTGGCGTATCGTTCATGTAAGCGACGAAGATGCGGCTGCTATTATCGAGGCATACGAGCCAATCAAGAACCACGATAAACTCGTGGAGAATTACAACACTATGAAGAATGCTGCAAATGAGGCACTTGAGATTGCTCGTGACAATGCTAAGGAAGCAGTAATTAAGAACGTAAGCCAGTTGACATTCCATGTAACTGAGCCTAACGAGGGTAAAGAGGCTGCTATCATTGACAACAATCCAGATACATATTGGCACTCAGTTTGGAGTACTGCTCCAGAGGATGCTCCTTATATTATCGTTGACTGCGAAGAGGCTATCAAGGACTTCACTTGGTCAATCGTCCGTCGTAAGTGCACTAACGACCATGTTAACCTGATTAACATCTACGTTAGCAATGACGGCAACGAGTTCGCTGAGGCTGTAATGACTATGGAGGTCGGCAATGCTTCTAACGGTCAGACATTCGAGACAGAGGTTTCTCTTCCAGAGGCATATCGCTACATCAAGTTCGAGACTGCAGGAACTGCGGGTAGCACATGCAACGTTGAGGGTGCTTTCTATACCCACTATGCTGAGTTCCAGCTTCTCAAGATCCCAGCTCCAAAGGAGCATACACAGTACGAGCTCCTCGGCGAGTTGGCAACAAACCTCGAGGATGTATTGGCTGAGCAGGCAGAGATTGCTTCTGCTGATATCACTATCGAGACATACAACACACTGAAGGCTGCTTACGATGCATTTATGGAGAAGTTTGTTGACCCAACAGAGTTGCGCGAGCTTCTTGCAAGCACTAAGGACGCTGCTGCTGGTGTAGTTATCGGTACTAACCCAGGTGAGTGGGCTGAAAACGGTTCAATCGATGCATTCAACACTGCATACGCTGCTGCTGTAGCTTACGACGAGGCTTCTGCTTATACTCAGGAGTTGTCAGCACAGCACATCGAGAACGTAAAGAACGCTGCTGACGCCATCTCTGGTGCTGCTAACAAGGTTGTTCCTGGCAAGTGGTACGCTTTGCGTTATGGTTCAAGAGAGTTGTACGAGGCTAATGGTTGGCCAACAGCTCCTGGTACAAACGAGACTATCGGCGACTTGTTCGACAACTCAATCGCTCCTGCTAACCTCGTAGACGATGCTCTCGAGCCTGTTGATGGTATCCAGGCTGGTCAGGCACTTCGCTTCGTTGATAGCACTGTTCCTAACGGTCTCGAGGAGACAGCATTCTGCTTCGTTCCAGTTGAGGGCGAAACATACGCTATTAAACATTCAAGCGGTTTGTTCATCGGTCTTGATGGTTCAAACATGAACCTCAGCTTGAAGCCTGCTCTGTTCGATGTTAAGGCTGTAGGCTACGGTCGCAACATCATCCACGTAACAAACATTGCTGGCGAGGAAGTTGCTAATGGTGGCGATGTTACTTATCTCCACGCACAGAACGCTGGTCACGGCGTGGTACACTGGGCTGCTGACGCTGTTGACAGCAACTCTGCACTTGCTATTGTTGACATCACAGATGATATTGACGAGAACTCAATCTCTGGTGCAACTCTCAAGATTAGTCCTAACGGTATGCAGATCTGGACTCTCCCTGTAAGCTACTCACTCGAGAACGCTAAGATCTACGAGATGCAGGGAAAGAAGGTTGACGAGGCTTCAAACACAGTAAGCATCTGCCTCAACGAGGTAGCAACAGCTGAGGGTGGAAAGCCATATCTTATCGTTGCTGGTGATCCTGCAAACCAGGCTGACGAGGACGAGGGTACAGAGACAACATTCTTCACCATCCCTGAGGCTCCAGCATTCGTTGCTGAGGCAGGTAGCACAAACGGTATGATTGGTACCTACAGCTACGCTTGGCCATGCAACGATGATGACGAGGTTGCTGCTGCATTGGCAGTTGTTCGCGCACGCGAGCACTTCGCAAGCTACTTCGGTTATACATTCTGCACTCAGGCAAGCACTGACAAGGATGGTCAGCACGTATACGACAGCAACGGCTACGAGGGTCGCGATGTAATCGCATACACTGGTTATGTTGACCTCCGTGAGGCTCCAGTAGTTGAGGGTGAGTTCGACCTCGAGATTGAGGTTGAGGGCGCTGACGCTACAACAGCTGTTCAGAAGATTGTTGCTGACCTCTCAACAGCAGGTAACATCTACACTGTAGACGGTAAGTTCATCGGTACAGGTACACTGAACACTGTTAAGACTCTCGGTCGTGGTGTTTATGTAGTAAACGGTGTTAAGGTTGCAGTTAAGTAATTTCGCTTGACATATAATGAAAAGAAAGAGCTTCAGAAATGAAGCTCTTTCTTTTTTATCGTAACGCTCACTTGGCTATATTGATGAGCTTGCAGCCTAATGCCGTTTCAATCTTAGCAAT
>CAMAFX010000079.1 GCA_945833925.1 uncultured Prevotellaceae bacterium
GCTTGTTTCTCGTTTGCGGATGCAAAGGTACGACAAATATTCAAACCTGCCAAACGTTTCTACAACTTTTTTATAAAGAAAAAAGAGCACCTACCCTTGCACTCACCAAAATGGGAGGGAGAGTGACGTGAAGAAGCACCTACCCTTGCACTCACCAACAGGGAAGAGAGAGTGACGTGAAGAAGCACCTACCCTTGCACTCACCCGAAGGGAAGGGAGAGTGACGTGAAGGAACACCTTATTATATATATATACGCGCGCGAGGAGAGAAAAGGAAGGAACAGAGAGAAGGAGAAGGAGAGAAAAGGAAGGAACAGAGAGAAGGAGAAGGAGAGAGAAGGAAGGAACAGAGAGAAGTAGAGAAAAAGAGGGAGAGTTACCAAATGTCGAAGCCTTCGTCACCTCGCATGTCGTTGGAGGTGGAAGAGTCGAAGATGAGATAGGAGAGCTTGGAGAGGTCCTGAAGGTCGAGGATGCCGTCTGCATTGATGTCAGGATCGGGAATGAAGGCATTTGGTGCAACAACAGGACGGATGGGGTAACCGTTGCAACGCGAGATGCCGTAGTACTGGAATGCATTGTTGAAGGATGCATCCATATATGAGGCAAGGCTGTTGGAGGCATATTCGTCGTACATACAGTAAAGGTCGCCTGTCCAATAGTAGAAGTACTTGCCTTGATATAGCAGGGTGTTGCCAGACATGGAGCCTGACTTTGGCAGGAAGATGTGGTTGCCGTTGGGACCAACGACCTTCATACCCGACACGCCGTTCTGGGTGACGGAGTACCAGGTACACTGCTTCTTGAGTTCCTGGAACTGTTCAAGGGTTGGCATCTGCCAGTTGCAGCCCCAGTTGACGGTGGCAGCATCGTCGTCGGTGCCGATGCAGCAGGTCTCCCCTCCCCTTTTGTATCTCTGGAAATCGGTAGAGGAACCGTTGACGGAGTCGAAATAGCCAGCCCAATAGTAAGAGGTTTTCTCCGTCGTTTCTCCCCATGCAAAGTATGAGCCATAGCCTTCGGGATGCGTGGCACCTACGTTACAGTCCGCCCATAAGGTACCGGATTCGAGACCGAGGTCTACGTAGGCATGCTGCTGCCTATCGCCTGAGAGATAGGCAACGAGGATGGCGAGGTCGCCAACGGTGACGGCTCCATCGTTGTTGAGGTCGCCACGCAATGGGGAGGCGGAGCGGGAGGAGGCGACGCAAGGGGAGGCGGAGCGGGGGGAGGCGGAGCGGGGGGAGGCGGCGCGGGGGGAGGCGGCGCGGGGGGAGGCATATAGGGGCTGCGACATGAATGTCGCAGAACAGTGGCAGAGAAAAATGAAAAAGAGACGGGCAAACATAATCGAAGGAAAGGGGATATTGAAAAAAAAAAGAAAAGGGAACTGAAGGAAAGGGAACTTAAAAGAGCGGACGAGAAGGAAAGGGAACTGAAGAAAGAGAATGAACAAAAGAGCGTACGAGAAGAAAGGGAAGTTATAGAAGAAGGGAGGCTTGTGGCTTCCCTTCTTCTGTTTTTGTATATGCTGAGTTATCGGGCGTGATTACCATTCCTCGTCCCAGAGAGATTGGGTGTTGGGGTTCTGAATGTCATCGAACCCCTCGTCTACCCATGTCTTGTGCTCCTTGACGAGATGCTCATCGCCACCTGCATTGTTAGACATGTTGACCTCTACCATGAAACGGTCATCTGCTGCGATGTCAGTGAGTTCGACGTAAGGGGTGATGTATTGCTTCTTGGTTGTGATATATTGCTTATTCATAATTTCCATATTGTTCATTGTTTTGTTGTTCATCGTACTAATCTCATACTAATTATTACTTAGCAATATACTTCTTGCCATTCTGGATATATACACCATGCTGAGGAGCATCGTTGAGCTTGCGTCCCTGGATGTCGTAGATCTCACCTGTCTCTGTGTCCATCTCGATGATGAGGTCGGGAACGAGAGTCTCGATGTCCGTTGTGCTCTCCACTTCGTCGTCGATGGTCCACATAGCACCCTTGACACCTGCAGGCTTTGGCTCTATGATGATGTCATCGAAGTCGATATACGCCTTGTTAGCAGCAAGGTAAGAACCCTGAGCCAGAGGATAGAATGCAACGGTGTAAGGCTGTGCACCCTTGTACTTACCGTCGACCTGAGTAGCCTTCTTGCGTGCAAGGATGTAAGGACTTCCTGTTGGAGAGTCTACCCTTGCGAGAGTACCTTTGAACTTATTGGCTGCAAGCGCAGTATTAACCTCTTCCAGTTTCTGAGAAGTAACATAGCTTGAGAACGCATTGGCAACGCCATAGTGATATGTAACATCCGTATTGTTCATGATGAGAACAGGAGTCTCACGTGGCAGGATGTAATGGTACTTGTGAACATCATCATCAGGATTAGTGTCGAAGTCAACAAGGAGTTTGTCCTTGATATCGGTCAGTAAAAGTGTCTTGCGAGTGCTGTAGTCAGTCTCTTTGAGAGCGGTGAGAATGTAGATGTGCTGTGTTGTTTCGTGTGGAAGATCAACTGCGAATGGAAGATTGAGCGAAGCATAGCTTTGCTGTGCATCTTCAGCAGCACCGAATACAGGGTTCTTGACATCTCCGCTGATAGACTGGCTTGCGCCGAATTTCACTGTATGTCCCGGGTTGATAGGGTTAGTCCATGACTCAGTAATCTGGTTGTGCTTGATAGGATCGCCATTCTGTTTAACAAGCACTCCGTTGACAGTGATGTTGTCAGCATCGGTATGCGTATCCGCATTACGAGCCTGAATGAAGTTCCAGTCGGTAGACCAGATACCATTAGATGACGTTGCCTTCTCGGTGTCGTATGCAACCTGAGTATTGTAGCGGTCCAGTTTACTTCCTTCGAGATTACCAACGATATATCGAGGTTGACCGTCGTTAGCACTAAGCATATAGAGAATACCTACTGTGCCGAGCTTGGTGCCTCTTACGAATGCCACGTTGAACTGCTTGTCACGATCGTTTGTCTTAACGGTATTGTTATAACCTCCTGTAGCCTTACCGATATAACCGTCACCTACACGAGTAGAGATATAGTAGCTTGGGTAGCGACGCTGTACGCTTACCACCTGGTCAATCATGTTGACACGCCTCTCCACGTTGTAGTACTCTGTAGTAGTTGTAGTGTTTTCTGTTGTAACCTGAACATCGGTAGGATTGCCGCTGCCATCAAGAACGTAAACAGGGTAACCTGTGTTCTCGGTAGTCTTCTCGTTGGTCACATTTCCACTTCCATCAACTACGTAGAAGAGAGGAGAGCTGACAGTTGTCTCAGTGACAACACGCTCAACGACATTCTCGCCATAGGTCTGGCGAGTCTTGTAATTACCATTCAGAGAGATGTAACTGTGTTCAGGAGTTTCAGTACCACCGGTGTATGTAGCAGCATCACGAGTTTCGACAGGAGTAGTAGTTGATTCCACAAGCACGTCGGTAGTAATGTGGCGAGTGGTATTGTTGCCGACCTCTATAGACTCGGTTGAGGTGAATTCACCACTGCCGAACTTAGCCGCAGCTGCTTCTATTTCATCTTGAGCGGTAAGATGAACACGATTATTTTCAGTGATAGTGTAACGGTCATTACCCGAGTAATCAGTGCTACTGGTTATGATCTCATCTACTCTTGTCACGGTATTCTCGTCATCACGCTGTATTACCCAGAAGAAAGCATCATAAGGTTCGCTTGGAATAATGTTTACCCCGAATTTCAACTCTGCCTTCTGCTCGCTTGTCATACCGAGCTTCAGCTGGTCGCCGTCGTGATAGAGGTAGTTCTGGTACTCCTCGTGAATAGCATTGTTCGTAAAGACGTTTGTCAACAATACAGACGAGCCGTTCTGTGGGAGGTTGATTTCATCATCAGGAACGCCACTTTCGAACTGCATCATGAAGTTAGCCAAATCGTTGTAAGCATCCTCTTGGTTAACGCCTCCCTTGAATGTATTGTTGACCTTGTCATAACATCTGTCAGTCCAGCTGTTATGATTAGTGTTTTCAAAGACATTTTCTTTGTACTTCTGAAGTGTAGGCGAATCGTCCTTTGGCCAGCCAAACTCGTCATCATGCTCTTTCAGATCAATTGCCTGTGAATAGAGTTCACGAATAGCAGTCTGATAGTCGAAGGTATAGTGTACGTCGATAGTCTTGTTTGTCTTGTTGATGGTTGCTGTTGGGCGGTTAGCCACAGTTTCATCATTGTTCTTGTAGAAGTTAGGCAGGTCGTTTGTAGAGCAAGTGGTGTTAGCCGCCGGTGCCAGCACAGCGTCATCGACAACGAAGAAACCGGCGCCTGACGTTTTTTCGGTAAATATATATCCGTCAACTGTTCCGGTCATGCTTACCACGACGTTGTAGATCTGGTTAGCGTATGTGCGTGGCTTGTTGCTCGTGATGTTGATGAAGTAGACGTAGTTCATGTCGGGTGCAGAGACCTTCCAGTCGGTAGTCTGTGCAGCATTTGCAACAGGACTGTCGGCAGTTCCGATAGTATTATCGCTGTTGGATGCCATATACTTGCCACTTACATCCTGACGCATCAAGAGGTTACCGAAGCCATTTCCCTTGGCGAACAAGATTTTCTGTGCTGCAGCCTCAGATGTAGCGATAGCATTACTGCCAAGCCAGTTACCCTCAGCGCTACGGAAAATACACGTTCCGTTTGCAGCAACGCTGGTGCAGAGCCAGTAGCCACCACTCTGCAGGTGACCGTTCTGAGAAGGAACCTTGAATGCGAATCCATTGGCATCACCCTTTATAGGGTTGATGTTGTAACCTACGTTTGTATCAACCACGTAGTGGTTATTGTCGCCGACTGTGCTGCGGAAAGTATAGACATGTCCTGCAACAGGCAGTTCAACGTCAATGTCTTTGACGAAGTTTTTCAGACAAGTCTGCAGATATTCGATGGTAATGAGCGAACCGTTGACAGCATGTTCTCCGGTACCAGTATACAGGCGGTCGCACATGCTGATTGCCTTGTAGAGGTCACGTCGTGCCTGGCTTGTAGCCTTAGGATATCCGAGTCCGCTGTACTGCAGGTAAGTCAGCACTTCGGTCATCAGATCTGCGTGATCTTGGTCGGTTTGATTATACATCTCCGTACCGAAGCAGATGGTGATGGTCTTGCTGGCATCATTTGCAGTGATGTTCTTCTTCAGTGTGCCGGCTGCAACCTCAGCGTCGCGGCTTGTAGAGATGTCAGAGCCATCGACTATTGCGCCTGCAGGATAGCCTGCGAAACCACCGTTGTAGATGTATGCAGTACCCTCGGCAGAGCATCCGGTGTGTTCCTTCATTGCATAGGTGTTGTCGTTGGTGTCGTAGATGTTAACAGTCCAGAAGTCCTTGTCGTCAACAGGTTCGAAGATCCAGTAGCTTTCTGAAGAGGTGGTATAAGCCCAGTTGACGATATAGTGAACACCGTCATCGTTTCCTGACTTGTATCCGCCGTTATCCTCGTAGCCGTTGCCATTGTCGTTCAGACCCTGGCTGAAGTAGATAGAATGGTTCTGGGCATTGTAGTGTGTGAATGTAAGGCTTGTGTATGCATCTCCATTCTTCAGCATCGGAGTGCCCTGGCCGTTCTGTATGTCGAAGGTTACTCCGTCGTCGTGGCGTGTAATCTTCCATACCAGATTGTTATGGTCGCTGTGAGCTGCATAGTAGCTGGACGCTTTAGAAGCAGCCCATGTCATCCTTGTAGCATCGGAAACATTGGACGAGGTATAGTTCTTGTCGTTGAACAGGTAACGGTTAGATTTAGCATTTCTGATACGGTAGTAGCCGGTAGGCAGTACAATAGCGTTGGCGGTGTTAGCGTCGGCATAACCAGTCTTCATAGAGTTCAGGTAGTTAGCTGTAGCCTGGAACATCGCCTCCTCCTCAGCCTCATTCAACGGGTGGTCGGCAGTCTGGTCGACCAGAGTCTTGAGTGCGTTGTATTCACTGTTTATTGGGTTACCGATAACATTGAGCTGGATGTCAGCATACTTCTTGACGTATGCCTGTGCATCAGCATCCTCAACCTCCTCGATGCGCCAGTCAGGGTAGTACCACGATTCATCCCAGCCTACTCCGAAGTCAAGACCAGAGTTACCGCCGATACCGTTGGAGCGATCGCCCTTGTTCCATGCGCCTCCGTTCTGTGCAGGGATAGCGCACAGCCAAGTGTTTCCAACCTTCATGTTGACGAAGCCAAACATATTATTATATGGTGCAAGACCGTTTACCTTTGGCAACTGATTGCCGAGGGCACGGGTTATCTTGACCACGGCAGGCTGCTCGGTGATAGTCAGGTATCCGAAGTTATTGCCGTTGGCACTGACGAACTTGAACTCGTTAGCCTCGGGGTCGGCAGAGATACAGAGCCAGTTAGAAGCTTCGCTTGCTTCCTCCTGCATAAACATGCCGTTGGCATTGGGCGAAGCAGCAATATGAGCTACATGCTTGTTGTTGGTATCGTTGAGGTATGCCCACTCATCGTCAGCCTCGTCGAAGGTGTTCTTGAAGTTCGAGCCACGGAAGCGGTAAACCTTTCCTCGCAGAGGCAGTGTGATGTTAGTCTCTGCATAATATGCAGTCAGTGCAGTCTGGATGGCAGTTCTTGCCTCCTTGCATGCGGTTGCATCGGCACCATTCACGTTGGCAGCATCTCTGATGGCATCAGTCAGAGTGCTGTACGAAGCAGAACTCATGCTTGGATAGCCAACCTTACCAGCCTTCTGTAACTCCTTGTTTGCCTCCTCGGCAGCCTTCTTTACCGGTGCGCTGTAATCCTGGATGATGTCTACGTACTGACCATTGGTAATGTCGGCGATGTTGAATGGAACGTAAACCATCTCGTAGCCGGCAGGACCCTCCTCGAAGAAGAATGCGATACGCTTGTCCTGCTGGATGCACATTGTGCTGTATGCCGAGCTTGTCTGAGAAACCTGCTTACCCTTTGTCCAAGCACCCTCGAGGTCACTCAGGCGAGAATTCTCTGTAAGTTCCTTATACCATATTGTAACATTCTCGCGTCCATGGTCAGGTGTTGACTGGATGGCAACAGGGACAACCGTGTCATCGCTCTTCTTAGCCTGAACGATGAGAATCTCGCCATTTGTACTTGAATCGCCGGAAGAACAACCCTCAACCTGTGTGCCCCAAAAACCCTTGCTGAAGTCGGCGTTGTTTTCTTTGTCGTAAGTGAAGACGTTGAAATAACGACCGCTTGCCTTACGGCTCGAGATTACCACGCTACCGTCGGGCATTTCCTCGCACTTAGGTTCGTCACCACCGTTCACGCAAGGTGTCCCGGCAGTACCGAGCAGATGCCATGTAGAACCGAAGTCGTCGGTGTAGATAACGTAGTTGTTTTTTGCCCGTCCGTCAGGTGTGGTCCAGAGTGCAGCATATACACGGTAGTAGTCGCCCACCTTGATGTAGCGGCTCTGGTGTAGCTTGCCCGAACCAACGAAGTAGTTGCGAACGCCAGGCAGGAGCGAGCTCTCGGTGTTACATATCTGGTCCTTGATGTCGACAGGTGTAGGCCATGTGTGTCCGCCATCGGTGCTGACAGAGATAACGCCTCGCTGAGCAGCTGTCCAGCATGTGCCGACTTTTGGTGCGCTCACGCACATCATCATCACCTTGTTGCTCTCGCGGTCGGCAACGATGGCAGCGTCGCCGTAGCCACAGGTGTTAGAATTGTTGTCGCCGTCACCTACAGCCACATTGAACTGATCTCCCCATGTTACTCCATTGTCGGTGCTGATGCGGCCAACGATGTCAACACGTCCGTATCCGATATCGCTACCGCAGTAACGGTCATCGCTCAGTGCAATAAGTTCGCCGTTGATATTCTTTGCGATTGCAGGGATACGATATGGACGACCGTGGTCTGTTGAATAGAAGAGGTACTGAGCCTTGTTGTCAGGATCGACAGTGAAGGTTACTGTCTTAGTCTCTGTATTAAGACTTGGGATATAACCACGGAAGCTGTCTCCAAGCGAGAGTGTCATCTCAACGCCCTTGGGCAGATAGAGTGTACGTGCACCTGTCTCGCCTACGTCATATGTTCTTGTAACGGTTGTTGTGCCGTAGGTTACAGTCACCTTACCCATCTTGGTGTTGGTTGGGTATGGATTCTCACCTTCCTTTACGATGGTGATGGTGTGCTCCTCAACCGGGGTGATGGTCCAGCGTGAACCGGTTGCGCCCACATCGTAATTCCAGAAACGGAGGCTGCCTCCATGGTCGTTCAGTGCAATAGCGCTATTGCCATCTGCAAGCTGAATACCGAAACCAGGCTTTGTAGCGATGGTTGCGAACTGCTCGTCGAGCTTCCATGTTGAGCGGTTTGCCACAGCACTTCCCTTTGTAACGAGAGTTGTGTTCTGGTCGACAGCGTTGTTTTCGGTAGCAGTCTGAAGGACGTAGCCTGGGTTTGTCTTGCTGACAATCGTGAAGCTCTCCTTGGTTCCGACAAATGCCCAAAGCTCGTTTGCATTGCTAATGTCCGAGGCACCTACGGCAGGCAGATTACCCTCCGCTGTACCGGAAGCCTTAGGAGTGCGGTTTGAATTTTTGCTATTGTTCAGGCGAATCCAGTTGTAGTTGCCAGCCTCTGCCTCTGCAGCGGTGGTGAAGTAGTCGGCTGCATTGATAGCGTATGTAATTGTGATGGCACCAGCTGTCACGGTCTTTGTTGCTGCATAACCGATGAAGGCTGGTACAGTAACCTCACTTTCAGCAAGTACTCTTCCTACAACGATGCTACTACCGTTGCCTGCGGTCTTGCCACCTACGGTTACCTGTGCGTTGTAGCTTTCAGGTATGCCAGTGATGCTTACTGTATAGACATTGTAGTCGGTGTTCTCGGTAAAGCGGAAGTCGGTAGAATAGGTGTCCCACTGTCCCTTTCCTTGAGTATAGTGTCCGCCTGAACCCCATGTACCAAATGCTGCGCAATCGCTCTTACCTGCAACGTAACGTCCACCTGACAGCTGAGCATTGTAAAGCGCAAAGGTATTG
>CAMAFX010000080.1 GCA_945833925.1 uncultured Prevotellaceae bacterium
AATCACACCTGCTGGTCATTGGGGAAAGAGTAACGTGTCACCGTCACATTCTGGAAATAGCGGTTCCCATCACTCGTACAATTAGGTTAATACTGAACAACTACACAAAAGTATAAATATCAAACCACATAACAACAATTCTGTCCGCACACGGACGCAAAACATCTTGAACTTTACTAACCAAACAAGCACAAAAACGTACAAAAACATAGTCGTTTATGATGTTAGTTATTTCTGTTTACACAGGTTTTTGCAAGTGGCGTGTTATTTTGCAGATCATCAGGGCCTATTTTTCATTGTCTATTAAATAGTCTTGCATTTAATATTGTGCTTTTTTGCGTTTCTTACCTGTGTTTTGCAATATTGTTTTTTGCAATTTTACTTTGCGCGCGCATATTATAATAATGTATAAGACTAAGTTTTTGTTTTAAATGGTTGCATTTAGGCATTTTTTTAGTAACTTTGCGCGAAATATTGTAGAATTGAAATAACAACTAAAACAATATGCTTACATTAAAATTGATTACAGAGGAGACCGAAAGAGTAATCAAAGGTCTCGAGAAGAAACATTTCAATGGTGCAAAGGAAGCCATTGAGGAAGTAATGGCAACAGACAAGATGCGTCGTGAGGCACAGACTGAACTTGACGCAAACCTGGCTGCCGCAAAGAAACTGGCTGCAGAAATCGGCGGTTTAATGAAGTTGGGTGAGAAGGAAGAAGCAGATGTCGTAAAGGCTCAGGTTGCACAACTCAAGGAGCAGAGCAAGGCTCTCGAGGAGAAAAAGGCTGAGGCTGAACAGGAACTTACACGTCAGTTGTGCCAGATTCCAAATATACCTTACGATGAGGTGCCCGAAGGTTCTTGTGCAGAAGACAACTGGGTTGTGAAGAGCAACTTGAAGGAGTGTGTTGTAGGCAAGGACACTGTAGGAAACTGGGATGCTAATCCTGTTGTTGAGACAGCCAAACTTCCTCACTGGGAACTCGCAAAGAAATATAATCTTATCGACTTCGACCTTGGTGTGAAGATAACCGGTGCTGGTTTCCCAGTATATCGTGGCAAGGGTGCTCGCTTGCAGCGCGCCCTTATCAACTTCTTCCTCGACGAGGCTCGCAAGAGTGGATACGAGGAGATCATGCCTCCTACAGTTGTCAATGCAGCAAGCGGTTACGGTACGGGGCAGTTGCCCGATAAGGAGGGCCAGATGTACCACTGCGACCTGGACGACCTCTATCTCATCCCTACTGCCGAGGTGCCTGTAACAAACATCTATCGTGACGTAATTATCGACGAGAAGGACCTTCCAATCAAGAACTGTGCATATACTCAATGTTTCCGCCGCGAGGCAGGTTCTTATGGCAAGGATGTTCGTGGATTGAATCGTCTTCACGAGTTCTCGAAGATTGAGATTGTACGTATTGACACTCCAGAGCACAGTGCTGAAAGTCACAAGGAGATGCTGGCACACGTAGAGGGGTTGCTCCAGAAACTTGAACTCCCCTACCGTATCCTTCGTCTCTGCGGCGGTGACCAGTCTTTCACCAGCGCCATCTGCTATGACTTCGAGGTCTATTCAGAGGCTCAGAAGCGTTGGTTGGAGGTAAGTTCTGTATCAAACTTCGACACATATCAGGCAAACCGTCTGAAGTGTCGTGTACGCCGTGCTTCGGACAAGAAGACAGAGATTGCGCACACTCTCAACGGCTCGGCTCTTGCCTTGCCTCGCATCGTGGCTGCACTGCTCGAAAACAACCAGACCGAAAACGGCATCAAGGTTCCTGCTGCTCTTGTACCATACATGGGCTGCGACATTATTGACTAATTTTAATTCAACCTCTGCATTCCTCTTTTGGGAGTGCAGAGGATATTCACCTGAATAAAACAACCAAATTATTAAATCGAAAAATCCTCACCTAAATTTGTTAATAATTTATTTTTTCAATAGGCTGTGTGAGGTCAATTTAAGGCTATGAACAAGATTGTAAAAAAGGTTCAGTTCAGCGAAAAGGTGTTCCGTTTGGATGTTGAGGCACCTCTTATCGCAAAAGCTCGCAAGGCAGGTCACTTCGTTATCATCCGCGTTGACGAGAAGGGTGAGCGTGTGCCTCTGACTATTGCTGGTAGCGACCCTGACAAGGGTACTATCACACTGGTTATCCAGGCTGTCGGCGTCTCTACCTCTCAGTTGTGCGCTCTCAACGAGGGTGACTTCATACATGATGTTGTAGGTCCCTTGGGTCGTGCAACTCACATCGAGAACTATGGTACTGTGCTTTGTGCCGGTGGTGGTGTTGGTACAGCACCCATGCTTCCAATCATTCAGACTTTGAAGGCTGCAGGCAACCGTGTCATCAGCGTCATTGCAGGTCGTTCGAAGGAACTTATAATTCTCGAGGACGAGGTTCGCGCAGCCAGTGACGAGGTAATCATCATGACCGACGATGGTTCTTATGGCAAACAGGGCGTGGTTACAGTCGGTATGGAAGAGGTGATTCAGCGTGAAAAGGTTGACAAGTGCTTCGCCATCGGTCCTGCAATCATGATGAAGTTCTGCTGTCTGTTGACCAAGAAGTACGAGATTCCTACTGATGTCTCGCTTAACACTATCATGGTTGATGGTACGGGTATGTGCGGTGCATGTCGTATCAGTGTTGGAGGCAAGACTAAATTCGTTTGTGTTGATGGACCTGAGTTTGACGGACATGAAGTTGACTTCAACGAGATGCTTCAGCGTGGAGGTGCATTCAAGGCTGAAGAGGCTGAGGCACTTGCTGCATATCAGGATGCCTTGGAATGTGGCTCTGCCGCAACTTGCAACTGTAAGTCTGCAACTACCGATGCTGCTCCTACTGTAGATGCAAGCAAGATGGATACCACTACTCCTGTTGCTGAACTTATTGACCGTAACGCACCTTATCGTGAGGAACTTCGCAAGAGCATGAAGGCAAAGGAGCGCACTCAGATTGAGCGCTGCAAGATGCCTGAACTTGATCCTGTATATCGTGCAACAACACGTGTTGAGGAGGTAAACCAGGGACTTTCCGTTGAACAGGCAATAACTGAGGCTAAGCGCTGTCTTGACTGCGCCAACCCAACATGTATGCAGGGTTGTCCAGTAAGCATCAATATTCCTTCGTTCATCAAGAACATTGAGCGTGGCGAATTCCTCAATGCAGCACGCATACTGAAGAGTACTTCTGCTCTGCCAGCTGTCTGCGGACGTGTCTGCCCACAGGAGAAGCAGTGCGAAAGCCAGTGTATACATCTCAAGATGAAGGAACCTGCCGTAGCCATCGGTAACCTGGAGCGTTTTGCTGCCGACTTCGAGCGTAACAGCGGCAAGATTGCTCTTCCTGAGGTGGCTGAAAAGAATGGTATGAAGATTGCTGTTATTGGTTCGGGTCCAAGCGGATTGTCTTTTGCAGGTGATATGGCAAAGGCAGGCTATGAGGTTACCGTGTTCGAAGCTCTCCACGAAATTGGTGGTGTGTTGAAATATGGCATTCCTGAGTTCCGTCTGCCTAACGCTATTGTTGACGTTGAAATTAACAATCTCGAGAAGATTGGTGTTAAGTTTGTTAAGGACTGTGTTGTTGGCAAAACTATCACTGTTGCCGACCTTGAGAAGGACGGATTCAAGGGTGTCTTCGTAGGTTCGGGCGCCGGTCTGCCTAATTTCATGAATATTCCTGGCGAGAACAGCAACGGCATCATGTCTTCTAACGAATACCT
The DNA here is from genome assembly GCA_945833925.1 of uncultured Prevotellaceae bacterium. Lineage (GTDB taxonomy): Bacteria > Bacteroidota > Bacteroidia > Bacteroidales > Bacteroidaceae > Physcousia. The sequence goes on from CAMAFX010000080.1 coordinate 3,735, forward strand.
GACACGTGTTAACTTGATGGATGCATCTAATCCTGAATATGCAACTCCAATCAAGAAGGCTAAGAGCGTGATGGTTGTCGGCGGTGGTAATACTGCTATGGACAGCTGTCGTACGGCTAAGCGTCTTGGTGCAGAGCGTGTGTTCATTGCATACCGTCGCAGTGAACAGGAGATGCCTGCTCGTCTTGAAGAGGTTAAGCATGCCAAGGAGGAGGGCATCGAATTCCTCACACTGCATAACCCAATCGAGTACCACGCTGACGAGAAGGGAAATGTAACAGAGGTTGTTTTGCAGAAGATGGAACTTGGCGAACCTGATGCAAGCGGACGCCGTTCACCACAGCCTATCCCTGGTGCACTCGAGACTATTGCCATCGACCAGGCTATCGTTGCTGTTGGTGTTAGTCCCAACCCTATCGTTCCTACATCTATCGATGGTCTTGAACTTGGACGCAAGAATACCATTGTTGTAAACGAGGGTATGCAGACAAACATACCAACAATCTTTGCCGGTGGTGATATCGTTCGAGGTGGTGCAACAGTCATTCTTGCTATGGGTGATGGTCGTCGTGCTGCCAAGGCTATGAATGAATATCTCAGTAAGTAATTTTTATTTAATGAACAAGAAAGCACCAAAATGAGTGGTTTGTATACTATCCTTCTTCTGATTGCAAGTAATGTTTTCATGACTCTTGCATGGTATGGTCACCTAAAACTTTCACAGACTGGTGTTAGCAGTAATTGGCCGTTGTATGGGGTTATCGTCTTCTCTTGGTTGATTGCTTTCTTTGAATATTGCTGCCAGGTGCCTGCGAACCGAATCGGGTTCGTGGGCAATGGCGGACCTTTTACCTTGATGCAGTTGAAGGTTATACAGGAGGTCATTTCTCTTGTCGTCTTCTGTATTATAGCCAATGTTCTCTTTCAAGGACAATCGCTTCATTGGAACCATCTTGCAGCGTTGGTGTGCTTGGTTCTTGCAGTTTACTTTGTCTTTATGAATAATGACTGATAACATATAAACAAGTTAATATAAAAACAATTGTTTATGCGTAAAACTAACTTGATTCTCTTTGTGTTAAGTATTGTTTTATCAACTCACACTTTAGCACAAAACAAATCTAATGTCAATGCTTCGGCACTTCCTGTAATAAGTGTCGAAGAAGCCGTTGCTCAGTATCGATTTAATGATGCTGAAGCAATTATTAATAATGAAATCAATAAGATTCGAAAGAAGAAACTCGATACAAGTTCGTTGGAGGAAACACTGAGGTCGGTGAACCGTGCCAAGAGTAGACTCAACGCAACAGAGAAGGTTACTTTCATTGACAGTTTAGTGGTTCTGAAAGCGCAGTTGCTTGACATCGTCAAGTTGAGCGGCGAAAGTGGTCAGGTTCTACCATATAATAAGTTTTTCAAGATGAACGATTCCATCGAATGTTCGGTCTTTCTTTCTCAAATGAAGGAAAATATAATATATGCAAAGCCTGATTCTGCAGGAAATCCTCAACTCTACAAGAGCAACCTGATTGGTGGCGAGTGGTCCACACATACTGCTGTCTCGGAAATCGGACTGGGCGAACATGGCGATGTGGCTCAAAACTACCCTTTTTTCCTGGCTGATGGCACTACCCTATACTTCGCTGCCAAAGGTGAGGAAAGTATCGGAGGATACGACATCTTCATGACGAGATATGATGTGGATGAAAACAGGTTTCTGACACCTGAAAACATCGGAATGCCATTCAACTCGCCTGCAAATGACTATCTGTTTGTGGTTGATGAATTTTATAACCTCGGTATGTTTGCAACTGACCGCAATCAGCCTAAAGACAGTGTCTGCATCTATATGTTTATTCCAAACGAAACACGACGCATCTACAATGTGGCAGAAACAAGTGAGACGATGTTGCGTTCGTATGCAAAGATAAATTCTATCAAAGACACCTGGGCTGATGAGAATGTTGTTGCTGAAGCAAAAAAACGTTTTGATGCGATGCGTAACGATATCATTCGTACAAATGCTGACGCACAGAAAGTCTTTGTGTTTGTTGTAAACGACAATAAGGTATATTCATCTGTTGATGAATTTAAAAATCCAAAAGCCAAACTTATGGCTCAGCAATGGTTCTCTTACACAAACGATTTAATGAAATGTCAGTCTGAACTTGCTGAAGCACGCGACAAATATGCAGGAGGTAATCTTGGTGTGCGTAATTCTTTGACGTCGAAGATTCTTGAATTGGAAGGTAAAGAACGTACTATGTTGGCATCTATCAAAGAACTCGAGATGAAGATTCGACAGACAGAAATCTAATTGAAAAACTATAATCTTAATATCTATAAAATGAAATACCCTGAATCTGAACTTATCATTAATGCTGATGGAAGTTGCTTCCATCTACACCTTCGTCCAGAACAATTGGCTGACAAGGTGATTCTTGTCGGAGACCCTGGACGCGTTGACACAGTTGCTCAACATTTCGAAACCAAGGAATGTGAGGTAAGTTCGCGTGAGTTTCATACCGTGACTGGCATATATAAGGGAAAGCGAATAACTGTTCAAAGTACAGGAATTGGATGTGACAACATAGATATTGTGATGAATGAGATTGATGCTCTTGCAAACATCAATTTCAAAACACGAGAAGACTATCCAGAACATAAGACCCTAACTGTAATTCGTATTGGCACTTGCGGTGGTTTGCAACCAGACACCCCATTGGGATCTTTTGTTGCAAGCGTCAAAAGTATTGGTTTTGATGGTCTTCTGAATTATTATGCTGGACGTGATCAGGTATGCGACCTTCAACTTGAGGAGGCATTCAAAAAGCATATGAATTGGTCTCCTATCAAAGGTGCACCATATGTTAGTACGGCTGACGAAGAACTCATCAACAGGATTGCAGGAAACGAAATGGTTCGTGGCATCACTATTGCTTGTGGCGGTTTTTACGGACCACAAGGTCGTCAGATTCGTTTACGTTGCCAGGACCCTAACCAAAACGAGAAGGTAGAGTCTTTCCGTTATACAACTCCACAAGGCAAAGAACTTAAAGTATGTAATTTCGAGATGGAGTCGAGCGCCTTGTCAGGATTGTGTTCGTTGCTTGGACATAAAGCTATGACTTGCTGTATGGTAATCGCAAATAGATATGCTCAGGAAATGAATACGGGATACAAGAATCAAATTGATGATCTAATAAAACTTGTTCTTGATAGAATCTGACTGGAATAATTGTAGCATTGCTATACATACACTTCATTAATAAGTATGGAACCAGTTTTCAAACAAAATACAATGAATAAGGAGAAAGCCTATCAAGACTTTCTCCTTATGTATAGATCATATATTGAAGGGGAAGACGATTTTATCAGCCTGTTGTCCAATACATCTGCTGCCCTTATGGAGGCTTTCCAATGGTTCTGGGTTGGCTTCTATCTTGTCAAGAAGGATAACAGCAAGGATGGTGAGACCTTGCATATCGGACCATTTCAGGGTACGGCAGCATGTAATAGAATCCGAAAAGGACGTGGTGTATGTGGTACGGCTTGGGCAGAGTCTGAGACTCAGGTTGTCCCAGATGTAGATCTCTTTCCTGGACATATTGCATGTGCTTCGGCTTCTCGGTCAGAGATAGTCGTCCCAATGTTTAACGACGGTAAGGTCATAGGAGTCTTGGATATCGACTCTGCAGAACTTAACACCTTTGATGATATTGACAAAACCTATCTGGAAAGAATTGTCTCAATTATGCTTGATTCATACTCAAAATATGTTTGACAGTTTTGTTTTTGGAGAAGTTTTTTATCACGGATTTAATTACATATACTCTTTGTCTTCCTTTGGAAAATTCAAGATAAATTCACAATTTCACATAAACCAATATAAAGTATACTTTATATAAAAGAATACTCACATAAATCATATTTAAGGAATGAATACAATCTGCGCTATATCTACAGCACAAGGTGGAGCAATAGGAATCATTCGTGTTTCCGGTCCAATGGCTATAGAGATTGTTAATGGTATTTTTTCTCGCAATATTATTGAACAACCAGCCAATAAGGTCATTTTGGGTAATATAATAAACCCAAATAATGAGAAGGAGGATAATACTATAGACGAGGTTCTTGTAACTATATTTCGTGCTCCACACTCATATACTGGCGAGGATAGCGTTGAAATTGCATGCCATGGTTCAAGTTATATTCTACAAACCATTCTGCAAATTCTTGTTGATAATGGATGTCAACTTGCCAAGCCTGGAGAATATACACAAAGGGCATTCCTTAATGGTAAAATGGATCTTTCACAAGCGGAAGCTGTAGCAGACCTTATTAGTTCTCAGAACGCAATAACACATAGAATTGCGATGCAACAAATGAAAGGAACTTATAGTTCCAAACTTCAACAATTGCGTAACCAGTTGTTGCAAATGACTTCTCTGTTGGAACTCGAATTGGATTTTTCCGAGGAAGATGTGGAATTTGCAGACCGTAAAGAACTGCTTCAACTTTCTTATGATATTTCATCTGAAATACAAAGACTTACTGATTCCTTTGCTTATGGCAATGCTATCAAAAATGGTATACCAGTTGCCATTATCGGTGCTCCAAACGTAGGAAAATCCACACTTCTCAATCAACTCTTACACGAAGAAAAAGCCATTGTATCAGATATACAAGGAACTACTCGCGATACCATTGAGGACACAATACATTTAAAAGGTATTCAATTTAGGTTTATAGATACAGCAGGTATTCGTCACACGACAGACTCCATAGAACAATTAGGTATTCAACGAAGCATAAAAGCTGCAGAAAAAGCCACAATCATTATACTACTCACCGAACCAGGTGTTTCATATCCAGAGATACCTATTCGCAATGACCAGCATGTCATAAAAATTGTAAATAAAACACAATCTTTTCAAGCATTGACTGGAGTTGGTGTACCACAACTTGAAGAGCAACTTTTATCGTGTGTTCCTAAAGCAGATAATTCAGACCTTCTTGTTACTAATCTTCGTCACTATGAAGCACTAAAGCTTGCCCAAGAAGACATAAAAAATGCCCAGCATTCTTTGCAACAATCATTCACAGGTGATTTGGTAGCAGAAGACCTTCGTCTTTGTCTTCATCACCTGTCCTCCATCCTCGGCTCAGAAATTACTTCAGATGAAGTTCTTGGAAATATATTTTCAAACTTCTGTATTGGGAAATGACCCCTTATAAACAACTCTAAGCAACTTGGAGTAATTTGAACTAAGT
>CAMAFX010000081.1 GCA_945833925.1 uncultured Prevotellaceae bacterium
CTTTGCTTGTTGCAGGAGTAACAAGAATGAGAACCTTGGTCATCTCTGTTGCCATCGGTCTTCTGGAAGTCATAGGAGTATGGCTCGGCTTTGCTTTAGGTTCTGCATCTGCCGCTTTCCTCCCTATAATGCTCGGCTTTGCCGGAGGTGCAATGTTGTACGTGACGAGCGATGAAATGATTCCCGAAACCCACACTCATGGTTATCAGAAACAAGCCACATATGCCCTTCTGCTCGGATTCATGACACTTCTACTGATAGAACGTTTTTTTGAATAGAAACCACTGCTGTCAAATAATAATTATTAATGCCAATGGCTTGAAAAGTGCCGATAATCAGCACCGGCTGTGGAAGCATACACGGTTTTCATCCGAATGATTTCATTGTTGTATAGCTTTTGATACCTTTTTATATCAGTTTCTCAATCTTTGCTTTCTCTACATCAGGGAACAATCCTTGTAGATGGTCAATAATGCGCTTACGCGACTGTTTGGGAGAGCGTCCCTCTACCCTATCCTTCAATGGAAACATATCAGGGTACATAGCTTCGGGAGTGCAATAGCGTGCAACGCCCCATCCGTAAGGTTCACCCTTCTTGGAGATGAGGTATTCAAAATCGGCAATGCAGACGTGCGTACCCATCTGCAGTTGGGCAATCAATGCATCAAATGCCATACCGTTACGTTTGTTCACGATAGGCTCCGAAGGATTATCCGGATTAAACCTGCTTCTCTTTCTGCTCAACGTAAACCCACTCGCCACTTTCAACTGCTTCGAGAGCATCGACTCGTTCTCCACCAGCACTTCATGAATATGCCTTGCATCAGCCGTCTCTTTCTTCAACGGATAGAGTGACCGCCTCCAGTTTATGAAATCAGGCAACCATTCCATGCTCACATATCCAGCCTTCTTCTGGAAGAACTTGCCGTATGCCGACTCCCAGTTAGCTATTATCGGACCCTTCCATTGCCAAGGTCCATTCTCAAAGTCATCGCCAAACAGCAGATTAGGCGGAGTCATCTCCTCAATGGAGAATCCGGGAATCATGTCCCTGAAGAAGGGAAGAAATCCCCACTCCCGTATCAGCGCCTCCAACTGCTGCTGACGCTCTACGATGATACTGAATCTGTCCATATTGCATCAATAATCATGGTCATGATAGTGATGTCTTGCCACAAACGCATATGAGTTTTTAGTAGAGGAACATGGCGTTAATTCTTGGTTTTGATTAATAAAATATTCGCTAGCACCACAGCTGTTTCCTGCTCTCCTTTCGGTGCATCCTTTGGTTTCCATGCTACTATGAAGCGAACTTTGGCACCTTGTACTTCGTAACCCTTCGCTTGCCACTCTGTCAATGTCTGCTGCATACGAGTGGAGAGCATGGCGATAGGATAACCAGTTGTGGCATTATGCAGACAATGGTCGGCATAGGTCAAGGCGGAACCTCCACGAAGGGCAAGCACATCTTTCTTGCGTGACTTGAAGAAACTGAGGTTGACATCCTTGTGAGTCATTTGCAAGACAACCTCCTCTGGCATCTCGTACCTTTGTTGACTGACAAGGTGCTTATCCACTTGAATGCGGTCAAAGACAGAACTATTAGTATGTATGAACAGGCGCTTCTTGGCACGCGTCATGCCCACATAATACCTTCTCATCAGTTGGTCATCACGGGTGTAACCATCTGATATCAGCATATAAACATCATCAAACTCACGGCCTTTGGCTTTGTGAATGGTTGATACAATTACGTCCGTTCCGGAATAGTCGCTAAAATCTTCAATCGATGACTCAAAGACATACTCCTTGAAATCACTCACATATTTCGTTTTGTTGGTTGTCTCAAAGAGTTCTACACATCTGCGAACATACACCAGCGAATCACTATCAACATACTGTGTGAAGGTAGATTGCTTTGCCGCTTCCCACACATCATCCGTTATTAAAGGCGTCTTGACGCGATGGTCAATGTATTTGAGGAAATAACGCATTTCTGCAACATTCCAGAAGCGGATGCCATCCATAGACTGCACCAACTTGCTGTGGATTCCGTTCTTGCGCAGAAGAGCCACGAGTATGACAGCCTCCTCGTTGGTTTGCGTAAGTACACACGAAGTGCCACTACAACGGTTGTGGATCAAATCCTCCACCAGGGGGTCGTACATAAATGCCGTCTGATAATGAGTCACGCTAACCCAACCATCTTCATTACTCATTGAGTGGATAGATGTCTGTTTCAGTCGGTTACGAATATAACCAACGAAACGATTTGCTACATCCACTACATGACGTGAACTACGATAGTTGTCCGTCATCTCAACAAACCTGCTGCCCTGCATTTGTGCCAACTCCTGCATGTATCGTAAATCAGAACCGCGGAATTCATAAATGTTCTGGTCATCATCACCCACAGCAATGACACGCATCTCCTCGTTGGCCGTCATCAAAGCCCGTATAAGCGCATATTCATCCGCACTCATATCCTGTGCTTCGTCAATGACAAGTACCGTCTTGCTAATACGATTCGGCTCCACCTCGCCTTGCGCAATCAGTTCAGCCGCCTGAGCCACAACATTGCTGGCATCCTCAAGGTTGCCGATGCGACCTAAAAGGTCAAAGCAATAAGAGTGAAACGTCTTTATCTCTACGAAATGAGCGGCATTGCCAATCAATCCCATCAGTCTTTGCTTGAACTCCGTAGCTGCTGCACGCGAGAATGTCAGCATCAGCAATTGTTCATGCTTCACGTCTTCAAGCAAAAGCAACGAAGCGAGTTTATGCACCAACACACGTGTCTTACCACTTCCAGGACCTGCTGCTACTACGATGCAACGTGAATCCTTGTCGCTGATGATCTGCATCTGCCGTTCGGACAGGCAACCAAACAACTGTTCATATTTTCCGGGTGTTAGGTTGCGTTGTATATGGCTTTGTCGTTCACCTTTGAAATACTTGGAGATAAACTGCTTGTAATCCATCCGGAAGTAATCCTGTACATACCGCAATGCAGCATCGTAATCGCGTACCATCAGATTCGCATACTCGCCCACAATGTGCACTTGCTGTATCTTTTGTTTATAAAACTCGTTGAGCATACGATAGTCATCCTGCTTGTAGCGAAACTTATTGTCCTTGATGCGGCGAATTTCCATGGCATTATAGAGCACAAGGAATCCTCCTTCCAACTTCAAAGCCCCAATCTTCGACAGGTACAAGAGAGCTTCTTCCACGTCTTCCAACTGAAGGTCAGCAAACGAGCTGAACAGCAAATTACCCTTTTGCTGCATTTCCTTCAATAACTCAACAACAGAGAACTGAACAGCAATAGCCTTCCCATCCTCTCTCGCTCCGTCCTTTGCCAAATTATAAAGCCACTCCACCACAAAGCGCGACACATCCAAACGCTTTTGGAATCGGGCAAGAGTAACTTCCCTGTCTGCCTTTCGAGTCACCTCCAGATTATGTGCACCATCCTCTTTCTTGCGGGTATAGCCCTTGATGGTAAGGAAATATAGCAACGTGCGGATATCCTTCTCGCGGGAGGTTGCGATGCCATCATTCACTGCATCGTCATTGAGTTGCTTGCACGATATCTTCAGTGAGTCGTCAGGAATGCGCTCAAGGATGTACTGCTCCAACTTGGCAAACCTATCGAGCAATGTGCGCGACTTACGTTCCGTATCGCCATCGATGAGGAAAGCCGAAATGTCTTTTGTGTCGGCAAGAATACCTTCCTGACGCATACGCTCCACGGACGATACCACCTCTGCCTTGGTCAATCCAAGTATGTCTGCCAGATAGTCGATGCGTGATTCTGCCTCAGCATCCTGAGCCTTGGCTATGCTCTTCTGCGAAATAAGCGATTTGATGATGCGTACGGCCTTTTCGACCTCTTCGTTTTCAAAGAGCACGGATTCGGTGATGCGTTTGCGTGCCTCATCCATATTCTTTACCGTAATGCCGGTAGCATAGACGTGTGGCACGTTATTCCCACGCTCCAAGTAACCACCTTGTTCAAGTACTGAGATGGCGGTACGAACTCGCGTTTCAATGTCCGAGACGGAATCATCCCATCCGGCTTTTCTTGCTATTTCCAAAGCCGAGCTGCACACTTTCTCGCGATGGCGCGTCAGTTCTTTGACCGCCTTCCATATCTGCTGTATCTCGCTGATGCTGAGTTTCGTCTGGTTTAGCAGGATGAAGTGCTTATCAAGGTCGTTGTCGCTATAGAGCACATAGCAACGGGCATTCATATGCGGGTCACGACCAGCGCGTCCGGCCTCTTGTACATAGTTTTCCAACGAATCTGAGATGTCATAATGCACTACAAGCCCCACATCACTCTTGTCAACGCCCATACCAAAGGCAGAGGTTGCCACGATGATGCGCACCTGATCGCTCATGAAAGCTTCCTGGTTTGCAACTTTTTCGTCCGCATCCATCTTTCCGTTGAACGGCAAAGCTTTATAACCATCGCGCGAAAGCTTTTGGGCAAGTTCTTTCGTACGCTTAGTGCGTGACACATACACAATAGTCGGACAATCGCTTTCGGCTATCAACCCTCGAAGTTTCTGGTATTTATCGTCATCGCTGTCGGCATGTATCACGGAATAGCGGAGGTTGGTACGTGATGCACTTGAGGCAAAAAGTTCCAGCGTCAGGCCTAATGTGCCCTTGAAGTAATCACAAATATCCTGCACCACCTTTTGTTTGGCTGTAGCAGTAAAACAGGATACGGGGATTGGAGTCGCAAGCCCTTTCTTTTCTTGATATTTGCGTATGAACTTGCCAATGTAGAGGTAATCCACACGGAAATCCTGTCCCCACGAGGAGAAGCAATGGGCTTCGTCAATCACAAATCGCACCACATGACGAGCAAGGAGAATGCGCTCAATGGTGTTAGAGCGAAGCATCTCTGGAGCGATGTATAGCAACGAAGCATCACCATCCATCACGCGCTGAATGGCAAGTGAACGTGTTATGGGGTCGAGCAAACCATTGATGGTGACGGCATCGGTAATGCCACGATCTGCAAGATTATCTACCTGGTCCTTCATCAGCGACTGCAGAGGCGAGATGACCACGGTAAGGCCATGCACGCTTCGTCCTTCCATCAAGGCTGGCAACTGGAACGTGAGCGACTTGCCTCCACCTGTCGGGAAGATAGCCAGCAACGATTTGCCCTCCACTGCAGCTCTTGCAGCATTCTCTTGCAAAGGTTCGCCTTCGTATGTGCGGAACTGGTCGTAACCAAAGAATGCTTTCAGGTTTTGATGCACATCCAGCTGACTGTTGCAATAAATGCATCCATCGCTACATCTCGTGTGACGCAGTTGCCGAACTACAAACTCCACCGCAGGATAGTTTTTCAACACCCAACACGGAGCAATAGAACGATGGTCGTTCGTATCGATAAGTGCTAATGCATAAGCTAATTCTATAGGATGAGAATCAATAAGTGTCGTAAAATCAGCATTCTCACAATTTTTTCCCTTGTATGTCCGCAGTATGAGCTCAGGCAATGCCTCATTCGACAAGTCAACAGAATCCTTGTCCTCTACAATCTCCATAAAGCCTACAAACTCCACTCTGCCCCGCAACAATGCTGCATAAATTATCTGTTTTTCTTGCGGCAATCGTCTCCATGCAGCCACTTCATCCATCAGCAGATTGCGTGCCTTCTGGCAGTCATTAACCGGATTATTCAGCTCATCCGTCTGCAACTTCTCATCCTTCAGCAGTTTGTGATAGGGACGTTCGGGAAAAAGCAAAGGCGAAACATACAAGGTATCAACATATTGCCACCTTTGTCCCCCTTCCCCAAACAAATATTTGGCATCATGCCGGATGATATTATGTCCGCATAGATAGTCTATCTTCTCCAGAAACTTCATAAACTCACTTTTCGAAGCTCCGTGATATACACCCCCGTCATAACGTACCGCCCCTATGTCATGCACCTTATGGTCGCGCACTCCCACCTCGGCATCCACAAAAGCATAAAGCGAAGCATCACGCCTCTGGACACGAATCTCCGTATCCACAGACGCTTTAGCCTCTGTAGTTCCCATCAGGTCATGTATTTTATCCCAGATTGACATTTTGTACTATTCATTATTATTATAACTTGAAACAATCATTTTATGTCGCTATATGACGTGTTTCTATTGATGGCTGCAGAATGTCAACTTTGCTCTCGCAGCTCTGAGATTTTCGGCAGTTCCTCAAATCTCAGCAGGTCATCTACCTGAACTTCAAGAAGCTTGGCTATCTGCATGAGGGTTTCGAGAGGTGGCTGGGCAGCATTGGTACACCACTTGCTTACGGTGGTAGGTGCTACACCGAGTTGCTCTGACAACCATTTATTCGTCTTGCGTTTGTCAACCAAGACAACCTTGATACGATTGATATGTCGTTCCATCTTAAACATTATTATATAAATTACGATGCAAATATAAGCATTTCCCCGAGATAACAACACAATAAGTAAAGAATTGTCATTTTAATAGCGAATTATTCACTTTGTTGCCAAAGGTATTAATTATTAATGCTCACTTTTGAGAACATGCAACTTCATATATAAAACGAAATGAAAGAAAATCATAAACAAGAAAGAAAAAGTAGCCCCAATCTACACGAATATCAAGAAAATGTGTATCTTTGCGAAAATGTTTTCAAGGTAATTGAACTGGATTCCGGTTTTAATGGATGGACAAGCAAGGTATGCCAGTGACCAAATAATAACATTGAACATGATTCACATATCGGAGGACTATATCAACACAGGCTCTGAATACCTCGTATGCTCTGGCTTCTGCGCCTTAGGACTTCCAGCCACCGATGCTTTCTGGTCAAACCCATACGCTGACTGGACAAGCCGTAAGGCATGGAACAACATAGAAGTTCCTGCCGACCATTCGATTAGGAATTAATGCTTGTAAACACTATTTCCACGCAATACAACTTCAAGAAATATTAACTATATAGAAATTGCATGTTATGAGCAAGATTACTATTATCACGTCATGTCCTCGCAAGGACAGCTGGAATGTGCGGTAGCAACTACGAATAAGGTATAAATGATGACGAAACAGGAACTCAGAAAGCGAATCAGAGACAACATAAGGCTGATGGGCACGACTGAGAAGAAAGCAGAATCAGAGTGCATCTGCCGACAGATAATCGCGACAAACGAATGGCAGGATGCCAGGACTGTGTGGCTGTATGCATCAATGCCCGACGAGGTTAACCTGACTCTGCTAATGCAACACGCAGCACAAAGTGGAAAACGCATTGTGCTGCCTGTAGTTGACGGCGACAATCTGCTTATAAGACACTACGAACCAGAGCATACAAGTATGAGTGGCGTCTACAACATCGAAGAACCAACCTCGCTCTGTCCCACTCTCGACAATCTTGACGAAATAGACATCGCCATAATACCAGGCAGAGCGTTTACACACGACGGACAGAGAATGGGGCGTGGCAAGGGTTTCTACGACCGTATCCTGGCATCGCTAAGATGTCCGAAATGGGGCGTGGCGTTTTCGTGCCAGATTGTTGACAGTCTGCCCACCGACCCATGGGACATCACACTCGACAATGTGTTCTACCCAAAGAAAGTGTCTTTATATTAATATCTTATAGCATATTTCATGCCAGTCTACTGAGCAGTTCAACGAGCACCTTGCATATATTGTCGACGGTGGAGAGCTCCACGCGCCTTCATTCACCCATCCTCGACATAAGCTTCGATGGCACCGTTAAGAGGACCGAACTTGCGCGAACTATCACCAACAATAAAAAACTGAATAAGTCATGAATATAATTCCCAATGATTGACAGGAATTTAATGTTTTTTTGTACATTTGCACTGTAAAATAAACAATTCTGAAACAAGAACCAGAAACGTAAGGACAAACACATCGACGAACATGCCAAATACTGACAAAATATGAAGCACCCCATCGACATAGCCCTGCAGATAGCCACCAAGGCACACGAGGGACAGAAGGACAAGGACGGATACCCTGCCATACTCCACCCCATCAGCGTTGGCTTGATGGGCGACACAGACGAGGAGAAGGCCACAGGGTTTCTGCACGACGTAGTGGAGGACTCGGACATCACGTTCGACGAACTGGCTGACCGAGGCATACCTGCCGGAACAATCAACGCTCTGCGACTGCTGACACGCAGCAAGGACATGGAATACTTCGACTACGTGCAGAGCATCATCGCATCGGGCAATCCCGTTGCCTTGAAGGTGAAGTATAACGATCTGCGCCACAACTACGCTCGCAGCACGGCACATCCCGACCTGCATGCCAAGTATGCCAAAGCCTTGGAGATAGTGAAGGCTGCCATAGAGCAATGCTCGCAGATAGAACTATACAAGCCAGGCTGCCACGACTATGCTGTCTTTGCAGGAGGATGCTTCTGGGGCGTGCAGCACCACTTCGGCAAGGTGGAAGGAGTTATAAGAACATTGGTGGGATATACAGGCGGCGAGGAGACATCGCCTTCCTATCAGGACGTAAGGAACCATCTGACACACCATGTCGAAGCAGTACTGGTAGAGTACGACGCCACAAAGGTGACCTACACAGAACTCTGCAAACTCTTCTTCGAGATACACGACCCTGCACAGACCGACGGCGTAGGCGAGGACATCGGAATGCAGTACCGCAGTTGTGTGTTCTACCGCGACGAGAAGCAGCACACCTACACGGAGGCTGTAATCGACATCCTTCGCCAGAAGGGCTACGAGGTCAACACGCTTGTCCTGCCTCTCGGCGAATTCTGGATTGGCGAAGAGATACACCAGCAGTATTACGAGAAGACCGGTGGCGAACCATACTGCCACTTCCGTATCAAGAAATTCTAAGAAGAAAATATAGAGTAGAATAATCCAATGAACAACAGAATGCCCCTCTCACCTATCCTTTCCCATTGTGGAAAGGAAAGTGGTGAGAGGGACATTCTACGTTTATAACTT
>CAMAFX010000082.1 GCA_945833925.1 uncultured Prevotellaceae bacterium
AGAATTGAAGTTTGTTCTAAGATTTTCTGAAAGTTATCTAATCTATAGAAAATTTTATATTCAAATTAGGTTCTTACATTTTTTTATATTATGTAGTGATGTTTAGTAAAATGTTCAGTTATGATCTTGAATGATTTCCGTATAGCGGTTCAGTTATGATTTTGAATTGTTGTACGGATAGTGAAATACAATAATAGTTAATGATTATCGTATAGAGAGGATGGTGTTATCGTCAACGAAATTTGCCATAGACTCGTACCAACTTGCAGAGTATTCTCCGTCAGACAATTCAAATTTTACAAGCTTGTCCTTGTCCTTGAACAAGTCTCTTGTAGTATTCTCCTTGTTTTCAACGTAGTAGATGTTGATGTGGTTTCCCTCAGCCTTTCCCGAAATAGCGGCTTCCACATAGTTGTCGTCGTCAATGTATAGCACCAGCGAACCAGCATACTGGTCGTCTTCCACGAGGTCGAGGTCAATGATGATGTTCATCTCAAACTCCGAGCCATCTTCGTTCTTCATCTTTGTCACGGCTTGAAACTCCCTGTCCCATCTGTAACATTCAGAGATGCTGTTGTTGATAGAGTCGTTTGCCAGCGAATCGGCAGTCAGTTCTTCCAGATGCTTCTTGGCAATGGCGTTGAGTTTGCTCTTCGTGTTAGGATTGTTGATTTGCAGTGAACCATTGTCCGAGAAAATGGGTATACTTTGCTCCTTGTTGGCGCACGAGAACATTGCGAACAACGTACAAATAGAGAGTACCTTCACGGTAACACCACGAATAAGTTTAAATCTTTCCATAAGGTTTGGTACTAATGACCTTCTAATACTTAAATGCAGAATACAATTATTGTCGAAATCCTGTCCTAAAACTCTTGGGTTTTCCTCCTTTACAACCCGCATAACCGAGTTCATCAGTGGATATTCGAAAGATACATCCAGATTGTCATCAACCGTATATTCCTGAATATTTGCGTTTTCTATCGCTGCTGCAGCGGCTGTCTTGTAGGCTTGAATCAGTCCGCTCGTTCCTAATTTTATTCCTCCGAAGTAGCGTACAACGATGATAAGGATGTCAGTAAGGTTGGAACTGTTGATCTGCCCCAGAATGGGTTTGCCGGCAGTTCCGCTTGGCTCTCCGTTATCCACGGCTCGGAAAACAAGCCTTTCGTGTCCCAGCATATATGCGTAACATACATGTCTGGCATCGTAATAATCCTTCTCGTACTGTGCAACAATCTCTTTAATTTCGTCCTGTGTCTTTACTGGAAAAGCGAAAGCAAGAAACTTGCTTCGCTTTTCAGTATATTCGGCTTGTGATTTATCCGTTATAGATAGATAGGAGTCCAAGACTTCTTCCATAAATGATAATATTCGAATTGCAGAATTATAATAGTAAGGTTTTTAAGAGTCAGAACACAGGTTAGTCCTCGCTAAGTTTGTGAACTACCAGTCCGCTTCTCAGTTTGGGTTCAAACCATGTAGCCTTTGGAGGCATGATGGCACCACTGTCAGCAATGTTCATTATTTCCTGCATGCTTACAGGGTACAGAGCAAGAGCCATCTTCATTTCGCCGCTGTCCACTCTTCTTTCAAGTTCCTCGTAACCACGCAGACCACCCACGAAGTCTATGCGCTTGTCGCTTCTAAGGTCTTTTATTCCGAGCAGTTTGTCCAGAATCAGATTACTGCTGATACTTACGTCAAGAGAACCAATTGGGTCGCTTTCGTCTGTCTGTCCGTCATGTAGTGTAAGACTATACCACTCGCCTTCCGTGTAAAGTGCAAACTGATGCTTAGCCTTTGGATGAGCGTTGTCTTTATTGCATTTCACCACATCAAAGTCTTGTTTCAGTTCTTCAATAAACTGCTCTTTTGTTCTGCCATTCAAGTCTTTAACAACTCTGTTGTAGTCCAGAATGGTGAGTTGTGAAGCCGGGAAGCATACAGCCATGAAGTAATTGTATTCCTCGTCGCCCTTATGGTTGGGATTCTGTTTTGCCTTTTCTGCACCTACAAGAGCCGCAGCCGCACTGCGGTGATGCCCGTCTGCAATATATAAATAAGGTATAGAAGCAAACGTCTTTGTTATAAGGTCAATGTCCTCCTTCTTGTCGATGAGCCAAAGTTTATGTCCAAATCCGTCAACAGGAGCAATGAAGTCATATTCAGGTTCGTTGCCAGAAGTGTAGCGGGCTACAAGTTCATCAATGACGCTGTTGTCAGGATAGGCAAAGAATACAGGTTCCAGATTGGCATTGTTGATGCGAACATGCTTCATTCTGTCTTCCTCCTTGTCTCTGCGAGTCAGTTCGTGCTTCTTGATGACGCCATTCAGATAATCCTCGACATAAGCGCCGACGACCAATCCGTATTGAGTCTTGCCGTTCATGGTCTGAGAATAGATGTAGTACATCTCCTTCTCGTCCTGAACCAGCCATCCCTTTTCCTGGAAGGATTTGAAATTCTTGGATGCCTGCTCGTATACTTTTGGGTCGTATTCGCTTGTTCCGACGGGGAAATCAATCTCTGGCTTGATGATGTGGTACAATGATTTCTCGTTTGTACCAGCCTCAAGTCTTGCTTCTTCACTGTCGAGCACGTCGTAAGGTCTGCTTTCTACCTCCTCGACCAACTCTTTTGGTGGACGTATTCCACGAAATGGTTTAATTGTAGCCATTATTTAGTAGACTTGTTAAGTGAGTGTCCGTT
Source organism: uncultured Prevotellaceae bacterium (assembly GCA_945833925.1). Taxonomy (GTDB): domain Bacteria; phylum Bacteroidota; class Bacteroidia; order Bacteroidales; family Bacteroidaceae; genus Physcousia. Next base: position 2,713 of record CAMAFX010000082.1, read on the forward strand.
TATTTGTTCCCTAATTACACGTTGCCCGTTTGTTAGTTCCCAAATAAGAAGTTGACAGTTTATTTGTTGACCTGAAACTTGGTGATGCCATTTTCAAGGAAACCGACAATCTGGTTTGCTGCGGCAATACCAGCATTCACATTTGCTTCAGCGGTCTGAGCGCCCATCTTCTTTGGTGTGGCGAAGTAGCGGCCAGCGGCTTTTTCTGCAAAATCAGCATCCATATCAGGCTTGATGTCAGCCAGATACTTCAGGTCAGTTCTTTCCTGCATCAGAGCAAGCAATTCAGGCTCGTTGATAACCTCCTTGCGTGCTGTGTTGACCAGAATGCCACCCTTTGGCAGTTTGCCTACCAGTTCGGCATTGATGCTCTGCTTTGTCTCAGGTGTTGCAGGGATGTGTAGTGAAACGATGTCGCAAGACTCGAACAACTTGTCCTGGCTCTCTACGGCATGCACGCCAGCAGCCTCGATAGCATCTGCAGGGCAGAATGCGTCGTAGGCATAGATGTCCATTCCGAAACCCTTAGCGATGCGAGCCACGTTGCGGCCTACATTTCCAAATGCCAGAATACCAAGTTTCTTGCCCATCAGTTCGGTGCCACTTGTGCCGTTGTAGAAGTTTCTAACTCCAAACACCAGCAAGCCGAACACCAGTTCAGCCACGCTGTTAGCGTTCTGTCCGGGAGTGTTCATTGCAACCACATTATGTGCTGTTGCAGCCTCGAGGTCGATGTTGTCGTAACCGGCACCGGCACGAACAACAATCTTCAGATTCTTTGCAGCGTCGAGCACCTCGTTGTCAACCTTGTCAGATCTGATGATGAGAGCATCGACATCAGCCACTGCATCGAGCAACTGCTTCTTTTCAGTATATTTTTCGAGAAGAACCAGTTCATAGCCAGCCTTGTCTGTTACTTCGCGTATTCCATCTACAGCAACCTTGCTGAATGGCTTCTCTGTAGCAATAAGTACCTTCATTTCTGTACGTATATATTAAAATATGACTTATTAGTGCTGAGCCTCAAATTCCTGCATACAAGCGATGAGTGCCTTTACATCCTCGATTGTTACAGCATTGTAGGTACTTGCACGGAAACCACCAACAGAGCGGTGACCCTTGATGCCGACCATACCCTTCTCGGTAGCAAACTGCATGAAGTCAGCCTCCAGATCCTTGTATTCCTCGTTCATTACGAAGCAGATGTTCATTCTCGAACGGTCTTCCTTGTTCTCAACGGTTGCGCGGAACAACTTGTTTCTGTCGATTTCGCCATAGAGAGCATCAGCCTTCTCGATAGCGCGGCGCTCCATCTCCTTCACGCCACCGTTAGCCTTGATCCATTTCAGAGTCTGCAGTGCGCAGTAGATGGGCACAGTTGGAGGAGTGTTGAACATAGAACCGCCCTTGATGTGTGTGCGGTAGTCCAGCATTGTTGGGATTGTGCGGCTAACCTTGCCCAGAGCATCGTCCTTAACGATGACGAATGTAACACCAGCCATAGAGAGGTTCTTCTGTGCTCCACCATAGATCATGGTATACTTGCTGACGTCGATAGGACGTGAGAAGATGTCCGAACTCATATCGGCAATCAGAGGCACAGGAGAGTCGATGTCCTCCTTAATTTCAGTTCCGTAGATGGTGTTGTTCGTTGTTATGTGGAAATAGTCTGCGTCAGCAGGAATGGTCCATCCTTTTGGGATATAGTTGAAAGTCTTGTCAGCGCTTGTGGCAACTTCAACAGTCTCTCCAAAGTTCTTAGCCTCTGCCATTGCCTTTTTTGCCCATACACCTGTATTGAGGTAAGCAGCCTTCTTCTCGAGGAAGTTGAAAGGAACCATGCAGAACTCAAGACTTGCACCGCCTCCAAGGAAGAGAACGCTGTAGCCATCGGGGATGTTGAGCAATTCTTTGAATAATGCAACAGCCTCGTCAACAACTGGCTGGAAATTCTTGGCACGATGGCTCATCTCCATCAATGAGAGACCACTACCTTCAAAATCAATGCATGCTTTGCTTACTGCCTCCATTACTTCTTTTGGTAATTTTGAAGGACCAGCGTTGAAATTGTACTTTTTCATTGTTGTTATGTTTTAAATTTTCTATTTACCTTATTTAAATATATAGTGATAGTTTCATGATGAACAACCAAACGCAGCCAGTGCTTTGCCATTTGCATGGCTTTCAGGATTCATTTTGAAACTATTTACCGCTCTGAAATTATAATTTTTACCTATTGATATGACAAAAGTATAAATTATTAATGAAACGGCAAACAAAAACCTTGAAATTATTTCGTTGGTTCGACAATTGTTTTCATTCCCTTAATCTTTTGTCCTTTGATTCTAATCATTAGTTCGCGCAACCTTGAGCGAAGCACCGACACATAGGCGCAGTGCTCCCTTACCTCAATGCGTCCTACCTCCTCCTTCTGCAGTCCGCCAATCTTCATCATAAATCCGGCGATATCTCCTTTCGAGAGTTTCTCCTTCTTTCCTCTGCCTATATATATAGATTCCCATTTAGGCTGTGTAGGTACGATTTCCTTTGCCGCAATGCTGAAATCCTTCACCTCTTCCGATATGTATTCGGGCAGATGCTCTTCTGGTCCGATGATGAGGTAAGAGTTGCCTGTAGCGTTCCATCTTGCCGTTCTGCCGTTTCGGTGCACGTATGTCTGCTCGTCGAGAGGCAGGTGATAGTGTATGATGTTGTTGACTTCGGGTATGTCGAGTCCGCGCGATGCCAGATCCGTGCTTACCAGTATGTTGCTTGCGCCGCTTGAGAAGCGGAACAGTGCTCGTTCGCGCAGGTCTTGTTCCATTCCGCCGTGGAAATCAGTAACGTAGAAATGCTGTTGCCTGAGGAACTTAGCCACTCTGTCCACGCTCTCCCTATAACTGACGAAGATAATGGACGATTCCTGTCCAAGGTCGGTCAGCAGTCTTCCCAGTGTTTCGAGTTTATCCTTTACGGGAGAATGTACGGCACACACGTCTATGCGGCTTGGTATCTGTTCCGTATCGTCGAGGAAGTCCAGTCTGGCTGTACCCTCGTTTATCTCGATGAAACGCGGTATTTCGGGGCAGTCTGTGGCAGACAGCAGAAATCTGCGCTCAACATTGTTGAGTTGGCTGATTACGAGTCCCATCTCGTCCTGGAATCCAAGTTCCAGACACTTGTCGAACTCATCTATGACAAGCGTCGTCACGTTTTCTGGCGAGAAATTTCCCTTGCCCAGATGGTCGTTGAGTCGTCCCGGAGTTCCGATGATTACTTGTGGTTTAATGCCGTTGATGGTGCGGTGCTCCTCCATGGCAGGTCTTCCTCCATATACGGCCGCAACCCTCACCCCGCATCTCATGTCCTGCAGAACCTGTGCGCTTTGCTTTGCCAGTTCGCGTGAAGGGACTATTACCACAGCCTGAACGTCGTCCTTCTTTGTGTCGATGAGGTTGGCAAGTGGCAACAGGTAAGCCAGGGTCTTTCCGCTGCCAGTAGGGCTGAGCAGGATGATGCTCTTGCTTTTCCTGCTTGTAGCAAGGGTTTCCTCTTGCATCAAGTTCAGTTCCTGGATGCCAAGATGAGATAATATTTCGTTTGTATTCATTAAAAATCTTTTGTCTTGTGATGAATCAAGTGCTTAGTCACAGTTGAATTGTGGTGAATCAGGTGCTTAGGCACCGTTGAATTGTGATGAATATTGTGTTTAGTTGCCGTTTATCGGATGAAGAAGTCAATGATGAAGTAAGCCAGCAGACCTACGCCCCACCCCACGAGCACCTTACCTGTAATATTCTTGAAATACCATTTTCCATTTGCCTCGTCCTCCATCTTCATCAGGGCGCATCCGGCAGTGTTGCCTATAGGCATCAGGCATCCTCCCACGGCTCCGCAGAAGACGATGAGGTGCCAGTACGGACCGTTCTGTGCAAAGAAACTCTCGTACGAACTTGCAACCGCGTCTGTTGGTATCACGTCATACATGTTGATGCCCGTCAGCACCAGTGCCACGTTGTCAAGGAAGGCGCTGATGAATCCCATGACGATGCCGATGGTGTAGATGTTAGGCAGCACGGTCTCGACAGCGTTGCGCAGCCACAGCATCACTCCACACTCCGTGACTACTCCTACGGCAAGGCACATGCCGATTACAAACATTATGACCTGCATTGTCTCGTAGAGCAGTCTGTGGTCGCTTCCCGAAAGGATGGAAGGCTGTTCGCTGATGATTCTTTTGCGGTTGAAAATCTCGTTGAGCACCCACAGCAGCGACACCACGCAAAGCGAACCGAGGAATGGAGGCAGCAGTGTGATGCGTGTAAACGTGGGTACGAACCACAGTCCACCGATGCCGATGATGAGCAGCGCTATTCTCTGCCACAATGGCAGAACGTGTTCGTCGCCTCTGAAGAAGACCGTTGGTCTGACTATGCTGATGGCTTCTGGCAGTTTTCTCGATATCAGATAAGTGGTGACGGCGGTGGCAAGCAATGCCGGTGCCACGCAAGCCACGAAGAAGTTGGTTGGCGTGATGGCTCCCTTGTACCACACCATCAGCGACGTTATGTCACCGATAACACTGCAGCATCCACCGCAGTTTGCGGCCACGACAATGGCGGCGCCGATGTAAATTCTGTCCTTGTCCTTTGCCACTATCTTCTTGAGCAGTAACAGCATAAGCATGGTTGTGGTAAGGTTGTCCAGGTTGGCAGAAAGAACGAATGTTATGAACACCGACATCCATATCACCCATCGGCTGTTCCTTCTTCTGATGATGTTCTTCAGGAAGTCAAAGCATTCGTTCGAGTTCAGCACGTCCACAATGGCGAGTGTGGCGAGTATATACATCACTACCGAGAAGATGTACGAGGCGTGCCTCATGAACACGTTCTGCGCTATGAATTCGTGTGTCAGTTTCCAGTCCACGGTGGCTCCCTCAACAAACTCCTCCCATTCCTCGGCATGGAATGTAGAGATGTATTCCGTGCCGGTAAGCATGAACAGAATCCATCCCACCACGCCGACAAACATGGCAGTTGCAGCCTTGTTTATGTTAGAGATATGCTCGGTGGCAATGAGCAGATATCCGAACAGCATGAGTATGCCAATAGCGATAGTCATAACGAATCACTTTTTATATATGTATTTATTATGCAAATTTACTAAATTATTCCAAAATGCCAATATAAAGTCTATATTTTGAATAGAAATGTTGTACATTTAAACAATTTCATTTACCTTTGAAGCGAAATGAAGAGGTATTTAGTTTTTATGATGCTTTGTTTTCCGGCTTTGTGCGCGCTTGCCCAACTGCCGGCAAAGCCATCTGTGATAAGCATTATCATAGGCGATTCCTTGTGTGAAATCCGTTCCGTAGTTACCCAGACAGAGTTCAAGCCTGGGTGGAAGATTGTCGACCTCAAGACGAAGGACAAGTACACTCGCTACATTTGGGGCAGGCATTCGCGCCAGTTTGCCGACGACCGCCAGCCTGTTTTTGTCGTAACCCCCGAGCCCGGCAGGACGCTCAACGATTATGCCGTTATCCGTCTGAAGGAGAAGAAGGAGTTTCGCCGTCTGCCGTCTACCAGTCTGTTCGAGTGCGGTTTCGAGCGTATCGACCTTGACAATGCCAATATTCAACTTCTTGCTGACGAGTCGTATAGAGTTCGTTTCAAGCAAGCCTTCGAGCCGGGAGAGTACATTCTTGTCGACATGAAGGGAGAGCCAAAGAGCGAGTTTGGCGATGTCGAGGTATATCCGTTTACAATTTTAAGGTAGGTTCTATTAAGGGAGCATTTTCAAAATAAAAATGAGCCAAAGTTTGTTACACTCATAGACGAGGAGCAGGATGCAGAGAAGGCTCTTGTACGTCTGTTCGATGCGTTGTCTGTTTGATTTCTCGTAAATAGGCATGGTAACAGAAAAGTCGGACGGTCGGACGGACGGACAGTTGAAAATATACATAGGGGGTTGCGCATATATATTATATATTAAAGAAATAAAAAATAGCTAAAAAGAAAGAAAGGGAAGGAGGGTTAAATCGTTGTGCAAAATGGTAGAGAAATACTGTTTTTTTTAAAATGGGAAATCTTGTTTTTTCGTGATTAGCATGTCTACTTTTTTCAGTCCTGCTTACGTATATTTTTATATGTCCGTCCGTCCGTCCGACCGTCAACTTGCAGGTATTGCGCAGCAGAACTTAAAAAATACACACGCGCAATATGCGCAGGTTGCGCATCATTATTTTTCAAGTCCCGATGCG
>CAMAFX010000083.1 GCA_945833925.1 uncultured Prevotellaceae bacterium
CGCTTGAGAATGTTTTCAGACAGAATGGCGGTTGGATACCGAATGTCTGATTAAAAGAAATTTTGCACATATACCATTAAACTGATGGTATCGGTCATACATTAAACTGATGATATCGGCCATCTGAGTCTGACAGCAATAGAATTTTCTTTATTGCCAGCCAGTTTCAGATGGCCGATTAAAGTTAAATCTTAGTCTTAAAAATAAAAAACTTTTGCTAAAGTTTTGCGTTTTAAAGAAAACTATATATATTTGCACCGAAACAAACTATACCGTTCCATAACGGAAACGGCACAGGGGTGCCAGAAAAGAAGATGAAACAACTACTGCCCCACATATTATAATATGTGTAGGAAATGTGCTCGGGAAGCACACAGACTGGTACACTACAAGGAGATTGCTACTAACTAATAAATCAAAAAATAACATTTATGCATTTACAATTCAGAAGAGCCTTGACGGCTTCAGTATTGCCTATGGTTTGTCTTACGGCATTTGCCCAGAAGACGGTCACGGGTACAGTGAAGGATGCAAGTGGAGAGCCATTGATTGGTGTTACTGTGTTTGTCGATGGCAAACCAGGTTCCATCACCGACATCGATGGTAATTTCTCTATCCCCAATGCATCTCCTTCTTCTAAAGTAAAGATTTCCTACATTGGTTACAAAGAGCAGACCATTACTCTCGGAAACTCTTCAACGATCAATATCGTATTGCAGGAAGACAATGCTCAGCTCGATGAGGTTGTCGTTGTAGGTTACGGTACGATGAAGAAGAGCGACCTCACCGGTTCTGTATCTTCTGCTGATGGTGCAAAACTTGCTGCCAAGGGTACTACAAGTGCAATGGAGGCATTGCAGGGTTCTGTTCCTGGCGCACAGATTACACAGGCTACCGGACGTGCAGGTTCTGACTTCAACATTCAGATCCGTGGTAAGTCTTCTATCCAGGGTACTTCAAAGCCTATCTATGTTGTCGACGGTGTTATCTGCGAGGACATCGGCTTCTTGAACACTCAGGACATCGAGCGTATGGACATCTTGAAGGATGCTTCATCTACAGCTATCTTCGGTTCACGTGCCACAGCCGGTGTAGTTATCGTTACTACAAAGAGCGGTTCTTCTCTCGCCGGAAAGAGCGAGGAGAAAGTTTCTATCTCATACGACGGATACTATGGCGTTTCAAAGATTGCCCGTATGCCTGACTATATGAACGCCGACCAGTTCTACAAGTGGCGTTTCTCTCAGTTCCTCTCTTCAGGACAGGTGGCAAACGGTATCGCTACCGTTGCCCAGCCAACATGGAAGATGACCCAGCAGGACTTCCTGCAGGGTATGCTTGCCGATACAGAGGACGGAACTTCTGTACTGAAAAACATGCTGAACAACGGTGAGGGCTACAACTGGCCAGACCTCGTTACACAGGACGGTCAGAAGCAGAACCATTTCCTCGCCGTAAACGGTTCTTCAAAGAATACACACTATCATTTTGGAGTAGGTTACAACCGTGAGGAGGGAGTATACAAGAACGACCTCCAGAACCGCTACAACATGAAGGGTAGTGTTGACAGCAAGATCAACAAATATCTCTCTGCAGGTTTCACCCTGAACCTCGCTTACACAGAAAACCAGTTGGCTTCAGATGATGCCGTAAAGGATGCGTTCCGTCAGGTGCCGTTCGCTCGTCCTTACGCTTCTGACGGCAGCTTCAACGTGAAGCCGGGTAACTTTGAGTCAATGGGAACAAAGGCAAATCAGTTCACTGATACCGTTAACCCTCTTATCTATCTGCGTGACGACTCAAAGGAGTCAAACACCTTCCGTGTGCTTGGTAACATCTACGTGCAGTTGAAACCGGTAGAGTGGTTGTCATTCAAGACCACATTCTCTCCAAACTACGTGAACTCACGCACTGGTGAGTATACAGCTTCGAGCGGTTCTCGTACTGAGACTGCTTCTCACGAGGAGTACACCCGCAAGGACTGGACTTGGGACAACCAGATTGACTTCAACAAGACCTTCGGCGACCACTCTCTGAGTGCTATGGGATTGTTCTCTATGACTTCTTCCGACAGAATGTACAGCCAGGTCGGCAGAACATCTGCTGATGCCACTTCTATCATGACAGGTACAAAGTGGTACAATATGTATACAGGTACTATTTTTGAGAAGGACCCGAAGGATAGTGGTATCGGCACCGGTACTGCATACTGGGAAGAGACAATGATGTCTTACGCTTTGCGTCTGAACTATTCTTACAAAGGCAAGTATATGTTCACAGGTACAGTACGTACCGACGGTTCTTCAAAGTTCCTGAAAGACTCTCGCTGGGGATGGTTCCCATCAGCAGCTCTTGCATGGCGTATCTCTGAGGAAGACTTCATGAAGAACATCTCATGGATCGACAACTTGAAGCTTCGTTTGAGCTATGGTGTGACTGGTAACAACACCGTGTGCGGACATTATAACTCAGTTGGCGTTTCTGGTCCAAACATTTATGCTTTCGGTTCAGTCGTTGCCAACGGCTATTACCCAAGCGGTGTCATCAACGCTGACTTGAAGTGGGAGAAATCTTATGAAACCAACTTCGGTATCGACTACGGATTCCTCAACAACAGAATCAACGGATCTATCGACCTCTATTCTAAGACATCTAAAGACCTGCTCTATCTGAGACACCTTCCATTGGTATCTGGTGGCGGCAGCCTTTGGGACAACGTTGGTGAGGTTCAGAACCGTGGTATCGAGTTCGCCCTGAACACAGTGAACATCCAGACCAAAGACTGGTACTGGACCACAAGCTTCAACTTCGCCCGCAACATCAACAAGGTTAAGAAGATCAACGGCGAGAACAAGATCATCGATTCAGACTACCCTATCAAATCTTCTTTGTTCGTAGGTTCTCCAATGAACTCTCTCTACCTGTACAAGTGGGATGGCGTCGTTTCAGACAAGAACATCACTGTTCCTAACAACGATGCTGCTGTTAATGCAGGCTTCACACCTGGTGACCAGGTTCGCTCTTGCGACTACTACCACAAGGTATACGGTTGGTCAGAGGGTATGCCTATCATCAAGGATAACGACGGCAATGGCGTGATCAACGCTGACGACAAGATGATCCTCGGTTGCCAGGATCCTTCTTGGACAGGTAACATCTCTTCTACTTTGCAGTATAAGGATTGGGATTTCTCATTCTCAATCTATACAAAGCAGAACTTCACGGTATACTCAAACACATTGGCTGACACATACGATTATGCTTACCGTGGATGGAACAAGATTGCAATGGATTACTACATCCCTGCTGGAACACTTATCGACTGCGACGGTGTGAATGCTGACGGTACATACATCAACCCTGTATACCAGGAGACCACTCACTATGGTTCATTCCCATTCACAAACAGCTCTATCACCAACAACGGTGCCGGTTCTGCATCTTATGAGAAGAACGTTTACAATGCTCTCGCAGTAGACAAGATTTCTTACTGGAAGGTCAAGAACATCACTCTTGGCTACACATTCCCAAAGAAGTTGCTCTCTTCATGGGGCTGCCAGTATCTCCGTCTTTATGTTAACATTACAAACCCATTCGTATTCACGAAGTACAAGGGATTCGATCCTGAGTGGGCTGATGCAGCCAAGAAGAATGATGGTCCAAGCACAGTGACATATCAGATCGGTGCAAGCATTAAGTTCTAATAACATTTTAAACAAAGAAGCAAAATGAAAAAGTTTATCATAATGTCTGCCCTCGGATTGGCCACGGTGGCTGGTTTGTCCAGCTGTTCTGATTTCTTGGATACAGACAATAAAAGTACTGTAACACCTGAAAGCCAGTTCTCTGACATCTCAGGTTGGAACCAGCAGCTTAACAATGCATATTATGCTCTGCGTGATGTATACAGCGATCCTAAGGTGTTCTGTCAGGGTACAGACCTCTACACCGTTGGACAGAATGCATCGGCTCCTGTATTGCAGTCGTATCAGTATTCTTCAGACAACGAGGATGTTACAAATCTTTATAAAAACACATACGCTGCCATCAACTATGCCAACTGTGTGTTGAAGTATTGCAAGGACGACAAGCTGAACGACCAGGCTCGTTTCGTGCGCGACTATTGCTATTACATCCTTACACAGCAGTTCGGTGCAGTGCCATACATCACTGAATATATCGAGTCGGCAAGCACAAACTATCCTCGCACAGACCTCGCTACGGTTTATGCCAACGTCATTGCTGACCTGAAGGAAATCATCGCAAACGGCAATCTCGAGAGCGTAAGTTCTGAGAAGGATGCCAGAGGACGTGCCAGCGTTATCGGTGCCAAGGCTCTTCTTGCCAAGGTTTACCTCGCAGCAGGATGGGACTTGCAGACAACTGTCAATGATGCAAAGAACGGTACATACACAGTGAACAGCACCGAGTATTTCGCTGAGGCTGCAAAATATGCTTCTGAGGTAGCTGATGCAGTTCCTTTGACACAGTCATTCGACAAGAAATGGGACTTCGACAACAACGAGAAGGGCACCAACGCCGAGACTCTGTTCTCAATCCAGTACGACCGTGCCACTTCATCCGACAAGGTGACGGGTGGTCACGACCAGCAGCACAACTTTGCTCTCTATATGGGTTCAAACACTCTGGGTGTGAAGGGTGTGAAGAGCGACCTCTGTCCTACAGAGCGTGTTTACTACGCTTTCGACAAGGGCGACGACCGCTTCGAAGGAACTTTCATGACCACAGTATATGGTTACGACGGAAATGAAAGCAACTGGAGCAAGCAGGGCTATTGGGCATTCTACAATGCAAATGATGACGAGAAGGCAAAGCTCTCTATCGCATTCAAGTATTTCCCATGGTATACTGAGGATTCTGAGATTGAGGCTTATTGCACAGCCCACGCTTCTCAGTTCGTTACCACTGGTATGAAGAGCACTACCAAGGTGTTCAAGGTTGCTGAGAACTCCACTTGCAAGGCTTATGCCGCAAACGGTTCTTACGATGCAAAGAACTCTGCCACTTACACACAGCCATTCTCTTCTGCAATCCAGAAGATCGGATGTCTGCCTCCAGTACGCAAGTTCGACGACAAGAATACTACCAGCGACTGCAAACAGTCGGGCGGTGACTACCGTGATGTTGTGGTTCTGAATGCAAGCGAGATTTATCTCGTTGCTGCAGAGGCTTACCTTATGATGGGTGACGATGCTAATTCGCTGAAGTATCTCAACGCCGTTCGTACTCGTTCACACGCTTCTTATCTTGGCTCATTCAGCGACTACAAGCGCTACGACTGGGGCTACAATGATGCCGGTGGATACGTGTCATTCGGACAGACCGACAGCTACGGATTGACCATCAACAAGCTGGATGTCATCCTCGACGAGCGTATGCGTGAGACTCTCGGTGAATATTACCGTTGGATGGACCTGCGCCGCACCCATCAGCTCGTTCGTTACAACACTACCTATTGCGGTCTTTCTGTTGCCAACATGACAGGTAACGACGGTCAGATCAAATGGCTGCGTCCAATTCCAGAGAACGAGATACAGATCAACTCAGGTATCACTGCTGCCGACCAGAACCCTGGCTTCCGTACATATAGCACAGCAGAGGAAAGCGATGCAGAATAATCCTGCTTCATTATTAACCGAATTAAAACAGAAAAGAAAATGAAACTGAAAAGTATATTGTTTTTGATGCTTGGTGTTCTCTTCTCGCTCACATTCGCTGCATGCGACGATGATGACGACCCAGTGACACACACCGATGCATCTGTTCTCGTAGGTGGAACTTTCAATGGTTCTATGTTTGACGAAGACGGAAACGAGAAAGCTTCAGATGTAGTTGTTACAATCAGCAAGTTTGAGGCTGAAAATACTCAGGCAATCACAGTGAAGATAGCTTCCGCTACTTTGAAAATGGACCAGGAGGCTGTGTTCAACGTTGCCAAGGCTGGTGAAAACCGTTACACATTCGGAAACGGTTCTGCTGCAGCAGCAAGAAACACAGGTGGAGTGATAGAGGGTAACGACCTTACTGTCTATACCTCTCTCAGCTCAAAGTTCAAGTTCAATGCCACAAGCTCTGCCAAGCGCTACACTATCAAAGCTGTAAAGGCTGGCGAGTAAAATCTTGAATATATAACGACAATGAGATAATAATCCGAGTTCATTGCTGGATATCATAAATCCAGCGATGGACTTGAACCAAACGATCAATTTTATTAATAACTTAAAAACAAGACAAATTATGAAAAAGAGTTTACTTTTTGTTGCTGCTATGTTTATGGCAGTATGTGCTAACGCACAGGGTCAGTGGAATGCAGTTCCTTCTACAGCTACTGTTGATCAAGTAGTTGCTAACGCAGGTGAGCCTACAGTTGTTGCTACAGAGATTCAGAACGCCAAGGTTGTTCTTCTCGACGGTGGTCAAAACTGGACAGTAAAGAGCGATCCTACTACAGCTGAGACTTTCGTGTCACAGGGCAAGACTTTCTCTAATGCTTACATCCAGGGTGGTACTAATGGTGTTGACGCTTCTTTGGACAAGGCTGGTTCTACATCTGCTCACGTAGAGTTCACTCCTGCTGTTGCTGGTAAGGTTTATGTTGCAGCTAAGTATGGTTGTAAAAAGAAGATCTGGACAGCCAAGGTTCCTAACTCAGTTATCGAGGCTGAGGAGCTTGATTTCGCTGCTATGGGCGATTATGCTACAGACGTATGGGGACAGTACATCACAGCTGACGGTGGTCTGGCCGCAGAGCAGGCTACAGACGCTGACGTTTATGCAGCTCTCGCTTACGACGTTGAGCCAGGCTACACATACTTCTTCTGGGTATCTGGTTCTAAGATCATGCTTTGCGGTCTTGCTTTCGACACTAACGGTGATGTTAACGGCATCAGCAACGTTGTTGCTCCAGAGGCAGACGCTAACGCTCCTATCTACAACCTCGCTGGTCAGCGCGTAAGCTCTGACTTCAAGGGCATCGCTATCCAGAACGGCAAGAAGTTCGTTAAGTAATCAGCGAATCAATTGAACCCAAATCTGTCGTTTCCGACAGATAGAATATATGCCAAGTCCTTCAGTGGGCTTGGCATTTTTTTTGATACTTTCTTTGATTGTTTTATATTTCTTCGTATATTTGTGCATTGAATTGTGATATTATGATTGGGCGTATGGACAATAATACAATATTAGATGATATTCGTCGTAGCTTGAAGAATAATATGCCGATGGGAGGAAAAGCATTTCTCTTCGGTTCGCAAGCGCGTGGCACAGCGCACCCAGGAAGTGATTGGGATATTTTGGTCATATTGAATAAAGACGTGTTGGAACCTTCTGATTATGACACTATAACTTTTCCGCTGACTTCGTTGGGATGGGAAATCGGCGAAAATATTTCACCTGTGATGTATACTCAGAAAGAATGGGATAGCAATAAAATGACCCCCTTTTATAAGAATGTTCAACGAGATGGAATTTTGTTATGGGATTAACAAGAAAAATAATTCTGATAGCTTATAGTGAAAGTATAAAAAGTGCAAATTATTTTGTCGGTTCGAATAAATAGTGTACTTTTGTGCCGGTAATAGAAAAACAGGGGCGTAGCCCAGTTGGTTTAGAGCGCTGCAGTCACATTGCAGAGGTCATCGGTTCGAGCCCGATCGTCCCTACCCTGTTCAAGAAAAGGCATCTGAAAGCAATTCTTTCAGATGCCTTTTTCCTTGTTTCGTCAACGGTATCTTCTCCTCCGTTACATCGTCCTACTTGATGGTGTCGAAGCCCTCGCCGAACACACCCTGGCAGAACGACTGAGAGACGAGCGCCTCGGGGTCGATATGCTTGATGTAGTTGAACACTTCCTGCGACTCATACTTGCGTGCCAACACGATAAGAATCTTCACATCTCCCTTTGAATACCATCCCTTACCCTCTATCAGGGTCACGCCACGGTGTACATGCTTGTTGATGGTATCGGCAATCTTCTCATACTTTTTGGAGATGATAATGAACTGTACCGTCTGCCGGGCACCATTGATGATATAGTCGCACACATAACTGGCAATCAGCGTAAACGCCACACCATAGACAATCGTCTCGGTGCTGTGGAAGAGGAAATAGGAACTGCCGATGATGCTGATGTCAATAAACTGCATAGCCCGGCCAAAGCTCATACGGAAATGTTTGTTGAGCAGGGCAATGATGATGTCGGTGCCGCCCGTCGATCCGTTGTGGCTGAACACCAGTCCCAAACCAGCACCTCCCAAGGCACCTCCTATCAA
>CAMAFX010000084.1 GCA_945833925.1 uncultured Prevotellaceae bacterium
TTGCAGTCGTTGTTAACTACAGCCACAGCATCGTCCATCTTCTTCTGCAGTGCGTTGAGAACTGCGGTCAGACTGTCGTTGGCAGCTTTGTTGGCAGCAATCTTTGCCTGTTCTGCCTCGTAAGACTTCTGTGCGGCTACAGCATCATCGAGAACCTTTGCGATGGCAGCTTCAATCTCGTCCTTGGGAGCGATGATTTCGTCTTTCTTCTCAATCAGCGACTTGTCAGCTACGGCATTGTCCAGTGCGGTCTGCATGGCAGCAATCTCTTTGCTGATGTCAGTCAGCGGGGTGGTGATGAAGGTGCTGTCCTTCACGTTCACACAGCTGTTGTTGATAGATTCGGTTGCTGTCTTCAAGCTTTCTTGCAGTCCGTTCACTACGGCGGTCACAGCCTCGAAGGCGTCCCTGCCGTAAGTCACATCTACCGAGAATTTCTCGAAATAGAATGTGTTGTTGCTGTTCTGGTTGGTTGCAGCAATGATGTTCGAGAACTCGATGCTGGAATTTTCAGCCAGTTTCACGTCTTCTGTTTCAGAAGGCTCAACCTCGAAGCTGAACAGGGTACCCTCGTCGCCCACAAACAGCTTGTTTTCCATGCTATAGATGGCGAGTTTGATGAGTGAGGGGTCGCTGGAAGCTACATTGGCACTGATTACCACACCGTCGGGCAGACGGTCAGTGTAGTTGAACTTCAGTTTGCCGTTGTCTTTCTTGGTCACTTGCAAACCCTTGGGCAACTGGATATTCATCTGCATGGCGCAGAGATTGCTGATGGTGTTGTTCAGCACCACTTCTACGGTGTGCTTCTCTCCGGGCATCAGTGTCACGGCAGGTACTGCTGCACCGATGGTTCCGGCACTTTGTGCCAACTGGAGGGTGGAACCTTCCACAGTGCAGGCTGCACCGTCGTTGTCACCCTGTGCATTGGTTACCTTGATGCTGCTTCCAGCATAACCGAAAGCCGCATTTGTCTCCACTTTAAAGTAGGCGATGGCACCTGTGTTGCCGGGGATTTGGCTCAGGTCCTGAGTCAGCACCACCATGCGGTAGGTAGTAGAGCCGTCAATGTTGTCGCTGATCTTGTTCAGAGAGGTGATGTGTGAATCCCTGTCGATGCGGTTCAGGTTGCTCCTGAAAGTGCCGTCAACCAGTGACAGTCCGTTTCCTATCACGATGTCGCACATCACGTTGGTCAGGTTGTCATCGTTCTCAAGATTGATGGCAATCTCCTTGGTCTCGCCCGGATTGATGCTGAGCACCGCACCGTCATTGAGCACGATGGTGTTGCCTGCCCAGGCGACCGAAGTCGCCATGAGCAGTAGCACTGTCATCAATGCCTTGGTTCTGGATACCAGTATGTTCATAATGTCTTTCATGCTTTGTTGTTAATAATTCACGATTACTTATTCACAACCTTGTTGGTAGTGCCGTCAGCCTTGCGGATGATGTTGATGCCCTTCTTGATAGAATCCATCACTCTACCGCCCATGTTGTAAATCTTCTGCATGATGCCGTTCTGAGCGTTCACACCGTTGATGCCGGTGAGTTCGCTGTTGCCCAGGTTGTCAAACTTGGTGATGGCACCATTGGCTTCTGTGAACATGATGTTGCAGATACCCACCTTTTCGAGGCTCTGACCGTTGAGGTTCAGGTCGAGATATATGAGGGCGTCGCCACTGTTGAACACGTTGTTGTTGATGTTGCTCACAACGATACGGTGAACGTTGCTGTTCAGGTCGTTGGAGTTCAGAGCGTGGTCGTTGCTGCGTGCGCTCATCTCTTCGTTCACCAGTGTGATGCCTGCGGGCAGCACGATATCCATCTGGCAACCTACATACTGCTTCACGTTCTGCAGGTTCAGTGCTACGCGTGTCACAGTTCCGTTGGTCTCTGAGCTCATGTACAGGTTCTCTGCAGCATTGCCGAAGGCGCTGATGTGTGAAGCACCTGTAATCGGGTTGTAACTACCGCGAAGCACATTCGCCATTACTGTCACGTCACCGATGTTAATCACACCGTCACCGTTCAGGTCGGCAGCAGCAAACAGGGTAGGATTGGTCTCCTTGTCGATAGGCTCAATCTCCAGAGCAGCCTTAAGGATAGCGGTGTAGTCGGCAGTGCCAGCCTCACCGGTTCCTGTCAGGTCGCCGGGCACATACTTGTTCTCATTCACAGCCTTCAGCAGTTCGTCTGCCAGAGTCTGGAGTTCCTCAGCACGGGCACTTACGATACCAGCAGCCTCGTTGATGTAGTCGTAGGTTGTAGACGGGATGGTATTGCCGTAAACGTCGGTTGTTACGATGTATCCATAGCGTGTATCATAATTGAAGTTTACTGCATAACGTATAGATTCATTCAGCAGACTCAGCTCAGTTTCATAATCTTCCTCACCTAAGAATTTATATGTATTTGCACTCAGAATAACACCAACTTGATCTAAAACATCATTTACATGGGCAATGTTCCACTTAACGTTTTCATCGTAGAGAGACATCTTTTCATGATTGGAAAGTTGTGACTTCATTTGGGGCTCAAACCAGAGCATATCAGATGCTGTCAACCAACCGCCGCTACGACCGTTATTCAGATTGCTCTTATTGGTGTTAATCCGATTCTGTACAGATCTATTCAATGAATAGTTGTAATACTCTCCGTATGTACTGTAGTTGGCATTTGTGGTGGAGAAAACCAAATCAACATGCTTCAATCCGGCAATCTTCTTCTTCAGAGCGTCAAGAGCATCTTCATAGACTTTGAGCTCTGTGGTCAGTCTGTCGTAAGCTTTATCACTTGTAATCCAGCTTGCATCAGCATCTTTAAGATCGTTGCAGAAATACTGAATGTCGCTTCTGAGAACACCGCATAGGCTTGCCACCTTATTACTGTAGGTCAGCACGGTCTTGTCGGCAATCTTCTCATTCAGCAGAGTTTCTACAGCGCTGATACCGTCATTCACTTCCTTCAGTTCAGCGGTGTATTCCTCAATCACTGGAGTGTGGTGCACGGCAATGCCAGCCAACTGCTCGGCGGCAGCATCGCGCTCGCTCTTGATCTGGCCAAGAATGTCTGTGAGCTCTTTGCTAACCTTGTCAATCAGTTCAGACTTCCATGCGTTGGTGAATTTAGCATAGGCGGCAGCCACTTTCTTCTCGAAAGGCAACAGGGTCTCCTGTTGGTCTTTTTCTGGAGTTTCATCGGCTGCAAAGTCAGCGATAATTCCAGCCAGCTCATCACCCAAACCTTCACATTCTTCGTCATAGAGAGCCTGCAGTGCCTTGCCTTTCTCGCTGTCAGCGCCAAAGGCTGCCAAAGCTGCAGTCAGGTCAGCAGCCAATTCGTTGATATTGTCTCTCAACTGAGTGATTTCTTCTTGATTGGCGCTCGCATATACAGCATTAATGCTTGTAGCAATGCTCTCGCAGGTGCCCATCCATGAGTCTTTGTTGGCAGCTGCATTGTTGAAATTGGATTGTACATTTGTCTTATGGTTGTCAATCTGTGTTTGCAGACCCTCGATGCCCTGCTCCTTGGTTTCATTGTACCAATGGTATGCCCTCATGTATGCAGCTGCTTCATTAAGAGCCGTCTGCAATTCATCGATTGCATCCAATACATCTTGCTGTGCCTCCTTGTTGCCTGAATATTCGTCATTGTAGGTCTTGGCACTTGAATAGGTATCGTCACTTATGAATGCTGTCACATAAGACAATACATCAGCGTAGTTGTCATACAGTGTTTCAGCTTCAATGTACTCGGTAGCCTTTGCCTTGGCACCCTCTGTAATGTAATCCTGTACCAGGTTTTTGTAAGTCTGGATTGTACGGTTCTTTACAGATGTGGATCTATAAGCGAAGTTGTTCAAGTCAGTCAATTCAGCCTCGATGGTTGCATCGATACCGTCATACAGGCGATAGTCTTCCTTGCTGTCACATGTGCCGGTGGCGCCGGTATATTTACCGTTGATGCGCAGGTTCCAGTCAGCTTTGGCTGCAGCCTCTTTGCCTGTTGCCAGCATTTCATCCACCTTGCCAAACTCTTCCATGTAAGTCTGGTCGAGAAGATAAATCAATGTCTTGCTGTTCAGCAATGAGGCTTTAGGAGTACCATCAGCCTCAGCAACTTCTTCCAACAATTCTTTCACGTCAGCAAAGGCCTCCTCTTTCACAGTCTTTTCGAAGGCGGCGAATGTGGTTTCTGTCTCAGCGGCGTTCAGAGCCTCAACGAGTTCAGTCACCTCGCGTGTCAGCACAGTCTGTGCGTTTGCATTCACTTGAGAAGACAGAATATCCACAGCTGCTTTGATTTCATTGGTGTAGTCATTTGCAGTGGTTGTGTAAGCCTCCTCTGCGTCATAAACCACACCTGCAGCCACGTTTTTGCGCTCGTCTCTTGCGGTGCTCTTCAGGTTGTTGATTAACTCATTGTACTTGTAGATATCAGTCTGGCTCGCGATAATGGTGTTGATGTCAGCCCTCAGCTCTTCGTTGCTTACTGCAAGATACTTGTCAATCAAGGTCTTAGCATCATTGTAAGCCTCTTCGGTCTTGGAGATAGCTGCGATGAAGCGGTTATAGCGAACAGTGTTATCTGCATCGATGGCCTCGTCGTATGCACCGTCTGTATTCTTCAGGAAGTTCTCCAGGGCCACCAGCTTGCTGTCGATAGAGTTCCAAAGATTATTCATCATGGTCACGTCAGCGGTGGTCTTGCCGATGGCATACAGACTGTCTGTCTTGGTCTTGTAGTCGTCGATGAGCGGCAGGATGGCAGCCAGTTCCTTACCTTTCTTTTCCTTGGTGTCAGCAGCCAGTTCTGTATCGTTCAAGCCGGAGTTTACAGCACCGTATCTGGTGATTGAGTTGTTGTAGTTGGTATTCTGAGTCGAGTTGTTTTTCTTGTCATTTGCAGCTGCTGTGGGGTAGCCGTTGGCAGCGTTGTAGATGCTGGTAAGCTCATTCAGCATACCGTCTTTGTTGATGTTACGGTCCTTGATAGGAGTCTTTACCCTCTCGGTATTCAAGTGTGTGTTAACCGCAGCAAGTCTTGTGTTGATCAGATTGTCGCACTGACTCTGATAATAGGTAAGGTTAGTACCGTCTGTCTTGCTGGAGAGACTAGTCTTGACTTCTGAGATGATAGTAGCCAGCGACTTGTTGTTCTTATACTTCTTCATCTTATCGGTCACAGCCTTCCACTTGTCGTAGTCTTTCTTCTGGAGGTCTGCTTCCGTACGCAGAGCTTTCACATCATTCAAGAGATCGCTCAACTGGCTGTTATAGCCTTTCACCAATTGGTCATCTACAGTCTTGTCTGCAACCTTGTCTTTCAAGGTCTCAGTAGCCAAATCGGAAGCGATGTTGCTGCTGATTTGGGTCAGGCGGTTACTCAGGTTGCTGATAGCGCCAGTGAAGTAGGTGTTATCGTCGGCATTATACTCAGCAACGTTTTTGTAGAGTGCGCTGATAGCCTTGATGTTCTTCGAAGCATTACCATTGATATTGTTGTTAATGTCCGTGATGGTAGTCTGAAGAGCGGTATTGGCATTCTTGTTGGCGGTCACCACTTGCTTGGCTGTTGCCACTTCAGCATCCAATTTATTCAGATTGCTGTTGATTTCACCAATTGCATTGGTAATATCCTGCAATTTTGTCATCTTCTGCAGGTCGGTGAGTGTTGAAGAATTCTTAATGTCTTCAAGGTCATTAGCCGCTTTATTCTTCTGCTCCTGAATACTGGTCACCTCGTCTCCGGCATCAATCTTGTCCAGCTTGTC
This sequence comes from uncultured Prevotellaceae bacterium, assembly GCA_945833925.1. Lineage (GTDB taxonomy): Bacteria > Bacteroidota > Bacteroidia > Bacteroidales > Bacteroidaceae > Physcousia. The sequence continues at coordinate 5,777 of CAMAFX010000084.1, forward strand.
CTTCAGCTCACTGTACTTCAATCCGATCTCTTCAGCTTTCCAATAGAGGTCATTGTCAGCGCTAGTGCGTGCGTCAATGGCTGCCTGAATAGCGTCCAATCTTTCAGTTGTCAGGTTCACCAGATTCACAACAGCCTGTGCAGAAGCTACCTCATCATATTTAGCCTTATCAGCAGCGTATGCACCCTTCAGAGCAGTGATGTCTGTAGTTACATATCCCTTGATGTTATCGTTGGTGGTGTTGGCAACTTCCAACTTGTTTACGTGGCCTGTAGTCTTGTCAGCCAGTGCAGTGTTGAGTTCGGTCTGCAAGCCATCAATCAAAGTCTTGAGGGCATCGTAGCGGTCACCATAGGTGGTTCCTGCCACAGTAGTGGCAACAGGAGTACCACTCTGACCAACCTGCACGGCACGTACTGTGATGGTACTCTTCAGCTCTGTAAGGGCGGTGTTGTAGCTTGTCAGAGCGGTCTGCAGTGTGTTGTATTTTCCAACAGCGTTTGTCGCAGCGGTCTTGTAGTCATACACGGCACCGCTGTTCTCTGCGTACATACCCTGAATGGTGGTCAGATTTGCGTTCTTGTATGCCACTGCGGTCTTGGCAGTAACAGCGTCAGCCAAACCGTCAGTATAGTCTTTAATGGCGGTCTGGATAGCCTTCTTCTGATCGTTGAAGTAGTCAGATGCTACATACTTCTCATCCTCTGACTTCAGTCCTGCTACAACTTCTACAGCTGCATTCAGTGCATTCTGCAATGCGGTGATGGCGCCATTTACAGCAACCTTAGCGTTATACTCGGCAATGGGAGTAGCTGCAGCAGTTTCAAGAGCAGAAATGGCATTCTCGATGTCAGTTTTCTCTGTAGTGGTAGTATATGGGTTATCGCCTACAAAGGTATGATTCTTGTTGGCATTCTCGATGCTCTTAGACAAATTGTTAATCATTGTCTGAATAGCTGCGATCTCGTCTGTAAACTGTGCCTTCACCTCATCGATATCGGTGATGCCGTTGAGAGAACTCTGCAAGGTGGCAACCTCAGCGATAGCTGCATCATAGCGCTCTTTGCTAAGTACTACCTTACCTTTAGGATCTTCTGCTTTGATATACTCATCAACGATGCTTGCGATGGCAGTTGTTGCATTAGCAATAGCTTGGCTGTTGGCCTCCTTGCTCTCTGTAGCATTGTCGTGTGCGGCGTCTGTTCCGTTGGCAGTAGCGACAGCCTTGATAGCTTTGTCCTGTTCTGCCAGTGCGACGAGTGCCTCGTTGCGCCAGTCGTCATATACACTTCCTTGTGGCATCGCCTTGGTCAGATTGATCACGGCCTGGCTGTATGCGGTGTTGGCATCGGAAATCCAACCTTTCACAATGATGTAGTCTGCGTCATCCTGGTTGGCTGTAGCGATGTTGGTGGTCAGTGTAGTGATGCGGCCGTTCAGAGTTGTATACAGCTCATCTGCTTTAGCTTGGGGATAGTGGTCGTTGGCATCAGTCTCGTGCGCCTTCACTCCGTTCTCGAACTCAGTGATAGCGTTGCCAATGGCTGTGAACTCAGTGCTGTACTTGGTCTTTGTGTATTTTTCGGCAGCGTTGTAGGTTGTTGTCAGAGTAGCATAAGCAGTTTTAAGAGTGCTTACCTTTCCAGAAGCATAGGTGAAGGCGGTGTAGTGGTCGTTAGCGTTCTTAATGTCCTCGCCCAAAGCCTCAATTTCTGCTGCGATGGTTGCAGCAGTGGTGTTGTCCTCCTTGTAAAGCTCATACTTCTCGTAAGCCGCGTAGGTCTCGCCTTCAATCTCTGCCAGTTTTGCAGCGATAGCCTGTGCCCTGTCGTTGTATGCTTGTCTGTTGGGTGTAGCATCTGTAATGCTGTTGGCAACTACAACGAGTTGCTCTCTCAAGGGAGCTACAAAAGCCCTGAAGTCATATACCAGTTCCAGCTTGTCGATAGTAGCGGTAACCGCTGTTCCGGCTGTATTGGCCTTGATGGTGATTACCATGTCGGCAGTACCGTCATAGTCAAATGCTGTTCCTGCAGCCTTACCGTTGATAGTTACAACGGCATTGGTAGAGGAAGCCAATGTCAGTTTGTATTTTCCTGGCAAAAGTTTGCCCAGATTGTGCGTTACAGTAGCACCAGTGGGCGAGGTAATGGTAGTACCGTTAATTGTAACGGTCTTGCCTCCTTCTGCTACCCAATCTTTTACGTCCGTACCTATTTTGTCGGTAAGGTTTGCGTCGGCAAGTGCAGCCAAAGGTGCAGATGTCATTGCAACAAGTGAAAGTACAACATGTTTCTTCATACTTTTCAGTGGTTTAAAAAATTAATATTCAATTGTTTTTATATATTATTTCTACTTTAGCCTTGTCATTCCCCCTACCTCGTAAAACAGCGTAGGTTCGGGTGCTTAACCGGTACGCACCCAAGTGTATCTCCTTCCAAGAGATAAATAAGGAGATACATTTACCTAAATTCTGTTCTA
>CAMAFX010000085.1 GCA_945833925.1 uncultured Prevotellaceae bacterium
GGCATGAGTGCTTCGAATGGCGCAGTTGTTTCGAATGTCGCAGTTGTTTCGAATGGCGCAGTTGTTTCGAATGTCGCAGTTGTTTCGAATGTCGCAGTTGTTTCGAATAGCGCAGCTGGCATAAATGCTACTGGCGCAAAAGATAAAGTATCTGGCAATGCTGATTCTTCTAACGCAACACGTGTAAGTCCTCACGAACTGCTTGAGTCTAAGTCCGTAAAGAGTGAAAACAAGATTGTCAAGGAACGTTCTCTTATTAATAAGGTGAGAAAATTCCCAGTTAGAGTTACTACTAAGTGATGAGAAAAGTAGCTGCCCACCATATAGAACTACCTGATGGAACGGTTCTTCATCAGGAGGTTGTTGTTATAGACGACAATGGAAACATTATTTCCCACCACAAACTCCAGCACGAAGAACCATACGTCGAATGGTTCCCTGGCACTGTACGCTTGTAATGGAATCAGGTATTACTCTTGGTAACCCCATCAATATCTCTTGCTGATATTGATAGCGAAATCTATTTACAATTTACCGTTTCAATTAACTTGTTGGAGCGGTGTTTGTTTAATCACGGTGCGTCGTTCGAAATAACCCCGAAAGTTATGTTGCTTCCGGGGTTATTTTAACTTTGATACAATGTTTTGTTCCCAATTCAGTCTTGCATGACTGCGAAAGACTTGTTACTTCATTTTCTCGTCGAACCAGTTGATGATGTTGGTATAGAGGAACATACGTGTATTGCCACCAACGAGGAAGTGGTTGCGGTTTGTGAAGCATAACTGCTTGAAGTTGGTCTTGTTTGCCTGGACGAGTGCCTCCACGTATTCGGCTGTGTTACGGAAGTGTACGTTGTCGTCAGCCATACCGTGGCAAAGAAGCAGTTCACCGCTTAACTGTGGTGCACGGCTGATGGCACTCTGGTCGTATCCGCTGTTCTCCTTTGGAGTTCGCATGAAGCGCTCTGTGTATACGCTGTCGTAGTAGCGCCAGCATGTAGGAGGTGCAACAGCAACACCGGCACGGAAGACAGGGCGTCCCTCGCTCATACTCATCAGTGTGTTGAATCCTCCAAAGCTCCATCCCCAGATACCGATGCGGTTGGCATCGACGTATGGTAGGGTAGCAAGATAGAGCGCTGTTTCAACCTGGTCCTTTGCCTCCAACTGACCTAACTTAAGATATGTTACCTTCTCGAATGCAGCACCTCGTCCACCTGTACCACGTCCGTCAACGCATACGCTGATGTAGCCGTGCTCTCCGAAGTACTGTTCGAGCAGAGCACCGCCGCAGTTACCGATGTTCCAATGGTTCTTAACCTCCTGGCTGCCAGGTCCACCGTACTGGTTCATGATGACAGGGTACTTCTTGTTAGGATCGAAGTTCCATGGCTTGATGATGAAACCGTTGAGTGTAACGCCTTCGCTTGTGGTAAAGGTGAAGAACTCCTTGGTTCCGAGGTTCTTTCCCTGCAGTTTCTCAAGAACATCCTTGTTGTCTTCGAGCACGCGAAGTGTCTTGCCTTTTTCGTCACATACCTGAGTAACTGTAGGTGTGTTGATGTCGCTGTATGTGTTGACGAAGTATTTGAAGTTCTTCGAGAAGATGGCACTATTGGTACCAGTATGCTGGCTCAGCTTTGTTACCTTACCGCTCTTGTCGGTCTTGTAGATGGCAGAGCAGAGTGGACTCTCAGCATTGCTTGAGTAGTAGAACGAACCTGATGCCGGGTCAAAGCCGTAGAATGTGATAATCTCGAACTGACCGCTTGTTACCTGTTTCTTGAGTGTTCCGTTGAGGTCGTACTGATAGAGGTGGTTGAAACCGTCACGCTCTGAGCAGAAGACGAAACCACCATTGAAGAAGGTAATGCTGTTGTACATGTCCTCGGTGATGTAGGGTGCAACCTCGTCGCGCAGCACCATCTTGCACTCGCTGCTGCGTGGATTAGCCATGTAGACATCGAGACGGTCCTGATGACGGTTCATAGTGAATATGGCAAGCTTGGTTGGGTCGCTTGTTGCAAAGATACGAGGTATGTAGTCCTCCTCGCCAATTTCGAGCTTCATCTGACGTGTAACGTGGCTCTTGATGTCGAACGAGTGTACGCTGACCTTCGAATTCTTGGCACCTGCCACAGGATACTTGTATGTGTATTCGCCTGGATATTCTGCATTCTCGGGAAACTCCGGATATGTACCCTTGAACATAGGAAATGAGTACATCGGAACCTCGCTCTCGTCGTAGCGAATCCACATCAGCATTGTGTTGTCAGCGCTGAAGCAGAGCGACTTGTCGGTGACGAACTCCTCTTCGTATACCCAGTCGGGTTTTCCGTTTATGATCTTGTTGTATTCACCGTCCTTTGTTATCTGGCTCTCCGAGTTGTTAAAGAGAAGTTTTACGAGGAAGATGTTTCCATTGCGAACAAATGCTACCATGTTGCCGTCGGGCGACCATGTGGCACATTCCTGTGCACCACCATCGGAAAGTGGTTGAAGTGTCTTGTTGCGTACATTATATATATAATATACAGCAGTGTATGAACGGCGGTAAATGCTCTTGCTGTTGGTAAGAATCAGGATGTTCTTTTCGTCAGGACTCATGATGTAACCATCGATTTTGTCCAGGCGGGTCTTGCCTTTGGTCGTGGCAACGTCGAAGAGGGTGCCTGTTTCTTGTCCTGTCTTGAAGGAATAGGTAATGATTTTCTTGCCATCCTTCAGCATTGAATAGCTTTCGCCGTCGTTGAGAGGGTTGATGCCATATACTCCACGTGTGCCGTACACACCGTCGAGTATGTCTCTCAGCTGCAGATCCTCGCCTGCGAACGCACTTGCCGTGATGAACAGCAGTGCCAAACTAAAAAGTTTCTTCATACGTTATTGATTTTTATTTTTGTGTCAGTTCAATGATGTAGTCAATACAGTCTTCGTGCTCGGGAATGTAAAGAGTGAGGGCGTTGTCCTTGCCTTGCTTGAACGCAACCTTGGTGTCTGTGCCATAGACCCTGGCGGTCTTTATCTTCGTTCTGAGTGGAAGACGCAGAGTACTGTTGGAGATGGAATCCTTGTTGACGATGTGTACATACTGGGTGCTGCCCTTGCTTGTTATGGCTCCCCAAGCCTGAGGACGTATGTCTCCGGCAGTAGTTCCGTAGATGGTGTTGCCGTACAGCTCCATCCATTCTCCCATCTCCTTCAAACGGCTGAGTGCAGTTGCTGGCAGTTCTCCGTTGGGCTGTGGACCGATGTTGAGAAGCAGGTTGGCTCCCATACCGGCTGTGTGGATGATGAGGTGGATTATGTCGCGTGTCGACTTGTAGTTCTGGTCGGTAACCTTGTATCCCCACATCCCATTCATGGTTTGGCATGTCTCAAGCGGAAGCTGGCTGACCTCGGCAGCCTTGTCTGTAAATCCTGCAGTATTCTCGCCTGGCAGGTCACGTTCGAAAATCTGTATGTCCTCGCCGTACTTAATCGCTTCGTGATGGTTGTTGCCAACGAGGCATGATGGCTGAAGGCGGTGTATGAGGTCATATTGTTCGTCAAGATGCCAGTTAAAAGGTACAGAGTCCTGGTCGTGGTCCCAGTAACCGTCAAACCACATAGCACCAATCTTGCCGTAACGTGTTAGCAGTTCGGTAATCTGGTTGTTCATGAACTTGAAGTAAGTGTCCCAGTTTTCCTTTGAACGGTCTTTGCCGGTGTATAGTCCTGTTCTGCCCAAAGGGTAGTCTTCCCGTGTCCAGTCGAGATGAGAGTAATAGAAGTGAAGACGTATATCTTGTTGATGACATGCTTCTGCCAGTTCGCCGATAATGTCGCGATGCAGAGGTGTGGCATCGTAGATGTTGTAGTCGCTCTCGTCGGTTTTCCACATTGAAAAACCGTCGTGGTGACGTGTAGTGATGCAGATGTATTTCGCTCCAGCACCCTTGATAGCCTTTACCCATTCGCTTGCATCAAAGCGGTGAGGGTAGAATGCATCGGCAGCCTTGGCATATTCAAGACGGTTGGTTTTGGAGTTCTGCAGGTACCACTCGCCTTGAGCAAAAGTGCTGTATATGCCCCAATGAAGGAAGATGCCCAGCTTCATATCGGCAAACTCCTGGCGCGACTGCAGATTTTCCTGTGTCGGTTTGTATGTCACCCCATCAGTGGCTCTGACGGCATTTTCCCCGGCAACTGCTGATTGTTGACTTTCGATAGGTCCATAAACGTTGTATGCACTTGCTCGTTCTGTCTGAGCAAGTGCAAACAAAAGTATGTAAATGTATTTTGCCATATTACCAACGTTTTGCTTGCAAAAATAATGAAAAAACGCGAATTGGCAAAACTTGTGCGAGTCTTTTAGCACAGAACCTTTTCACGAAGGTTCTGTGGTGACAAACCAGTGCGACGTCTTATGAAACTGCCAAAGTGAGACTGGTTTACAAAACCGAGAATCATGGCTATCTGCTTCACGCTCTTGTTGGGGTCCTTCAGCAGGTAGCGTGCTTGCGACACTATCTCTTCTGCAATGATGGTGCTTGCTGTTTTTCCGGCAATCTGCTTGCAGATGGCAGAGAAGTATTTTGGAGTAATGTTCAATCTTTCTGCATATTCCTGAACCGACTTGTTTGGTTTTTCCTCTGTCTTCAGGATCTTGATGAAATTTTTGAATATAATGTGTGACGAAGAATATATGTTCTCTGTTATTTCTGCTTCGTCAGACTTGAATATGTCTTTGCATTCGTATGCCAGTGATTGTAGGAGATGGTTTATGATTCGCTCCGTGTTTTCATTGCGTGGCATGTTTAACTTTTTGGAAAGCATCTCGTAGTAGCCCGTTATCATCTCCACCTGATCCTCAGTGAGATGCTGGACAACGTATGATGAGTGCAGCAATGAATAGTTAAGGTTTAGCCTGTAATCTTGTATCATCTTTATGGTATACTCGGGTGAGAAGATGAAAGATAACATGTTGAAATCCATACTCATCATTGCATTGTTGATAATGATGCGTGGAGTGCATGAAAAGAGGTCGCCAGCCTTAAGTTCTAAGTTTTTGTTGTCAATTTTGATGCTGAGATGACCTTTCTTGATCAGAATCACAATGAAACACTCCATCTGCACGTCGTCAATGTTCGAGATGTTGTGTATGTCATTGCAGAGGATGACGTTCTTGTCTCTGTAACTGAAATCGATAAATGGTGTGTTGTTAGTAGTCTTGATTGTCTTCATTATTTCTATATTTACTATGCAAAGTAACACATTTTTTGCGACAAAGCAATGTTCATAATGTCATATTGTTTGTTTAATTTGTCCAAATTACTTTATTTGTGAGAGTTTTAGAACAATTTGAAAGTAAATCAAGTAAGAACAAAAGAACAATTAGTACTACCTTTGTGCTCGCATTTTGAATAATATTTTAAAGAGATTTCCTCGTTTGAATCCTCATAGATAATTCCTTTTGAATGCTCTCCTGAAATTCACAACTGATTTTGTTTCATAGAAATCTATTATTCAATTGTTTTCAGCCAATTCGTATACTCAGCAAGCTGTCTTTCATCCAATAAATTTGTGAGAAAAGATAATTTTGCCTCTGCATTGGATGTAGAAACCAATTCTTTGCAGATAGTTTCACAAGGTTCAAAACCTCTCTCTTTAATCCAAGGATTTTCCTTCAATAGATTTGATAGGGCATCATGCTTGTCTTTGCCATAAGCACGTCCAAGCAACTGACAATTCTCGATATCATTGCCATCGGGAGCTTGTGTAAAGCCTTCTGTTGTATAAAAAATGTATTCAGTCATATCGTTTGTTTTAAAATCCAAATAAATCCTCCTTGTACTCGTCAAGAGCCATCCATTGAATGTTGACTAAAGAGAAATGGTGAACTTCAGATAAAGCTTCAACCAATTCTTCCAAATCATCGCAAGATGACGCAAATTGCTTATCTTCGTCTGATAGTTTAATCTTGATAACTCTATTCTGTATAAAATCAAGGGCAACTACATAATTTGGTATCTGCTTCATAATTGATTTTTTCGATAAACACCGCTTCCTTTGAACTCAATAATTCCTTTTTCTCGAAGGAATTGAAGTTGCTGACGGATTTTATCCGGGATGTGATTGTTATCGGGATGTTTTACTTGGAGTTCATCAACGAAGGAATACATTTGCTTGAGTGTAAATGTCTCATCAAGACGCTCTACGAGGTGTAGGGTATCCATCAGCCAGCCTCGACTCTCCACCGATTTAGTTTGGAGATTGAACACTCGATGGTATTGAGAAACTACTTCTTCAACAGGAAGAGCAACGCCATTTTTAATGATAGGAATTTTCGCAGTTGTCGGTATTTCTCTCATCAGGATGTTGCATCCTTCCCAACCAGCTCGTCTTGCGGTTGTCGCTAATGCGTCACGTTTCTCTATAACGGATGGGGTAAAGAAACATTTTGGAACAATCACCAGATTATTAACTTCGTAGCGGTCATAGTGCATAAAGAAGAAGCTAGGATTGTCAAGTGAAGTGATTCTTCCTATCATTGTTCGGTAAACTCCATCTGCAACCGTAGCTTGGAAACTCTCACTATCAGACCTTTTACTTTTCAGCTCATATTGTGATTTGCAATGCTCGCACACATAATCCTTAACAGGTGCATTAGGCTCAGCTCGCCTAATAGTTACTTCACCACAAATAGGGCAATACATGTTGCGTGCCAACCAATCTTCAGTCAGTACTCTTGCTATTTGGCTAGCACTTTTGTAACCTTCTGCTAATGATGTGTTGAATCTCAAATCCATCTCTTACTTCAAATATTTACGGTTTTCAGATTCTTCAAGCACCTTCATCTGCTGAATTGCAACTTGATTTAGTTTGACAAGTCTCTCTGTCTGCGGCATGCCATCGTTGATAAACACAGCATTCAAGTTCTCCATGTTTGAGAGACAAATGAGTTCGTTGATGGTTGCATAGTCGCGTATGTTGCCTTTCTTGTCGGGATTTGCATCGCGCCACTCTTTTGCTGTCATACCGAACATAGCAACATTCAAGACATCAGCTTCCTCTGCATAGATGAGCGATTTGTGATAAGCATCAATTTCTTCTGGCACGATATTCTGTTTGATGGCATCAGTGTGAATGCGATAGTTAAGTTTTGAGAGTTCACGCTTAACTGACCATCCGATTAGCTTTTGTTCCTCTTCCTTGAGACGCTGGAATTCTTTGACTAGATAAAGTTTGAATTCCACAGAAATCCAAGAAGCAAATTCAAAGGCAATATCAGTGCGAGCGTAAGTACCTCCGTAACGTCCAGCCATAGCTACAAGTCCTTTTGCATTGGTCGCCTCAATCCATCTTGATGGCGACATTGTGAAGGCATTGAGTCCTGCCTCTTTTCTAAACCCCTCGAATTCGAGGGGATTAAAACTTGGATTGAATAGTTGTTCCCAAATACCCAGGAATTCTATCGTGTTGCGATTGCGCATCCAATTTGCTATTACACCATTTGGGTCACCACTATTTTTCTGGCGTGCAATATCTGTAATACACACAAAGTCCTCTCCTTCGTGTTTAATTGTACGAACTGTTGTGTCCTTTACTTCTATATTTGTAACCTTCTTTGCCATAATCAGTTGATGTTATAGTTCCTACATACAATATTTGAGAAGAACTTTGTTGTATTCTCGATAGGGTCAAGATTCTTCTCATTATACCGATCGCGAGCAGCCATGAAGAAATCTTTTCTTCCTTCTTCCGTTTCAAGAGCCAAATACGCATTCTCTATATCCATCAATGACTCTATCAACTGTTCAGGATTATCCCTGACAGTTCGGTAGCATGTAGCCAAATCAGGATTTATATCATTGATAATAGCGTGTTGGATATTAGGATAACGCTGAAGCATATAGAAGAGCATTGCTCCACCACCCACAAAGGGTTCTATGTACGTTACATTCTCCCAATTACCAAAGTCAGCTGGAAGTTGTGCATCCAGTTGTTCAATGAGTTGGCTCTTTCCGCCAACCCACTTGATAAAAGGTTTTGCTTTTGCCATAATATGCTAATTTTATTTTTCAGTTGAGTTCAACAAGTCTTTTACATCAACGTCAAGGAGTTTTGCAATCTTATCGAGGGTGTTCAGATCTGGTTGAACAACATTGT
>CAMAFX010000086.1 GCA_945833925.1 uncultured Prevotellaceae bacterium
CTAAATCAAGAATTGACCGTCGTTTTGGTGAGACCATCCTCGGTTCTGAGAAAGTACGTGCTCGTAGAAACTTCCCTCCTGGCCAGCATGGTAACAACCGTCGTCGTAAGACTTCTGAGTACGGTGTTATGTTGGCTGAGAAGCAGAAGGCTAAGTACACCTATGGTGTATTGGAGAAGCAGTTCCGCAATATGTTTGAGAAGGCTGCTCGTACCAGTGGTATTACCGGTGAGATTCTTTTGCAGAATCTTGAGAGCCGTCTCGACAATGTTGTATATCGTTTGGGTATAGCACCCACTCGTCGTGCAGCACGTCAGCTCGTTAATCACAAGCACATTGTAGTTGATGGTAAGGTTGTAGGTATTGCATCTTACAGCGTAAAGCCAGGTCAGATCGTTGGTGTTCGTGAGAGAGCTAAGTCTCTTGAGGTAATTGAAGCAGCGCTTGCAGGTTTCAACCATAGCAAGTATCCATGGATTGAGTGGGATGAGTCACAGAAGTGTGGCAAGTTCTTGCACAAGCCAGAGCGTGCTGACATTCCAGAGACTATTAAGGAGCAGTTGATCGTTGAGTTGTACTCTAAATAATAATTAAGGATGGCGATATTAGCATTTCAAAAACCTGAAAAAGTTATAATGTTGGAGGCGGACGACCGTTACGGTAAGTTCGAGTTTCGTCCTCTCGAAGGTGGCTTTGGTACTACCGTAGGTAATGCTTTGCGCCGTATTCTTCTTTCCTCACTTGATGGTTTTGCAATCAATACTGTTTCTATCAGCGGTGTTGAGCACGAATTTGCAACTGTACCAGGTGTTAAGGAGGATGTCACCAACATTATCTTGAACTTGAAGCAAGTTCGCTTCAAACAGATAGTAGAAGAATTCGAGAATGAGAAAGTTAGTGTTACAGTTGAGGGAACAACAGAGTTCCGTGCAGGTGACTTTAACAAGTATCTTACTGGATTTGAAGTGTTAAACCCTGAATTAGTTATTTGCCATTTAGATGCCAAAGCTTCGATGCAGATAGAGATTAGCATTAACAAGGGTCGTGGTTACGTTCCTGCAGACGAGAACCGTGAGTTCTGTACTGATGTTAATGTTATTCCAATAGATTCAATTTACACTCCTATTAGAAACGTGAAATACGCAGTCGAGAACTTCCGTGTTGAACAGAAGACTGACTACGAAAAGCTCGTTTTGGAAATCACAACTGATGGTTCCATACATCCAAAGGATGCACTTAAGGAAGCCGCAAAGATTCTGATTTATCACTTTATGCTCTTCTCTGATGAGAAGATTACTCTCGAGAACAATGATGGAGAGGGTAATGAAGAGTTCGATGAAGAAGTATTGCATATGCGTCAGCTCTTGAAGACTCGCCTTATCGATATGGATCTTTCTGTTCGTGCCCTCAATTGCTTGAAGGCAGCGAACGTAGATACACTGGGAGATTTGGTTCAGTTCAACAAGACTGATTTGCTTAAGTTCCGTAACTTTGGTAAGAAATCGCTCACTGAGCTTGATGATTTGCTCGAGAGTCTGAATCTTTCGTTTGGAACAGATATTTCCCGTTACAAATTAGACAAGGATTAAGTAAATACAAGCCAATGGACTTGATAAGTTCGTTAAGTCCATGGCTTTATTACTAAAACTTGAGGATTTATCATTTAAAAAAAGAAAAAGAAAAGTCATGAGACATAATAAGAAATTTAACCATCTCGGCCGTACTGCATCTCATCGCGCTTCTATGCTCAGCAACATGGCAGTAAGTTTGATCATGCACAAAAGAATCACTACGACCGTACCTAAGGCTAAGGCACTTAAGAAGTATGTGGAGCCTCTCATCACAAAGTCAAAGCAGGATACCACAAACTCTCGTCGTGTTGTCTTCAGTTATTTGCAGGATAAGTATGCTATCACTGAGTTGTTCAATGTAATCTCTGCTAAGGTTGCAGATCGTCCCGGTGGTTACACACGTATCATCAAGACAGGTTTCCGTGCAAATGATAATGCTCCAATGTGTTTCATTGAGCTTGTTGATTTTGATGAGAACATGGCTAAGACTGCAAAGAAGGCTAAGCGTACACGTCGCTCAAAGAAGAGTACAGCTGCTGAGGCACCTGTTGCTGAGAACGCAGTTGAAGCTCCTGCAGTTGAAGCTCCCGCAGAAGCAACTGCTGAATAAAGAATAATTCTAATTTGCAATAAAGGGGTGTTCTTGCCGTGAGGTTAGAACACCCCTCTTTTTTCTTTGTATATATTGATGCCATATTCTGTTGTTTGCATAACTTATAGTCTCGCCACTTATTTATATATATTGTCATCTATATTTCTATTCTTTTTCATGTCTTTTTTGTTCTTTTCGTTTTTGTTTATCATTCGTTTCTTATCGTTTCATATTTGTTTGTCATTCGTTTTGCTTTTGTTCTTATTTTCTTTTATAGTTAGTCTGCATTTCGTAAAATTGCGGTTGTTATATTGTTAAATAATGCGATAATTTGGGTATTTGTCTTTTTGACAAGTAAAATTGAACAATTCTTGTGTACTTTAAGTTGTTGTTGTTCTGTTTATAATATCTATCTTTGCAGTGATAATTTGATTAAACACCCGCAAGTTTCTGTTCATTGCAAACTAAACAAGTGTCAACTTGCGACATTCTAAATAACTATGATGATATGAGGAAAGGTTTTGTTATTTTAGGTTTATTTGTTTCTATTTTCTTTATTTCTTGTGTATTTATCTCTTGTTTAGACAAGGATGCAAAGAAAGTTGAGAATTTGCCATCGGTTCGTATAGATTCGGCTATGGCATGTGGAATGGGTAAGACGCAGCAGTATCCAGGAAAGGTTGTATCTTCTGACGACGCAAACATATCATTTAAGGTTGCAGGAACTCTAAAAGTTGTTTCTGTAAAAGAAGGACAGCGTGTGAAGAGAGGACAGTTGCTGGCAGAATTGGACAATACAGATTATAAGGTACAGCTGAGTGCAACCGAAGCAGAGTATTCCCAGATTAAAGCCGAGGCAGAGCGTGTTATTTCTCTGTTTGAAGATGGTGGTACAACGGCCAGCAATTACGACAAGGCTCGTTACGGACTGAAACAGATAGAAGCGAAATTGGAGAATCACAGAAATCAGTTGTCTTATACCCGAATTTATGCTCCGTATGATGGTTTTGTACAGAAACTGTTTATGAATCGAGGTGAGACGGTTGGTGCTGGAATGCCTGTTGTGTCTATGTTGTCTTCTGGCGCTCCTGAAGTAGAGATAAACTTGCCAGCAAGTGCATACGTTAATCGTGAAAGTTTCAGCAGGTTCATCTGTTCTTTTGATGTGCTGCCAGGCCAGACGATAGAGGCTGAACCAATAAGCGTGTTGCAACAAGCAAATTCCAATCAGTTATATACTATGCGATTGAAACTTAAGGAGAACAATGCATCTGTGTCACCAGGTATGTCAACTTGGGTGACTATTTATGGTAAGAATAGCGATACAGGCGTTGTCCGTATACCTGCGACATCCGTTTTGGAGCGTAATGGTAGGTCGTCAATCTTTGTTTATAATGCTTCTACTCAGAAAGTGAAGGAACTGAACGTAGAGGTCGAGTCACTTCATACAGATGGAACGGTAGAAGTGAGAGGTAGTGTAAAGCCTGCCGATATGGTAGTGTCGAGTGGTGTCCACCATATAAAAGATGGACAGAAGGTAAAGCCACTGCAGCCTGTATCCAAGACAAACGTTGGAGGACTTTTATGATTTTCCTTTAAACTTCGTTCGTTTTCAACGATAGCTTTTAGAATTCTAAGAGATAAGACAGATATGTTTTTTCTGTAATTGTTTAGATGTATTCTTATGGGGATTCAGTCTCCTTCTTAATATATTAACAGTATGGATTTAGGAAAATGGGCCTTTGGAAACAAAGGTTTGGTATACTTTTTAGTAGCCGTCCTTATGGTGGGTGGCGTGTTCTCGGTTTACAACATGAGTAAGCTTGAGGATCCAGAAGTGAAGGTAAAACTGGCAATGGTTGTTGCCACATATCCAGGAGCGTCAGCCCACCAGGTAGAGTTGGAGGTTACTGATGTTTTGGAGAAGTGCATCAGGATGATGGGTGATATTGACAATGTGGAGAGTTATAGTTACAATGACCTTGCAATCATGACGGTAGAATTGCGTAGTACGCTGAGCAATTCTGATGTTGAACAGTGCTGGGACCGTTTACGCCGCAAGGTCAGTGATGCCCAGTCAGTGTTGCCGTCAGGAGTGTCGGTGATGGTAAAGGATGATTTCAGCAATGTCTACGGCATCTTCTATGCTTTGACTGGCGATGGCTTGAGCGAGCGAGAACTGGCAGACTATGGAGAGTTGGTAAAGCGTGAGATAAGTGGCATAGACGGAGTAGATAGGGTAGAGCTCTACGGCAAGCAGAATCAGTGTATAGAGATACGCTTGTTGCAAGACAAAATGTCAAATCTTGGAGTCATGCCCGCAGAAGTTCTGGCAACATTGAACGGACAGAACAGTACCACCTATGCCGGCTATTATGACAACGGCGACCAGCGTGTGCGAGTGACAGTTGCAGATAAATTCCAGACGGTTGACGATATCAGTCTTATGTTGATACAGGGTCATGAGCAGGATCAGTTGCGTCTGTCCGACATTGCTGAGATAGAGAAAAATGTAGAGAAGCCAGTACGAAACTCATTGTATTATGATGGGCAGCCCGCAATCGGAGTGCTGGTGGCAAGTTCCTCGAGTGCCGACATAACCAAGGTGGGCGCCAGTGTAGAGGACAGACTGAAGGAACTTGAAGAAACACGATTCCCTGCAGGTGTGAAGTGCAATAAAGTATTCTATCAGCCCGATCGGGTTAACAGCGCTCTTGGCACCTTTGCAATAAACCTCATCGAGTCAGTGCTGATTGTAGTAGTACTGCTGATGTTCTTTATGGGAATAAAGAGCGGTATGATTATTGGAGCAAGTTTAGTGGTTATCGTTTTCGGTTCCATTCTTGTTCTCGGTGCCTGCGACGGCACTGTTCAGCGCGTATCTTTGGCATCGTTTATTCTTGCCATGGGAATGCTGGTGGACAATGCAATAGTCATCGTGGACGGAATACTTGTCGACTTGAAGTCGGGAAAGAGCAGAATGGAGGCAATGACAGACATAGGCAAGCGCACGGCAATGCCACTCCTGGGTGCCACGCTGATAGCCATCCTCTCATTCCTGCCTATTTTCCTTTCGCCAGACACAGCCGGAATCTACGTGCATGATCTGTTTGTCGTATTGGCAGTGTCGCTGATGTTGAGCTGGATACTGGCATTGGTACACGTGCCGCTGATGTCGAACAGACTTTTCAAGCCTGGAAGCAAGGAGATGCAACCCGCCGCCGAGGATGCAGATCCATACCAAGGAAGAACGTATTCTTTGCTGAGGAAAGTGCTCGTGTTCTGTCTGGGACACCGTTGGAGTATGGTGATAGCCATGATAGTCCTGGTCTTTGCAGCCATACTGGGTTATCCATATATGCATCAGGGATTCTTCCCCGACATGGAATACGATCAGTGCTATATGGAGTACAAGTTGCCTGAAGGATGCAACAGTACCAGGGTGAAGCGCGACCTCGAGAGTATTCAGGCATACCTGAGAACCCGTCCTGAGATTACCCACATTACCTGCAGTACAGGTGGAACCCCAGCCCGCTACAATCTTGTGCGAACCATTGCCACTCCATCATTGGCATATGGAGAACTTATCATAGATTTTAAGTCTCCCAAAGACCTTCGCGAAAATCTCGACGAGATACAAGAGTACCTCACAGCCCACTATCCGGATGCATACTGTAAGTTGAAGTTGTACAATCTGATGTTTAAAAAATATCCAATTGAACTTCAGTTGGAGGGACCTGACCCGGCGGTCTTGCATGCACTCAGCGATTCTGTAAAGACAATAATGCAGGAGAGTGGCAAAGTCAGACTGATAACCACCGATTGGGAACCAGCCGTACCAGTCCTTAACATAGATTATGACCAGAGTGCAGCCCGCTCGATTGGATTGAGTCGCAAGGAGATGGGCATATCACTGCTCACAGCCAGTGGCGGAATTCCCATCGGAAGTTTCCATGAAGGCATAAACAAGAACAACATCTATGTCAAGTGTGTGAACGAGAACGGCGGTCCTGTCGAGAATTTGCAAGACCTCCAGGTGTTCTCGACGACACCCAACCTTACTGGTTTATTGACAAAGGATAACATGCTACGTCTGAAAACCGGAACTCTGAGTCGAGAAGAATTGCTGAACAGTGCAATTGGAACAACGCCTCTTCGTCAGGTCAGTCGCAGCATCAACATCGAATGGGAAGACCCAGTAGTGCCGCGCTACAATGGACAGCGTATGCAGCGTGTCCAGTGTTCCCCATTGTCGGGTGCCGAGACAGAGAAGACACGTGCGGCAATAGCAAAGGAGATTGAGAAAATAGACCTGCCGGCAGGCTACACTATGTCGTGGAAAGGTGAGAAGGCAGCCAGTGACCGCAGTATGAAGTACCTTTTTGCTAATTTCCCGCTTGCCATCATTCTCATTATCGGTCTGCTCATTCTCCTGTTCAAGGACTATCGAAAGCCAACCATCATCTTCTGCACCATTCCAATGGTGTTCGTGGGTGTCATATTCACCATGCTCATAACCGGTAAGCAATTCACGTTCGTGGCTATCGTGGGAGCCTTGGGACTGATAGGTATGATTATTAAGAATGGTATTGTGCTCATCGACGAGATAAACCTCGAGCTCAGTCAGGGCGTCAGTCCGTATGATGCTTTGATAAACAGTAGTTTGAGCCGACTTCGTCCGGTTATGATGGCGTCAATGACCACTGTGCTTGGCATGATTCCGTTGCTTACAGACGCTATGTTCGGCTCCTTGGCAGTGACTATCATGGGCGGTCTGCTCTTTGGCACTATCATCACCCTGCTTGTCATACCGGTTCTTTATGCTTTGTTCTTCAAAGTAAAGAGACCCTGATAATAATTAGACGCCCTTAGTCCGGAGGAAAGCCACTCTACACCACTGGAATGATCCCGCTAATCCCAGAGTGTGAATAAGAACGAACGTAGCTTCCTCTATACATTGAGGGAATAAAATAAAAATAGAATATGAAAAGATATATTTGTTTGTTACTCCTTGCATTGACGGCATCTTTGCCGGTGCCTGCCCAGCAAGTTCTGTCCGTAGAGCAGTGTCGTGATATGGCTTTGCAGCATAATAAAGACAGACGCAGTGCTTTGCTCACGTCAAAACAGGCCGATTATACACTGAAGAGTACACGTGCAATGTTTTTCCCAGACTTCTCGTTGAGTGGTATGGGAGTATATGATACAGGCGCAGGAACCCTCGGCTATGATTTGACATACATGAAGGGAATTTTGGCTGGTATTGTCCAGGATGGTTTTATGAAGGGTGTCATTTCGCCTGCCGGTGCTCAGTGGTTGGGCGGTGTCAGTTCGCAGTTGCCCAACCAGGTCGATGTCCTTGACTATAAGTTAGGCTGGATGTTTACGGCGAATCTCATCATGAAACAGCCTCTCTATATGGGTGGCAAGATAAGAGCCGGATATGCTATGGCCAAGACGGGAGTAGAGATGGCACGCCAGAACGAGCGTAAAACAGATGCCGAGGTCATAATGGCTGCCAACGAAGCATATGCCAATTGCGTAAAGGCAAAGGAGCTGAGTGTGGTGGCAGAGAAGTACAAGACATTGCTGACGGAACTTGAGAAGAACGTGAAGAGCGCTGTCAGGAATGGACTGAAAATGCAGAACGACGTCATGAAGGTGCAGGTGAAACTTAATGAGGTGGAACTCCAGATAAAGCGTGCAGAGAATGCGAACCGTCTGGCTATGATGAATCTGTGTCATGTCATCGGGCAACCACTCACATCCCACTTCATAGTAACATCCACTTATCCTGTTGTGTCTGATATTCGGGCGCTCCATTCCGATGATGTGTTCAA
>CAMAFX010000087.1 GCA_945833925.1 uncultured Prevotellaceae bacterium
TAGAGGAGCACTTCAAGCGTCCGGTCATCATGACCGACTATCCGAAGGACATCAAAGCCTTCTACATGAAGATCAACGACGACGACCGTACCGTCCAGGGTACCGACGTGCTCTTCCCGCAGATAGGCGAGATTATCGGAGGCTCGGTGCGTGAGGAGAGCTACGACAAGCTCATCGCCGAGATTGAACGCCGCAACATCCCTATGAAGGATATGTGGTGGTATCTCGACACCCGCAAGTACGGCACATGCCCTCACGGAGGCTTCGGCTTGGGCTTCGAGCGTCTCATACTTTTCGTGACAGGAATGCAGAACATACGCGACGTCATCCCGTTCCCGAGAACGCCAAAAACCGCAGAGTTCTAAAAATGCAAAAAATAGACGAAAACTCGTGAAATACCCTGCAAAATGCAGCTGAATAAGCCATAATGGATAATTTTTTCAAGAAAAACAGAAAAAAACTTTCATTTTATTTGCAAGATTTCAGATTTATGTCTATATTTGCACCGAAAATGCATTTTTCTAAGGAAAAGTATGCAGATATTTGAGAGAAGATATTTAGCTTGTAACAATACAATTCTATAATTAATTTAATATTTATCGTATGAAAAGAAAAATCTTTAGTGCGTTGCTTTTTGGAGCTTTCCTGACTGCTTCTACTAGCACGTTCGTGTCTTGTAAGGACTACGATGACGACATCCAGAACTTGCAGGCTCAGATCGATGCAAACAAGAAGGCGATCAGTGATATCCAGGCACTCATTTCAAGTGGTAGCGTTATTACTAACGTTGCTTCGAATGCTAATGGTGTTACCGTTACACTTAGCAATGGTCAGTCTTTCAACCTTACTAACGGTAAGGATGGCGAAAAGGGTGACAAGGGCGATAAGGGTGACACAGGCGCAGCTGGTACTTCTTGGACCATCGGTGATGATGGCTACTGGTACAAGGACACTGGCAATGGTCCAATAAAGACCGAGTACTACGCTCTCGGCACACAAGGCGAGAAGGGCGAAAAAGGTGACAAGGGTGACAAGGGTGATAAGGGTGATCAGGGCGAACCTGGCACACCTGGTGCTCCTGGTGCTCCTGGTGCTCCTGGCGACAAGGGTGACAAGGGTGATAAGGGTGATCAGGGCGAGCCTGGCACACCTGGAGCTCCTGCCGGCCAAGGCGTTTACTACCTCCTCAATGCCGAGACTATGAACCTCGACAAGTATGAGAATGGTACACTCATTCAGGCTAACGCTGTTACTCTCGACGAGCTCGATGGTATTGGCGTAACAGCTGTCTTCACTGGCGGTAACCTCTACCTTAGCGGAGTTGTTGACCAAAATGGTAACCCAGCTGGTGTAATCCAGATTTCAAATACAGCTGACCTCCAGGGTCTCGTATTCATGCCAAAGCTCTACCTCGACGGTATCGAGACTATCGAGTATCCTTGGTTGACTGGTAACATCCAGGCAGAGGGTATTCCTTATACAGCTGATCACCGTGATGACAACGCTGACCATACTCGTAAGAAGCAGGTTAGCAACTTGACTGACTTTAATTTTGTAGTTCCTGAAAAGATTTACAACTATGGTCCAGTTTGGACTGTTGACTACAATATGAACCCACAGAATGCTGAGGTTAAGTGGAACGAGTATGTTACATACCAGACTCTTAACTCTGACGTAATTTACACTCGCGCAGCTGCTGAAGGCTTGAAGATTTCTTCTCCACAGTATGACGCTGCTGGTAACGAGGCATTCTACACAGCAGGTGGCGTTCTTACAGCTGGTATCAAGATTGATAATCCACAGGATCTTAACCCACGTCCAACAACAGGTGCTTGGAATAAGGACAACGTAGTTGCTCTCCAGGTTCTGACAAAGAACAACTTGGGTTATCCAGACGCTATCACTTCTGACTATGCTCTTATCCAGCCAGAGGTTACTGAGATCGAGTCTCTCGTTTGGAATGAAAAGCCAGACTATGCAAGGAATCCTGGTCGTGTTGGTGACGGTGCTTGCAGCGCAGGCTTAGGTGATATCCATGTTTACGCTACTCCACATGAAGCTCTCCAGACACCTGATGGTGCTGCTCTCGAGATGCAGTGGGACGGCGAAGGCATCGACATCGCTTCTAAGCTCGGTATCTGCTACAAGAAGTATGACGTTAAGTCTAACTCTAACGTTTGGGCAGTTATGCCTTATGGTAAGGAAGCTGTTTGGGGTCTGAAGTATGAGTTCTCTCTCGTAGAGTACATCGTTGACAGTAACGTTACTATTGATAGCCGCTACGCTACTTGGGTAAATCAGGCTAAGGGTGTTCTGAAGGCTTGTACCGTTGACGCTGATGGTAATCGCCTTGCGGGTGTGCAGTCTCAGACAGCCGTTGACCGTGAGCCACTGGTACGCGTTCTCGTTAAGAACTTCAATGGTGATGTTGTTCTCGATGGTTATATCCTCGTTCACATCGCTCGCGTAGCTCCAGATGCTCCATCTGCTGCTAACCTCGAGGTTGACAACTATCCAGCAGGTGCAGCTGAGTTCGATCTTTGCAATGTTGCTACAGTATTCGGTCAGACAACATGGGGTCAGTTCTCTAACCT
The DNA here is from genome assembly GCA_945833925.1 of uncultured Prevotellaceae bacterium. Lineage (GTDB taxonomy): Bacteria > Bacteroidota > Bacteroidia > Bacteroidales > Bacteroidaceae > Physcousia. Next base: position 2,595 of record CAMAFX010000087.1, read on the forward strand.
CGTTCTCCAGACCAAGCTCGACAACATGACTAAGGAAGACTTCGACGCTCAGTATGAGCCTGACTTGAAGCGCTCTATCCCTGTAGATCGCGACGCTAACAACAACCCAGTTTATGTAATGTCTATCTATGGTGAGTATGCTGCTAATGGTTCAGCTGGTGCTGCCGCTATCCCAGAGCATATGATTACTCCTACTGCTACTCAGCAGCTCGGTACAATGGCTTGCGAGACTGGCGACGTATTCTACTATGGTAACTCACTCGGAACCACTAACCACACATTCAAGTGGCAGATGAGCGCTCGTGTTCTTGAGGAACTCACACACCACGCAACATCGTTCCCAATCGAGGTAACTCGTTACGTACGTTTCAAGGCTATCCCAGGTTCTGGCGCTAAGTATCCTTACATCTACATCAAGCTGACAACTAAGCTGACACGTAAGGACATCCCAACTGTAGCTTACGGTGAGAAGAACATCAACTACTGGTATGGTCTCGATGGTTCTGATGAAGGTCTCGAAGCTATCGTATTCGACGCTAAGGCTCCATACGATGGTGGTGATATCAGAAGAATCAACCGCTCTATCCGCACAACTCTCGTTGAGAACGTAGAGAAGACTGCAGGTAAGTACTACTTCGTTCCTGGTGTATCTGAGGTTGTTGACGCTAAGGGTACAACTTGGTACGTAACTACTAAGTCTGGTGCAGCTAATGTTACATATGATGATCTCTATGACCTCTACATGCCATGGCTTGATCCACATGACTACACCACAGTTGAGGATCTGAACAAGCTGCTCAATGAGTGTGCTATTGCTGAGTGGTCACCACTGTTCAACAATGCTACACTCTATGCAACAACAGACCTTACTGCTCCTGCTTATACTCCGATTGCAACTCTGACTCAGACAACAGGTGATATCGTTCTTCTCAAGAATACCACTACAAAGGCTGTTCTGAATGCTGTAGGTTACGCTGAGAACCACGCTAACATCAACAAGGAGCTCCGCACTGTAGTAAGCTTCGTAGCAAACAATGGTTGTGGTGTTGCAACTCGCATCACTGATGCTCCATTCACAGTTAGCTGGCAGCGTCCAATCAACATGAAGGAGATCGAGAACAAGGTATCTTACGATGCTGCTACCAACTGGACACGCATCTACGTTCTCGACTACATCAAGCTGTTCGACTGGCGTGGTGAGGGTTATGGCTACATGTGGGACAATCAGACTTGGTTCTGGGCATACTACAATGTTAAATACATCACGATCGATACCAACCCAGCTCATGTTATGACTAACATGCACTCTGGCGAATTCAAGGCTCTCGATAAGATCTCTACGAAAGTTGAGCTTTACTGGGAAGATGGCAGTGCTCTTGGCAAGAACGAACACACATTCAACGCATTCAACATCTTGCCATACAATGCTGCTGCTAATAACAATGCTCTCCTTGCTTACATGGAAGCCAATAAGGCTCTGTTCGGTACTATCCTGTACAAGGATAATGGTGACAACGTAACTGACTTCGACCTCATAATCCCAGTTAAGATTGGCTACGAGTGGGGTGAGTTCGAGACAAGCTTGACACTCCGCATCGAGCGTACAGCTGGTCACTAATTTGACTCTTACAGATTAGTATTAGTAATCAAATAATATTGGGGTGTGCCAGCACATGCGGGCACACCCCTTTTTAAAGTTTTTATAGATTTAAACTTTCATGAAGAATTTTTCGTTCATATTGCTATTGTGTGCCATTACTCTTTTCTCTTGTACTGGCAAAAAGAAAGATGCTACTCAACAGCGTGAGGAAGCTATAGCTGAGTTTCGCAGTCATTTGACTGAAGCTGATACGACTGCTATGTTGAAGATCTGCGATGATGCAATGGAGATGCTGAAGCAAAAGAAGTACGACGCTGTATTGGCTTCGCTTTATGAATATAACGACTCTACAAAAGAAGTTAAGCCTCTGTCTGATACCACTGCTAAGAAATACAAGCGTTGGTTTGAGATGTTTCCCGTACTCTCATACTATCGCATCTACTATTCTTTCCAACTCGAGGGTTGTAACGACGTGAAATATCGTGTCACCTTCGCCACTGCTGAGGCAGCACAGACCAAAGATGACCCTACCACAGCCTATATGTTCAATCCTGTTAAGGTGGATGGCAGTTGGAAGCTATGCGTGAAGACAGCAAAAGACGAGTTTGACCACAGTCATCGCTAATCCTTAATTCTGCATATTATGAAAAAGTTATTGTTTTTATTGTTGTCATTAATCTCACTGACGGCATCGGCCCAGATTAACGACTCGCGCACAATTGACTTTACCAATCCTACGGGTTTGACCCCATCGGTAACACCGATGCATGGTAATGCTCAGATAGTGATGGTGACCGACAAGGTGTTTGAGTCAGGTCCCGTTAGAATTAGTTTTAAGAACGGTAGTGTGGCTACAGGAGCTCAGATAGTCACTACAAAGCGTGGCGACAATCCCGAGACCTATAATCTCCGCATCACCTCAACAACATTTTTCACGGTTTCTGTTGTTGATGGAGCAGTACTGAAATCAATCCAACTAAGCGAGGATTCGTTTGTAGGCGACCTTTCTGTAACATCTGAAGATGCTGCAAAAGGCGACTTTACTGAAACATCTGCATATCGAACCTGGGTCCCAGCCGATGGAGCGGGCGATGTCACCAATATTACTTTTATTAACTCCGGTTCTTCTACCGAGATAAAGAAGCTGACTGTAGAGTATGTCGCCAAAAGTGACATCCTCGTTGCTACAACTGATATAGCTGATTCAAAGACTATTGACAGCTTCACATCAATGACTCTCGACTTCGATTCTAACATCACCACTATAGATAGCTCAAAGCCAGTGATGCTTACCAGTGCTGACGGCACAGTATCTAAGCAGCTCACTGCTATTATCAGCGATGGAAATGTTGTGTTGAAGTCTGACGCAGCTATCGAGCATGACGATACTTACACCGTCTCTATCGCTGCCAATACGTTTATGGACGCTATGGGCTATGGTAACAAGCAGGCTTCGTTCAGCTTCAAGGTGCTTGTACCTAAGAACACCTTTAATTATAATACCGTGACTCCAGAGCCTGGAAGGGTAGATGAGATAACTGGAGAAATAACGTTAGCATTCCCAAAAGCCGTAGGACGAGTGACTGACAAAGCCATCATTATTAATAAGGATGGAGAACCTCTCCGTCAGGCTAAGCTCAGCAAGGTGGATGGAAATGACAACCTTGTTTCGCTCAAATTCGACGGCGTGACAAGCGCTATTACCGAACTTGGTGAATACAGCATTGTAATTCCTGAGCAGAGCATCTTCAACGCCTTCCCCGACGATGCACAATTGGTGCGTTATAATCCAGAAATAAAACTGGACTACGTCATCTCTAATGCTCCGCCCGAGGACTCTGAAACCATGAAACAGGCAAAACAGCTCCTTACCGTTGAGGGAATAGGCTATCCGTCGGCTACAAGTGCCGCACGCACTGCCCTCAAGGCACTGGTAGAAGCTGAGACAGTGCCTTCTGACGCTGATCTGCGCACAGCCATTGCGGCTTTCTATGCCGATGCAGCAGTGACACTGCCTACTACCGACAAGTGGTATAAGATCTACAACGTGAATGCCAACGGCAGCAAGCTGTATCTCGAATATGCTGACGGCAAGGTGAGCATAGGCAGCAATGCGGCAAAGGCAGGTGCCTTCAAAGCCACACAAAATGCCGACGGTACAATGTCGTTCTGCACTAATGACGGCAAGTATCTCCACGTGCTGACAGCCATGGATGGCAAATATACTGGCACGTCGTCGAGCAACGTCACTTCAACTTACGACGCTGCTGTCAATAACATCACCTTTGCCCGCGCAATAGTGAATGGAGTGGATAACGACAAGACATTCGGTCTGCTCTCTATGCACGGCTCGCTTGGCATTGACGTGGTGATGAGTACTCCAGCCAGTGCCTATGCTCTTGTAAGTCATAATGCCGCAAGCATTGTCACTTCTCCAGAATACTCGCTTGTCTTTACCGCTAACATCTCAGGTGCCTTCGGCTTTGCCGAGACTGTGAAGCCAGAGGATGTGGTTCCTCCTGTTGACCTCGAATGCAGCATCTCGCCGGAGGTGGCTGACAACGACAAGACCATGATGAAGCTCTCGTTCTCTTCGACGTCGAAGGTAGTGCTCAACAATGAGGTACAGGGTGCGTATATCAAAGACGAGAAAGGAAACAAGATGGGCGATGTAGTGCTGAAGACTACAGCCACCGACAACGTCTTTGAGTTTAGCATCGTTGGTTTGGAGAATGGCAGCTACTCTATCGTAATACCAGAAGGTAGTTTTAAGACAACTGTAGATGGTAAGGTGGCTCTGACAAAAGCTATTGTCAAGTCGTTTGCCGTGGGCAAGAGCGGAGCAGGCGACACCGAAGGTTTCGACTATTCATATAATATCTTAGCCCGTTGGGGAGATACAGGCGGTATATATGTAGATGACCAGGTGTTTGTAAACTACGTACTTACATTGCCTTATAATTGGGATAAGGGACTCGTTCCAGACCCGACAAAACAAGTTATAATCACCGATTTGTTCTCTGCTTCATCAGTGAAGGCTACAGGACATTTCGAATCGTACGTGATACCTGAAGCTCCACAGTATCCGGCAGTTCGTCTTGTATATGACAGTTATGAGCCGTCAATTGTTTCTGGCTCGTCGTATGCAGTGATAATTGAAAAGGCTACTCTTGGCGACAATAACTTCGGCAAGTATCTCGAAGACCGTACATCGGTAAGCCCATCTGAGTGTAAGGTAAACAACAAGATGGTGCTCCAGTATCATATCGACAACTACCAGGCAGCTGCTGTTGAAGGTGTAGAGGTTGACTCTACTGGCGACGAGAAGGTTGTTGACCTCCTTGGCCGTCAGGTGAAGACAATGAAGAAGGGTCAGCTCTATATCGTTAAGGGCAAGAAAGTATTGTATAACGATTAAATATTGAATTAATCTCTTTTTGAAAAGGGAAGTTAAGGAAGCAATAACCGCTTCTTTAACTTCCTTTTTTTTAGGTCAAAACAGAATGCCCTATCCACCTTCCAACTGAATAGGG
>CAMAFX010000088.1 GCA_945833925.1 uncultured Prevotellaceae bacterium
AACTGGATGACAGAATGGGAACGTACAGGTAACATTGTATACAGGAAAAAGATTGAGGCTGGCATGAAGAGTATATGCAAACTGCCACGTGGAATGTTCAGCGGACCAGGCGTGCTCGGTTTCGACCCTGCCACTGGTGTTCTCTCATGGGAAGGCGACAAGACAATGGAACATACCAACCACCTTATGACCATCATGGGCGGATTCGAGATAAACCACGAACTCATGCAACTTCTTCCTAACAAGGATTGGGAGAAGCGATGGCTGGAATACTGCAGGGACTATCAGAAGAAGGCGCTCGAGATAGACCACAACCAGTTCAGAGTGTCGCGCGTAAAGGCTTACGCCGCATGGAAACTCAACGACAAGAAAATGGCAGAGGATGCCTGGAAGGATATGTGGACCTATTCTGCAAAGATGCAGCACTACGAGTTCAAGAGCAGCAGGATAAGTGCTCCACAAGTTCCTCAAAGCATTGACGAGAGTCCTTTGACCACCACCAACGACTGTGCATTGTGGAGTCTTGAGGCAATATTCATGCAGGAGGTAATACCACAGTAAGACGTTGCCTTGACACAACGCCATCATAACGCCAATACGAACCTGGCATAACGATAACATTATGCCAGCACAAAGCCGCAGCAGTTACGAGTTGCTTTTCATATACTCAGCAACTGCTTCGGCACAGCGTTCACCATCCACGCCCGCACTGACTATGCCACCCGCATAGCCGGCTCCTTCGCCGCATGGGAAGAGTCCCTTTATGCGAATGTGCTGCAGAGTCTCGCCGTCGCGAATGATACGTACCGGGCTGCTTGTTCTTGTCTCCACACCTATTACAGTTGCCTCGTTGGTAAGGAATCCGTGCTGACGTTTGCCGAACATCCTGAAGCCCTCCTGCAAGCGCTTGCACACAAATGGCGGCATCCAGAAATGAAGCGGACTGCTTATCAGACCTGGCGCATAACTGCTTCGCGGCAGGTCGTACGACAGGCGACCATTCACAAAATCTGCCATACGCTGCGCTGGTGCTGTCTGTTTTCTGTTACCCTGCAGCCAGCAGTTTCTCTCAAGTTCTTCCTGGAAAAGCATAACACTAAGCGGATTGTTCTGATCCGGCTTTACTCCATCTGCCGGCGACTGCATACACTGTGCCACATCCTCGGGTCGTATCTCTACCACCATACCGCTGTTGCTCCACTGACCGTTACGTCCGCTCGGACTCATACCGTTTACCACAATCTGCTCAGGACCCGTTGCTGCCGGAACTACGAAACCGCCTGGACACATACAGAAACTGTAAACTCCGCGGCCTTCCACCTGTTGCACCACGCTATACTCTGCGGCTGGAAGATATTTCCCCCTACCATCCTTGCGATGGTATTGCAACTGGTCTATCAGCATAGAAGGATGCTCCAGTCGGACACCGACAGCCAGTCCTTTCGCCTCTATCTCAATGCCGTTGGCATGAAGCCATCGATACACGTCTCGTGCCGAATGTCCTGTAGCAAGTATTATTCCTGCTGATGACTTTGGTATTATTTCGTATTCCCTGCCCGTCTGCAGGTCCTTCACCTCCATGCCGACAACACTGTTTCCGTCAATGACAAGCGCATCCATTCGGGTCTGGAAGTGAACCTCACCGCCACAGCGCAGTATGGTATTTCGCATATTCTCTATCACCCTCGGCAACTTGTCTGTGCCTATATGTGGATGCGCATCACTAAGTATGGTTGGCGATGCCCCATGCTGGACGAACACATTCAGTATCTTCTCGCTATTGCCACGCTTCTTCGACCTCGTATACAGTTTGCCATCCGAATACGCTCCGGCACCTCCTTCGCCAAAGGAATAGTTTGACTCAGGGTCTACACGCTGTTCCGGACGAATCTTGGCAATGTCCTTCTTACGCTCGCGCACGTCCTTGCCACGCTCCACTACTATCGGTCTGATACCTAATTCTATCAGTCGCAAGGCTGCAAACAATCCACCAGGACCTGCACCAACAACGATGGCCTCGGGACATTCGCTCACATCGCCATAATGCACCTCTGTATATTCCAGTTCTGATGGTGCTTCGTTCACAAACACTCTGACAGTCAGGTTTATGAAGATGGTGCGCTGACGGGCGTCAATGCTCTTCTTCAGTACACGTACTGCCGTAATTGTTCGTTCGTCCATTCCCTTTTCGCGGGCAATGAAACGCTTTATGCTTTGTTCGTTGACAGCCTGCTCTGGCAGAGCTCTTATCTGATATTCGTTGATCATCTTATTCTTCCGTTAATAGTGGACTTTACTTTTCGAAGTGCTGGTAGTCCTTGCGCACCTTCCAGTCGCCTCCCCACCTGAATCCGTGTTGCTTGAAGAGACGCACGCATAAATCGTCACTGGTCATTATCATCACGTTACGCGACTTCTTGCGATTCCTGGCCCACGGCTCACCATTGGCAGGTTCCACTCTCTGCATTCCACCGCTGGTGTATACGTATGGGTTATAAAGAGTGTTTATATCGACCGCCATGCCAAGTGCGTGGCGCGAGAGTGTCTTTGTCCCCGATATTGGACGGAAATTGAAAGACGAAGAGTTGTTGTCCTGCATCGAACGTTCGTCATCACCATCGTACTCGTCTATCAGTCTGACTTTCTCAATGGGATACCTGGCATCATATAGCGCCTCGAATATCTCGATAATATCCTTTGCAATGGCCTTGTTGCAAACCATCTCACCACGTTTCACCTTACCGTTATGGTCGTAATGCATGATTGTCAGGTAACGCAAATCCTCTCGCGCTACTGTACATCCCTTGCGAAAAGACTTGCCCTGCATCCTTGCCATCACCTCGTCATTTATCTTGCTGATGGAAAATCCGTCTTTGGTCTGTGCCATGCATATAAATGACAATGACAAAAAGAAAAGAAAAAAGCCCTCTCTGACTCGTCCAAGCGTGAGCAATGAGTAAGGTATCGTAAAATGGATATTCTTCTTCATTCCTAATTCTTAATTTTTCATTAGCATTTCATTCTGCGTTGTCCCTCCTTTTAGGGGAGTCAGAGCGGGCTGCTTACCCGAACAATTCGCGTACTGCTTCACTGACCTTTCGCACTGGCACCAATTCAATCTGGTAAGCCTCCTTGTTGATACCTTGCATATTATGGGCAGGCAGAAGCATTCGTTTGAATCCAAGTTTCTGCGCTTCGGCTATACGTTGCTCTATACGTGCAACAGGACGTATCTCTCCACTCAAACCAACCTCTCCTGCCATACACACATCACCGTCTATCGGTGCATCCACATTACTGCTGAGCACAGCCGCTATGACACTAAGGTCCAACGCCGGATCGGTAACTCTCAGTCCACCTGCTATGTTCAGGAAGACATCCTTCTGGGCGAGCTTAAACCCAACGCGCTTCTCCAGTACGGCAAGCAGCATGTTCAGTCTTCTGCCATCAAATCCGATGGTACTTCTTTGTGCTGTTCCATATGCAGCCGTGCTGACCAGCGCCTGTGTCTCAATGAGGAATGGCCGTACACCTTCTATGGCAGATGCGATGGCAACTCCTGACAGTCCTTCTCGATTCTCGGTGAGCAGCAACTCGCTCGGATTGGTTACCTGACGAAGTCCGTCGTGACGCATCTCATATATGCCAAGTTCGCTCGTGTTACCGAAGCGGTTCTTGATGCTGCGCAGGATGCGGTACATATAGTGCTGGTCTCCCTCGAACTGCAGGACGGTGTCAACAATGTGTTCCAGGACCTTAGGACCTGCCAGCGTTCCTTCCTTAGTGATATGTCCGATGAGCAGTATACTTACCCCTCCCGTCTTCGCATACTTGAGAAGTGATGCCGCACACTCCCTTATCTGGCTCAGACTGCCTGGCGAACTGTCTACGGTCTCTGTCGAAATTGTCTGTATCGAATCTATGACCACCAGGTCGGGCTGAACGTCGGCAATCTGATTGAATATCTCTTCGAGCGATGTCTCCGTCAGTATCAGCAGTCCGTCGCCGTTGGCAGTACCCAGTCTGTCTGCTCTCAACTTAATCTGGCGAGCACTCTCCTCGCCACTCACGTAGAGCACCTTCTTTGTCTCCTGCAACTTCAATACCGTCTGCAGTATCAACGTACTTTTGCCGATGCCTGGCTCTCCGCCAAGCAAGACAAGACTACCGGGTACCAGTCCACCACCAAGCACTCTGTTCAGTTCCTTGTCGCACATATCCATACGAGGTTCTTCCTCGGCACGTATGGATGACACGGGCATAGGTTGATTGCGGCTTTTCTCGTCAGAACCTGCCGCCTGCAATGCCGCTCTGGTTATTGCAGACGCCGGTTTATCTGCCTTGATACGGATTTCCTTCATCGTACCCCATTGTCCGCAGGCTGGACACTTTCCCAGCCACTTCGAACTCTCCTGCCCGCAGTGTTCACAGACGTACATCGTCTTATCTTTTGCCATAAATGGATTCTTTTAGGAAGAACTTACTTTTTGTATTTTCACATATAGACAAGGTTATCTTCTCACTCCGCCAATGGTGTATTCTTTGTCCGACTTACGGATAACAACACTTCTGTTTCTTAAGAACTTCCCATCACGTTTCGCCGATGCGTTTGCTTTGCTGTCTTCGATAGCACTTGCCTCAACCACATGAAGCAGCATCTGCGCACTTGCTCCTCCGTCTCGTGTCGAAACAAAAATCACAGCGTCGCCCAGGGAATGCAGTGTTACTATGCCATTCTTTACCGATGCCACTTTCTCGTTGTCACTCTTCCACAACAATCGCTTATCCGTTGCCTTGGCTGGCTGAATGCTTGTCTTTATCACTACCGTATCCTGAACACCAAACTCAACAGTGCGTTCTTCCCAGGGCAAAGTGACAGACTTGCACACAACGGGTTCGTTCTGCTTCACCTTTCTATATATATAAGGTAGAGTCAGACTCTTGCTTGTATAGTTCCAGAATCGAGGATAACCGCCCGATGGAACATTATATCGCAACGATCCATACTTCTCATTCGTGCTCGACACGATTGCACCATTATAACCAAGTTCAATGTCCCATGTCGTCACACCCTTGTCCCACTCCAGCGACTGTGCCTTTGTTGCACCGAGGACACGGTCGTACTGGTCGGTCAGAACCCAGTGATTGTCTTCTGACTTTGACAAGGTAAAAAACTCGACATCGCTCTCCACCACGTTTCCAGTGGCTGTTATACCTATGGCATCCAGATAGTGGCTGGTCTCCATTCCGTCGATGTCACCAGCTGCGTCACCCGAACGATAAAACATAATAACATCACCAACCTCAAGGCTGCCCTTTGGCTCAACCTTCTCAAAGAGATAGCCTAATGGGGACTCTATCTTCTTCTGTGTCGAATAATGGATGGTGATGCTGTTCAGGTACACCGAACCTTCCTTCGTTCCACCCTTCAGATTTACACAAATCATTCCCTCCACAGGTCTCAGCATCTGCATGTCCTTCTTGATATCTACGTATACGCCAAGGTCCTTCGACACCCAGCTGCCATACCACTCATCCGAAGCAAACTCGCATGTTCTCTGGGTATAGAGAATAGCATCTCCCTCCTTCTCATCAGAAACTATCAAAGCACACGAGCCAGCCTTGTTGTTCGAGCACATAGACAACACAACGCTTCGTATAACGCATCCATCGTAACCCTCCAGCCATAACTTCGCCTCCTTGTTGCGTGGTATCTGATTGAATCTGTTGCCAACGGTAGAACCATACTCGCTCTCGAAATAGACACGCGAGCCATATGGCTTCTCTCCATATGAATCTATGATGAAGTCATCAGCACTTGTGTTATAGCCTGATATCTGGTAAGTCACCTCATAGTCCTCAGCCCACAATGCTGCGCCACATAAGAAACACAGCAGAATAGATAACATAAGTTTTTTCATTCTTTCCTTCATTAACAATAAAACAACGAAGGGCAAACTGCCATTCTCGCTAATTTATAAGTTTATAAGCAATATACAATACTATTGCAAAGATACTAACTAACTTCGAAAGGAGCAACAAGAAACAGAATAAAAAGACATTTGACATGTAATGTTATAATGCAGTTTCACAGTTATTACAATCTCATGACATTGTGAGGTTGCAATAATTCTTTATTACCCTTGCAATATGTCTGTAATATCTTGGCTGTACTTTTGCAGCGTCATTTGGAAAGGCAAACTAAAACTTCCTTGTGACAAGTAATGGAAAAAAAGAAAAAATGTACATTGTTTGTATTATTCTGCCTATGTGTAGTGAAGATGGGTGCACAAGAGCTTACTTTAGAGGAGCGTCTTACTCAGATCGAACAGGGACTACGACGGCAAACGGAGAAACAAAAATTCATGCCACAGATACATGGCATACTCCGAGGTAAGTATGAGTATGAGCCGGATCTTAACACCAGTCGTTTTGAGGTGCGCAATGCTCGATTATCGGTTGATGGCAATATGCTGTTAAAAAGCAGTTACAAACTCGAGGTGGATCTTTGTGATGAATCTGCCATCAAGATGAAGGATGCGTGGGTACGTTTGAATCCAATCAGTACCTTTCGCATTACTCTTGGTCAGCAACGAATGCCTTTCTCCATCGATGCTCATCGAAATCCGTCGGCACAATTCTTTGCGAATCGCTCATTCATTGCCAAACAGGTAGGAGATATGCGTGATGTGGGAGCTGCTGTTGGCTACGATATTATAAGTATGGAAAATCGCAAGATACTCTCAGTTGATGCTGGTATTTACAATGGTTCCAACCTTGACAATCAGAAAACAGCTTGGTTTACATCTCCCGCATACTCTGCTCGTATTCAATATTTTCCAGTCAGAGGCTTGGCACTCATTCCAAGTGTTCAGCACCAGCTCATTGCTAGTCGCAATGCATCCTATACTTCTATTGACTTTGGTGCATACTACGAATTATCAGGCTTCCATTTGGAAGCAGAATATCTGCATAAGTTCTATGCTAAAGATGCCTTTGACGATTGTAACGCCATAGATGCGATGGCTATTTACAAGATACCAGTTAAGAAAGGTTATCTGGGTGGTGTTAGCTTTCTTCTCCGTTACGATTACATGGACAATCATAGTGACGGAACGAAGGGATTTGCTGAAGGTACCACTCGACTATTGCAATCTGATGCCCAGCGTCATCGGCTCACAGCAGGACTCACCTTTCATGTAGCCAATAAGGTTTTTTCCACCGACATCCGTCTCAACTACGAGAATTATTGGTATCCTAATGGAGGTGCCCCCAAAGAGAGCGAGCAGGATAAACTTGTAGCCGAACTGATGATTAGATTTTAATGAACACTATAAGAAAAAAATATGAGCATATTTAATCTGTTTACAAAGTGTAAAGATTCAGTCTTTCCCTACCAGGGTAAATGCATTATCATAGATGCTGACGAGATGGAAAAGTCTCGTTCCATCTCCTTTTATGAAGAAGGTGAGGATTGGGACGACGACGATGATGATGACGACGACGATGACGACGACGATGACGACAACGATGACGACAACGACGATGATGACGACGATTAAGAAATGGAAAACAAAATTAGAAGTATAATAATAGCAACACTCCTCCTCATTATGCCTTCCATCAGTTTTGCCGGT
>CAMAFX010000089.1 GCA_945833925.1 uncultured Prevotellaceae bacterium
TCTCTCTCTTCTCTTCGCCCTTTTCTCTCTCTTCTCTTCACCCTTTTCTCGCTCTTTCCTGCCCCTTCCCCATCCCGATAGCACCAAGATAACCTTGGTAGTATTCCTCTCTAAAAGTAAAGTTGTCCATGTAAGGAAACTTCGCAATGGTACTTTGCCTTTCCTTCGTCCCTTCGGTCCCCAGCTGACAGACGTTGCAGGGCAAAAGCATAGCCACTGTGCCGAGAATTTTAATTCTCGGAAAACGCTGATAGTCAGCGTAGTACCTACATTCTTAAATCGCAGCAAGAGGACGTAAAAAATCACGCACCATGATTTTCAAAATCACGGTGCGTGATTTGAAAAATCTCGGTGCGTGATTTGGTTGATTCACGCACCGAGATTTTTCGATTCACGCACCGTAACTTTTTCAGTTGCGCTACGTGATTGTGTGTTTCTTTTTATGTGTAAGGAATATTCGCAATGCGAAGCCTCCTTGCACGCAGTGTTTTTATTCTTCTACAATACCCTTTCTGACCTTTCTCACAGGCTCAGTCTTTGGAGCCTCCTTCTCCTCGAAGGCGTCCATAGCCTGCTCGAAGAGTTCCTTGGCGCGGTCCACGGTCTTGCGACGGAACTTACCGCTCTTGGGCAGCAGTTTTGTCTTGCTCTTGTTCAGCGCGTTCTCGTCGTTGATCCACTCCTCTGCTCTCAGGTTGCTTCCCTTGTTGCCTTCCAGATCCTCGCCATAGTAGTATGCCAGGGCTGTCTGCTTGATGGTTACTCTCTCGTTGTCAATGCAGACGATGAGGGTGTAGCGGAAACGCGAGCGGTCGAGGTTGAGAAACTTCTGCTTGTATACCTGATATTCGCACACCTTAGCCACGATGGTGTCCTGGGTGTCCATGGTGAAGCGTGCATAGTTGCCGGGTGCCTCGATGCTTGTGTTTACGAGATTCTCCACCCATGGCTTCAGTGTCTTGTAGATGTCGCTCTTGCTCTTGCCCAGCACCTTGAAGCTCTTCTGGAATGTTACTACTCCGTTCTCTTCGGGAACAGCTCCGCCAAGGTAGGGTGTGTCATCGACTTTGTCTTTTGCCATCGCCAGTACTGGCAGGCAGATAGCAATCAGTAATAATAGTTTTTTCATTATGTGTTTAGTGTTTTTTTGTTATAACATTGTTCGTTTCCCCATCGCCGTTAATTCTCCGTTCTTAGTCATTAAATCCCATCTCGCCATGAATTCCCCCTCGGGGTAGGGGGCTTTATTCATATCTGATTGCCTCGATGGGGTCCATGCGGGCTGCCTTGCGGGCTGGGATGTAGCCGAACAGCAGACCGATGAGGGCGCACACGGTGAAGCTGAGTATGACGCTCCACAAGGGCACTGAGCTTGGCAGGCCGATTTTCGAGGCTCCGTAGCTGCCCAGATAGCCGAGCATCACTCCGAGGAAGCCTCCCGAGAGACTTATTATGACAGCCTCGATGAGGAACTGGCGGCTGATGTCTCTGCCACGCGCTCCGACGCTCATTCGCAGACCTATCTCCTTGGTGCGCTCGGTGACGCTTACCAGCATGATGTTCATGATGCCTATGCCTGCCACCAGCAGCGAGAAGGCGGCAGCAACGACGAGGATGATGGTTATGGTGTCCATGGTGGTCGACATGGTCTCCATCATCTCCTGCTGCGAGTGGATGGTGAAGTCGTTCTCGTTCTCTTCCTTCAGTTTGTGGCTCTTGCGCAGTATGGCGGTTAGTTCTTCTATGCAGGCGTCGCTCTTCTCCTCGGTGACTGCCGACACGTTGATGCCCGAGAAGTAGGTCTGGGCGGCAATTCGCTTCATGACAGTGGTGTAGGGGGCTATCATGACGTTGTCCTGGTCCATGCCCCAGTTGTTGTAGCCTTTGCTCTTAAGTATTCCTACCACCCTGAATGGGATGCTCTTGAAGCGGATTATCTTGCCCACGCAGTTGTAGTCCTTGTCGCCGAAGAGTTCCTCGACGATGGTCTTTCCGACAACGCACACCTTGGCGCTCTTCTTGATGTCCTCCTCGGTGAAGCAGTCGCCCTGCTCTACAACCCACAGCTTGATGTCCATATACTCGGTTGCCTCGCCGTAGATGGTGGTCATGGTGTTCTTGGCACCGTAGATGACCTGACCGCTCGAGGTCACCTCGGGACTGACGTACTTGGCAAGGGTTGCCTCCTCCTTGATGCTCTCGTAGTCGGCTACCTTCAGTGTCTGCATGGCAGAGGGGTCCAGACGGACGCCGCCACGCGTGTCGGCACCTGGGCGTATGCTCAGCAGGTTGGTTCCCATCTTCGAGAGTTCCTTGCGTATGCTCATCTTCGAGCCTTGGCCGATGGCCATCATGATTATCACGGCGGCCACGCCGATGATAATGCCGAGCATGCTGAGCAGTGTTCGTATCTTGTTGTTGAGGATGGCTTTTACCGCCACTCTTATAAGATTTGCAAAACTCATGTTCTTGTCTTCTTTAGTCGTCCTGTGGCGCGGGCAGTTCGGCAAGCGCCGCTGCTGCGTCACGGATGTTGGTGTTCTCTACGTCCTCTCTTATCTTGCCGTCGCGCAGCATGATGTTCCTGCTCGAGTACTGGGCAATGTCGGGGTTGTGGGTGACGAAGATGATGGTGTGGCCCTCGCGGTGCAGACGCTGGAACAGGACAAGCATCTCGAACGAGGTTCTCGTGTCGAGGTTTCCCGTTGCCTCGTCGGCAAGCAGCACGGCGGGCTCGTTGACCAGGGCGCGGGCTATGGCTACGCGCTGCATCTGACCGCCACTCATCTGGTTTGACTTGTGGTCGAGTCTGTTGCCAAGACCCACTGCCTCCAGTGCCTTGATGGCTGCGGCGCGGCGCTGCTTGGCACTGTACTTGGTGTTGTACATCAGGGGCAGCTCTACGTTCTCCACGGCTGTGGTCTTGGGCAGCAGGTTGTAGTTCTGGAAGACGAAGCCTATCTTGCGGTTGCGCAGCACGGCTCGCTCGCTTCTCTTCATCCTTCTTACGGGCACGCCGTCCAGGATGTACTCTCCGCTGGTGGGCGTGTCCAGGCATCCCAGCTGGTTGAGCAGTGTGCTCTTGCCGCTGCCGGATGTTCCCATTATGGTGACGAACTCGCCTTCGTATATCTTGAAACTAACTCCGCGAAGTGCGTGTACCGTCTCGTCGCCTACCTTGAAGTCGCGCTTGACGTCCTGCAGCTCGATGACTACCTTTCTGTCTTTCTTTTCTTCGCTCATTTATTTCTTGTTGTCTTTCTTTCTGTCCTTTGGATGGGGCATGAATGGGTTGGTCGTCTCTTCTTCCTCCATGCCTGCAAAACTCTCGGTTACATCGGTTATGACCTCGGCTCCTGCCTTTATGGACGAGCTTTTTATCTCGGTCACCGAACCGTTGGTTGTGCCGGGCTCCACGGCGTGTGCCTTGAAGACGCTGCCTTCCTTGGTCCAAACCTTTGTCTTGCCGCTGCAGTCCTGTATGCTCTCGCCCTCGTTGAGGGTCTCGGGAGTGGGGGTGAAACGCAGTGCTTTGTTGGCTACATACGTCACGTTCTTTACCTCGAGGGTGTAGATGGTGATGTTGGCTGTCAGTCCTGGCTTGAGCTTCAGGTCCTCGTTGGGCGCACTGATCACTACCTCGTATGTCACGACGTTGCTCTCGGTCTTGGCCTGCTGTCTAACCTGTGTCACGCTGCCGTTGAAGATGTCGTTGGGGAAGGCGTCGACCAGGAATGTCACTCTCTGGCCCTCCTTCACCTCGCCTATGTCTGCCTCGTCGACGTTGGCGATGACACGCATCTGGGTCAGGTCTTGTGCTATCTTGAAGAGGGTGGGGGTGTTGAAGCTTGATGCCACGGTCTGTCCTTCCTCAACCTCCTTCGACAGTACTACACCGTCTATCGGACTGGTGATTGTGGCATAGCCGAGGTTGGTCTCTGCCTTCTTCACATTCTCCTTCATGGTCGCCACCTGCTGCTGCGCCTGGATGTAGCTCAGACGTGCCTGCTCAAAGTCGTTGGTGCTGACCAGCCCTTTGTTGTACAGGTTCTGGTAACGCTCGAAGTTCGCCTTCTGGTAACTCAGGTTGCTCTGCTGGCTGGCAAGGTTGGCACGGGTGCTGTTCAACTCGCTTATCAGGTTGGTCTTGTCCAGCTCGGCAATCACCTGCCCTGCCTTAACCACGCTGTTGTAGTCAACATACAGCTTGTTTACGATACCGCTCACCTGAGTACCTACGTCGACGCTTGTCACGGGTTCGATGGTTCCTGTGGCTGTCACCGATGTGACAACGTCTCCATGCTCTACCTTTGTGGTGTTGGTGATGAACTCACGCTTGTTGCTGCAACTGCTGAAGAGTGTCAGCGCGGCAATCGTTGCTGTCAGTATTGCTCTGTTTCTCATTTTTCTTTCGTTAACTTTCTCTTTTTACATTGTTATCTCCTCTCCGCTGTAGAATTTCAGCAGCTGGATGTAGAGTATGGTGTTGTACTTGCTCTGCAACAGTGCCTGCTCGGCATTCAGCAGGTTGTCTCTGCCCTGCAGCACCTCGACGATGTTCTTCAGTCCTTCCTTGAACTGCTCGTCAAGCTGCTCGTAGTTCTGCTGCTGGCTCTCAAGGGTGCTCTGCGCTGCTACGTACCTCTGCTGGTTGCTCACGGCGTTCAGCCAGTATTCCTCTATCGTACTGCTCAGCTTGTTCTTTTCGTCCATCAGGTCCAACTGACTGGTTGTCTTCTGCAGCTTGGCCTGCTCTATCGAACTCTTTGTCCTGCGCTGGTCGTAGATGGGCATGGAGAAGGTCAGGCCGGCACTGGTGTTCAGGTTGGTCTTCATCTGTACACCGACATTGTCCTTGCTGCCGCTGTAGTGGCTGTCGCCGATGCCAGCATTCAGCGAGATGGTGGGCTGGTAGCCTGCCTTCGCTATCTTCTCCTGCAACTCGGCTGCCTCGATGCTGAGCAGCGCGCTCTTAATTTCGGGTCTGTTGTTCAACGCCTGTTCGTAGACGTGGTTGGCAGAGGGTATCGGTGCCATCACCTTGTCGCTGCCTGGCTCCTCGCCGGCAACGTTGAACGGGGTGTTCAGGTCTAATTCAAGCAGTGCCTTCAGCTGGCGCTTGTAGTTGGCTACCTGGGTCTGGCTGTTTACTATGTCGTATTTGGCACTGTTGTACTGTGCCTCCAGCGCTGTGACGTCGGCCTTCGCCAACTGTCCGTTCTCCTGCATCTGGATGCCGCGTTCCCATTGGGTCTTGGCGGTCTCGGCAAGCTTCTCTGCCACCTTACCGGCTTCGGTGGTGTAAAGTATGCTTACGAAGAGGTTGGTTATCTGCTCCTGTATGGCAAGGGCGTTCTGCTCTGTCGTGGTGGCTGCTATCTGGTTCTGCAACTTCTGACTCTTGATGTTCATGCGGTTTGCGTTGCCGTTCCATACTGTCCACGACGCATTCAGACCGTAGTTGCCCTGGTAGGTGGTCACTTTCGAGGTACTCGTCACCTGACCGTCGTGCACCATCGCTATCGTCTCCTGAAATGGTCTGTAGCCTACCGATTGCGACGTGCTGAAACTGAGTGACGGCAGCAACTGGGCTTTGTTCTGCTTCAGCTGAACCTCACCCTTCTGCTCGTTGACAACGCTCTTCTGAATCTGTATGTTGTTCTTCAAAGCATAGTCGATGCAGTCCTTTAATGTCCATTCTCCTTCAGCATTCATCACTGCAGGCGTAAGGAAGAATAGCGACGCCAATGCGACTTTCATTCTATTGTTCATTATCGTGTCTCGTAATTTGTTTTATGTGTCAGTTTGTCATTTCGCTCAATATCCCATGTGCCTTAGCAATGCATATCTGGGCGTCTCCCTCAATATTGCGTGTGCCGTAGCAATGCTCGTCTGGTTGTCTCCCTCAATATTGCGTGTGCCGTAGCAATGCTCGTCTGGTTGTCTCCCTCAATATTGCGTGTGCCGTAGCAATGCCCGTCTGGTTGTCTAAAAAGAAAATTCCTCTCTTTTATGGCACTTTCTACGGCAAAGTTAACTAAAAAATCTCGATATATGTCTAATTGTAAGGTAAGTTTTTTTATTTCTTCACATTTTATTACCTTAATTGTATTATCTTTGCACATTGATAAGTTGGAAAACAAAAATAAGTCCGCAGCGCGCAGCCTTGGACGCATCATCAGCACCCGGCACATAGCTTTAGCGGCATCGACAGTTCCTGGCACGTAGCCTTGGTTGCCTCAACAGCACTCGTCGCATTGCCTTGGTTGTATCATCCTTTATTTAGATAACTTAAAAGAATAAAAATATGTTTTCAGGAATAGTAGAAGAAACAGCGAAAATCGTGAATATAGAGCACGAACAGGACAACATCCACTTCACCCTCACATGCTCATTCGTGTCAGAGTTAAAGATAGACCAGAGCGTGGCTCATAACGGAGTATGTCTCACGGTGGTAAAGATTGAGGGCGACACCTACGTGGTCACTGCCATGCGCGAAACCATCGAGCGTAGCAATCTCGGAAATCTCGCCATTGGTGACGAAGTGAATGTAGAGCGCAGCATGCTCATGAACGGACGTCTTGACGGTCACATCGTACAGGGACACGTCGACCAGACCGCAGAGTGCATCTCGGTAGAAGATCAGGAAGGCAGCCATCAGTTTACATTCCGTTATTTTACATCTCCGGAGATGGTAAAGCGTGGCTATTTCTGTGTTGACAAGGGTAGCGTCACGGTCAACGGCGTCAGCCTCACCGTCTGCAATCCAACATCAGACACCTTTCAGGTCTGTATCATACCCTACACCTTCGACAACACCAACTTCAAGCACATCATTCCCGGTTCTATAGTAAACCTTGAGTTCGACATAATTGGCAAGTACATCGCCAGAATGCAGCAACTCTCCTGACTCCTTGCACAAATATTCACCTCACAAATAGAAGCACGTGCTTAGTCCTAACACGTGCTCCTTTTTTTTATGCCTGTCCTGTCCTGTTCTGTCCTGTTCTGTCTTATTCTGTTCTGTTCTGTTCTGCAACATACATGTTGCAGCCCCATATCATCCCTCGTGCCTTCTCCTCCCCCCTTTCCTCTTCCCTCCTCTTTCCTTCCCTTATGCCTTTTTCTCCCTATCCCTCCCTTTTGCTCTTTCCTCCATTCCCTCTCGCGTGCGCGTTATATATATAATGTATATAATACTCAGGCTCCTTTCCTCACCCCATTATCCGTGCAAAAACGTCACTTTTTTCAAAAAAAGTTTGTAAATCGTTTGGTGGGGTTAAAGATTTGTAGTACCTTTGCATCC
>CAMAFX010000090.1 GCA_945833925.1 uncultured Prevotellaceae bacterium
TCACTGATTGTTGATTTGCTCTTATTAAACAAAGAGACTATTTGGTCTTGATTCAGCCAGACTGTGTTGCTTTCAAGTCGCACATCAAGCCTTACTCCCTCATCCGACTGATAGATGACCATTTCGCCCAAATCACCATCGGGGGCATCTTCCCATTTGTTTCCGCAATCCAGACATACATGAAGCAAGCCCTCCGTCTGGATATTGCGGGAACCGCACGCTGGACAAACCGGGCATTCGATATTATTATGGATGTTATTATTCATTGCTCGTTATTGTTTTATCTTTTCGTTACTCGGACTCACGTGCAGATTGTGAACGCACGCGTTCACAATCGTCCGCCTCATGTATGATGTGTTGCATCAGGGCATGGCAGATTTCACGGCTCAACCGGTCTGCCTCTTCCGCTATGCGCTTCGCCTCCTCGGCACAATGGTAGATGTTGACAATGACCCGCTGAACGTCTATTGGGGGAAGGGGGATTTTATGCCCCCTTATGGCGATTTCCACCGCTTTGAGCATCTTTTTCTGCGTCGACTCTTTTTTCTTTCAGTTCTATATCATTTTTTGAGGGTGGTTGCGGATTTGAGGATAATTTACTTCTTCTCGCCCTCTATGGCAGCAAGTGCATTCTCCCAGTTTACGTTGATTGAGAATGGGGTGTAGCCACCAGGATCGTTGACGAATGCCTCGGTATTCTCGATGTCTTTATCCTCGTAGAGGGGGTTCTCACGTGTTGCCTTTACATAACGCATGATGCAGTCCTTTCGACCAGCCTCAGGTGTGGTCTGCAGTGCCTTGAAGTAACTCAGTATGAAGGCGTTCATCGAGTATGCCTGGACGTCCATGAACTCTGTGCTTACACCGCCCTTCATCTTGATGCCAGTTGTGGGGATGTAACGCAGTGCTGTCACCTTGAACTGGTTAACCTTGAGGTCGAAATCGCTTGCCTTGGGGTTGTTGACTATCTTCTCTGACTTGTCGAGCAGGTAGTTGAACACTTCCTGAGCATTCATTGTGCTTGCTGCGCCCATCATGACGAGGGCAATGAGTAACTTTTTCATATCTTCTATATTTTTAAATTGACAAAAAACAGATTTCTTATTAGGGTGTCTGCAATCTCGAAAATCCGGCAGTCTGGTAATTCAATAGTTTGACAGCTTGTTCGCTCGGAAATTCAAGACTTCAACAGTTCTTACCTTTCACTTGTTCTTCTTCAGTGTCAGGTGATTGTCGATGCATGGAGGCAACTCGTCTTGATAGTGAGTGACCATCACCATGGTCTTGTGGCTGCGCTGGCAGAATGTCTCGATTATCTCCTTCACCTTGTCGCGGTTTGGCAGATCCAGACCGTGCAGCGGTTCGTCAAGAATGAGTAGTTCGGGGTCCTTGACGAAGGCGCGTGCCAGCAGGCAGAGTCGCTGCTCGCCACTGGAGAGTTTCAGGAAGGTGCGGTCGGCAATGCTCTCGATGCCGAAGATGCGCATCCACATCTCGCACACGGCGCGCTGCTCTGGTTTGGGGCGCGTGTACAGTCCTACCGAGTCGCTCAGTCCGCTTGCCACGATGTCGATGGCTGGCAGGTCTTTCAGGTATGCTCGATGCATCTCTGGACTGACGTAACCGATGTGCTTCTTTATCTGCCATATGCTCTCGCCAGTACCGCGCTGGTGGTCGAAGAGACGTATGTCGCATGCGTAACTCTGAGGATTGTCGGCGCATACCAGACTTAGCAGTGTGCTCTTGCCACATCCGTTTTCGCCGCTAAGTGCCCATCGTTCGCCCTCGTGAACAGTCCAGTTGAGTTCCTTCAGTATGGTGCGCTGTCCGTAGCGTATGCTGACGTTGGTGAAGCGCAATATCTCACCGCCCTTTTGTGGGTAGAACGACTCCTTCTCGATGTCCTTCTCGGGGATGTCCAGTATCTGCTGACGTAGTTCGGGCGCGAGGGCTGCTGCCTTCTTGCGTTCAGCCTCTTTTTTGCTTTGCTTCTCAAGGAACTCCTCCTTTGTCATCTTCTCGCCAAGTGTCAGGTTCTCGACAGGCAGTACGTGAGTGATGAACGGGGGAAGCGTGTCGGTCTTGCTCAGTACCAGTATGAGCAGCAGCTTTGTTTCGCTTGCCAGGGTGGTAAGCAGTTCGGTAAGTTGCTCGCGCGTGCCGGCATCCAGTCCGATGAAAGGATTGTCCATGATGAGGACGCGTGGTGCCGACAGCAGTGTCTTTGTCAGTTGGAACTTGCGGAGCTCGCCGCTCGACAGCGTGATGATGTACTTGTCCAGCAGTGGCTCGAGCTGGAACATACGGTACAGAGTCGACTTCAGGGTCTCGTCGGAGTTGTATATCTCGCATGCCTTCTCCAGCAGTTGTCCTGCGGTGGGGGTGTTCTCGTCAATGTCGTGCTGGTTCCAACGCTGCTGGTAGTAGTATGCGGAGTCGCTCTCACCGTAAGAGTCGCGGAAAGTGATATACTTAATGTTCTCGCTGGTCAGTTTCTTCTGCGAGGGAGAGAAGTCGTAGTGTACCTCGTTCATGAGGAGCGGATAACGGCTTGTGATGATGTCCACAAGGCGCGACTTTCCGGCAGCGTTCTCGCCAACGATGGCTATCTGCTCACCGTCGCATATCTCCATGTTTACTGGTTCTGCCATGCGGTAGTCGGGATGGCGAGTCACTCCGTTTTCTATGTGTATAATTCTGTTGCTCATATTATTCCTTTTTTCTTGGCGAAGTCCTTCCAACTGCTGAATTTCTTGTCGCTCTCGGGGCGTCCCATCTGCAAGTAGTGGCAGTATGCGGCACCCAGTGCGTCGCTGGCATCCATGTACTTACCCATCTCTTCGGGGTCGAGGTGAAGCATTCGGCGCAGCATGTCGGCAACCTGCTCCTTGCTGGCTGTTCCCTGACCGGTTATCGCCATCTTGATTTTCATCGGAGCATATTCCGTGATGGGCACCTGGCGCTGTATGGCGGCTGTCATTGCCACACCCTGTGCGCGGCCTAACTTGAGCATACTTTGCACGTTCTTGCCGAAGAATGGGGCTTCGATTGCCATCTCGTCGGGCAGGTAGGCATCGATGATGCCCGACACGCGCTCGAAGATATGGCCCAGTTTCAGGTAGTGGTCACCGTAGCGGTGCAGGTCTATCACGCCCATTGCCAGCATCTCGGCTTTCCGACCTGTCACCTTCAGCACGCCATAACCCATGATGTTCGTGCCGGGGTCTATGCCAAGTATTATTTTTTCAGTCTCAGGAGTTCTGTTCACTGTGCGTAGATTGATTATACAACACAAAGTTACTAATTATCTGTTGAAAAAAGACAGAAATGACATTTTTTAGCATTCTTTTTGATTGTGTTTTGAAAAAAAGAATGTACTTTTGCGTTGTTAATAAATAAATATGGTATGAAAAGAATATTCTTTGTAGTAGCAATGGCCTGCCTCACTGCAGTTGGCAGCATGACGGCAAGCAACATGAACAATAATGTAAAGAAGGCAGATTGTACGGCACAGTCGCCAAAGGACAGCTATGCTGAGATAAAGTTTGATACGCTTCGCATCAACGTAGGTAAGTTCCCCGAGAGCGATCCTGTTCGCAAGGGTACGTTCACCTTCACCAACACCGGTACGGCTCCACTGATTATCCATCAGGCGCTTGCAAGTTGCGGATGCACCGTGCCCAACTACTCGAAGGCACCTGTCAAGCCAGGCGAGACTGGAAAGATTGATGTGACATACAACGGAACAGGCAAGTTCGTTGGTCGTTTCCAGAAAACCATCACCATCCGTTCGAATGCTCGCAACGAGGTTGTCAGACTGACCATCGAGGGTGAGATGACCGAGAAGTAAGAATACCTATAACCTAACAAATCTGATATCATGAAGAAGATTCTCGTCATTGTTTTGCTGCTGTGCCCAGTGCTGGCGTTTGCAAAGGGAAAGAAGACACAGGAGAACCCGCTTGGCGACGGTGCAAGCGACCGCGCCTACTGGGCTTCGTTGGCATACAGGATGGCAGCGCCCGTTCTGGAGAACATGGCAAACGGAACTCTCCAGAAGAATATGAAGCTGGAGTTGTCGCCAACATGGGACAACCGCGACAAGAAGGTGGCTTACATGGAGTGCTTCGGACGACTTATGGCTGGCATTTCACCGTGGCTCGCCCTTCCAGACGACGACACAGAGGAGGGAAAGCAGCGCAAGCAGCTGCGCGAATGGGCCATCAAGGCATATACCAATGCCGTTGACCCCGAGAGTCCGGACTATCTGGGATGGAAGAGTGGGGGGCAGACCCTTGTCGATGCAGCTTACGTTGTGGAGAGTCTCTACCGTGCATACGATGCCCTGTGGGAACCACTTGACGAGGTGACAAAGCAGCGTTACATCAAGGAATTGCAGGGCTTGCGCAGATACGATCCCTGCTACACCAACTGGTTGCTCTTCTGCGCCATGGAGGAGTGTTTCATTATGAAGGCTGGAGGCGAAGCTGATATGTACCGCATACACCGTGCCATGGAAAAGATTGAAGAGTGGTACGTGGGCGACGGATGGTACAGCGACGGTCCTTCGTTTGCTTTCGACTACTATAACTCATACGTCATACAGCCAATGTATCTGGAGTGCCTCGAGATGATAAAGCAGAAGCGCGGCAACGACAACTGGACTGTGCGCACTTACGTGCCTGCAACCGACAGGAACGAGGGTGCCAACTATCGCTACAGTGAGGCTCTGAAGAGAATGCAGAAGTATGGCGTCATCCTTGAGCGCTTCATCTCGCCCGAGGGAACATTCCCTGTTGTCGGACGCAGCATACCTTACCGCATGGCTGTGATGCAGCCGTTGGCACAGTTGGCATGGCGCAAGCAGTTGCCTGCCGAACTGCACAACGGACAGGTACGTGCCGGACTGACAGCTGTCATGCACCGTATGTTCGACGGCAAGGGCCAGACCAATTTCACCGAGGACGGTTACCTTACTATTGGTTTCGTGGGCAGTCACCCAAATGTGGCTGACTGGTACACAAACAACGGTTCGCTCTATATGACCAGTCTCTCGTTCATGCCTCTCGGTTTGCCAGCCAGCGACCCATTCTGGACAGACGCTCCCGAGAAGTGGACCAGCAAGAAGGCATGGGAGGGCGATGACTTCCCCAAGGACCACAAGTGGAAGATTAACAAGCAGCCTCTTTATTGGGAATAAAACATGCGCACTTTTCTGCTTGTCTTCTCGTTTCTCGCAGCCGTGGCTGCCTATGGACAGGACTACAAGAACTGGGTCAAGGATGCTCCGCGTCTGAAGGATGATTTCTTTCTGACGGATTCTGCCATCCGCGTTGCCGAGAATGTGCTGTGCAGTCAACTGCCCACTGGTGCGTGGCCCAAAAACATCAATTTCTTTCATGACCGCGAGAAGAATCCCAACGATGTGATGCTTGGCACAATAGACAACGATGCCACATTCACCGAGATTCGATTTCTATTGCGCCTGTATAATGCACGTAAGTCGTACTTGAGTGATGCACAGAAGTCGAGTGTCACAGACACGCAGGAATCTGCAGAATTGGGCGAACGTGCCCTGACGGCTGCACGTCGTGGTATTATGTATCTGCTTGAGATGCAGTACGACAACGGCGGTTTCCCACAGTACTATCCGCGTAAGGACCACTACCATGCACGCATAACGTTCAACGACAATGCCATGGTCAATGCATTGAAGATGATGCGCTCGCTGGCAAGACGGGAGACACCTTTCGAGGCAGTGGCAGATGATGTGGCAGAGAGATGCGGCGAGGCATTCGAGCGCGGAGTAGCGTGTATACTGCGTTGTCAGATAAAGAAGGACGGACAACCTACGGTTTGGTGTCAGCAGCACGACGAGGTAACGCTTGCACCCTGTGGTGCAAGGACTTTTGAACTACCCAGCTATGTCAGTGCCGAGAGCGTAAACATAGTGCAGTTGCTCATGTCTATCGAGAATCCATCGGACAGTGTAAAGAATGCAGTGAACGGTGCTATGAAGTGGTTTGCCGACAATGCGCTCATAGGATATGAACGTCAGAACTTTACCGACAGTCTCGGCAGAAAAGACTACAGGATGGTGGAGTGTCCCCAGGGCGACTACCGATGCCCACGTCTATGGTCACGCTTCAACGACCTTCATAGTGGCAAACCCATCTTCTGCGGTCGTGACGGCGTTGCCCGTCCACGTGTCGAGATGATAGATTACGAGCGCCGTAACGGCTACGCCTGGTTCGGCACCCAACCCGAGAAACTCTTCCCATTGTACGAGAAGTGGAAGAATAGGGTGCAATGAAGGCATTTCCTTTTTCACCCTTTCTTCCGATATATCACGCCAATATAAGGAAGATACAAAGGAAATAATATTTGTGCGTTTTTCACCTTGATTCAGGCGTTCTTAACATTCCTTTTTGGTTCTGGTTCGGTTCAAAGTGACACTCCAAAAAGTTTATTACTTTCCTAAAGTGACACAAATTTTGAAACCATTGCTATTATTTCAATTTATCTCTGTCATAGAAAATAGTTGCTTAGTTTGATGAATGTATATTTAAAATAGGTTTTGACTATACCGATTTTTCTTTTGAAGGTCTTCCTGATCCACAGGCGATACACCTGTATGCTGAAAGGTGAACTTTCCCTTCAGTGCCTGTTTGATGAGAAATGTCTTGCCGACACGTCTTCTGCCATATACAGCGACAAATTCTGGACGATTGCTATTGTAGAGCCTTTCAAGCTCCTCTATCTCTTGTCTTCTTCCAATAACAGTACTCATAATGCTTAAATTTTGCCGCAAAGGTAATAATAATGTATCAATCGGCATAATATAATATACTTTATTCTGCCGATTATGTGATTTTTTAGCGATGTCGGCATCATATTCTGCACTAAAACGCTTAAAAGTGTACTTTTCGTAAGAGGATTTTTCTTTTGAAGGCCTGCTATCTTTTGGGCTTATTCATAAGAAGATCATCACAGTTCTGATAGACCTCATCAAAGATTTCTCGACAACGTTTTTCGTTCATCTTAATCTTGGTGCCAACGGCTATGAAGTCCTGAAGGGTAGGGTTGCCGGTTGAATTGACCGATGTGGCGTGCTGACCATTGTAACCCTCTGTACAAAGGGTAAGGTCGTATGCAGGAGCCAGGTGCCAGATGAACTTACCATTAGAATCCTTGCGGACCAGATAGCTGAAGTTCTTGCAATGGTCATCCTTATTGTCGGTTAGGTAGTTGAACACCATGCGACGATACATTTCCTCTACGTACTTT
>CAMAFX010000091.1 GCA_945833925.1 uncultured Prevotellaceae bacterium
AACCCGTGTTCCATGCGTGAGAGGCATGTGTCCTAGCCGCTAGACGAAAGCGCCGGCTGCATCTGAGATTTATTTGCTTAGCGGAAGGAGGGGGATTCGAACCCCCGGTACGGTAACCCGCACGTCAGTTTAGCAAACTGGTGGTTTCAGCCACTCACCCATCCTTCCTTGAAAGGTTTTAGGGATTGTCCCGAACCGCGTCTCTGAGCCTTAATCTCTCAAATGCGGTGCAAAGGTAGAAATTTATTTTTATTCCGACAAGTGTTTTAGAAAGTTTTTTGTAACTTTGTGGAAAATTGAAATTGCATGAATACGACTAAATTGAACGTGGATATTCTGGATTGTATGGATGCCTTAAGTTCTGCATTGCCAAAGGGATGCCGTATAATTGACGTACCTGTTGTAAGGGATGATCGCGGTGCATTGTCCTTTGCCGAGGCAGGAAAGGATATTCCGTTTGACGTGAAGCGTGTATTCTGGATTTATGATGTTCCGGGAGACAAGCGTCGCGGTGGACACTCGCACAACACTTGCAGCGAGGTTGTGTTTGCCGTGTCCGGCAGTTTTACAATGTTGGTAGATGATGCACGTGTGCGCGTGGGCGTTCGCATGAATGTACGCAATAAAGGTATAGTAATACCGGCGGGTATGTGGTGCGAGTTGTGCGATTTTGCAGAAGGCACCGTTCTTGTGGTTCTTGCTTCGCAAGAGTATGATGCCAAGGGATATACGCATAACTACGACGAGTTTGTTGCAAATCGCAGGAGTTGATTTGAAAGGCAACCACCTTAGCCGGCAAGACAATCGTCAAGAACAACATTATCCTTTTCTATCAGAAAGTATTATAACATGAAGACACTTGTTACGACAATAGTACTGACAATCGTGACTGCGTTGTCAGCAATGGCACAGACTCTCCAGCCAATGAAGGAGAATCCAGTGATATGGGCAGACATGCCCGACCCTGACGTTATCAGAGTGGATGACACTTATTACTTCATGTCCACCACAATGTTCTACATGCCAGGTGCACCAATCATGAAGTCGAAGGACCTTGTAAACTGGGAGATTGCCGGCTACGTGTTCGACAAGCTGACAGATTCGCCTCGCTACAATCTGCAGGAAGGTACAACATACGGCCGTGGACAGTGGGCGACTTCGCTTAGGTTTCACGATGGACGTTTCTATGCCCTCTTTTGTGCAAATGAATACGGCGATATGGGAAGAACTTACATCTACTCGGCACCAAAGGCTTCCGGTCCATGGACAGTGGTAAGCCGGCTGCCACATTTTCACGACGCTTCCCTTCTATTCGACGATGACGGACGTGTATACGTCTTTTATGGTACAGGCGAGCAGGTAGAACTGACTCCCGACCTGCAAGGTGTCGTCAAAGGTTCACACCGACAGATGTTCAAGAGAGATGCCGAAGAGACAGGTCTTCTGGAAGGCTCACGACTGGTGAAACATCGCGGACGCTACTACCTGCTTATGATTTCGCACGTCTACAAGCCTGGCCGTCATCGCCGCGAGGTTTGCTATAGGGCAGACAATCTTGCTGGTCCGTGGGAAAAGAGAGTTATTCTGGAATCCGACTTGAACAACTTTGGTTACGTCGGACAAGGCACTGTTTTTGACACGCCCGACGGTGACTGGTACGCCATGATTTTCCAGGACCGCACAGCCGTTGGGCGAGTACCAATTCTTATGCCATGCCGATGGCGCGACGGATGGCCTATGCTGGGTGACGAAGATGGTCGCATACCTAAAAAGATGCAACCTATTGTAAGCGGTCAGCCCTCTTGCCCTATTGTAGTAAGCGATGACTTCGACTCTGAACTAATCAACCCACACTGGCAGTGGAACCACAACCCCGTAGAAAATGCCTGGAGCCTCAGCGAAAGAAAGGGATGGCTGCGCCTTAAGACATCACGAGTGGTAAACAATCTGTATCTGGCACCCAACACCATCACGCAACGTATGCAGGGTCCCATGTGTTCTGGCACTGTGCGTTTAGATATCAGCCATCTCAAGGACGGCGACTGTGCCGGATTCTGTACATTCAATGGAAAAAGCGGAGTTCTTACAGTAAAGAAGGAGGGTAAGCGCTTGGAGTTACGGATGAGCGAGCAGCAGGTGAACCTCAAGGGGTCAGAATTGAGTGTGGAAAGTGTGGACGAGGAAATAAAAGAGAGCATAGATCTCACTACCCTACTCAAGAGCATGCACACAAATATTCTGTACTTGCGAATTGATGCAGATTTCACACTTGGACGCGACATCGCCACATTCCACTACAGTACCGACGGCAGTAGCTGGAAACAGATGGGGAATGATTTCAAGATGCAATTCGACTGGCAGCGCCTCTTCGTCGGAACGCGATTCGCCCTATTCTGCTACAGCACGAAGAAGACAGGAGGCTATGCCGACTTTGACAGTTTCAGTTTTTTAGGTAAAGAAATATAAGAAACGTCTTCACAAAATCATCATTATTGGGTATTGTAGCATTATGAAAAATGTTGTAATTTTGCAAACGAAAAACAATGAGTGCGCAGAGCAAGGCATACGCATCATAATACATCTATAATACTTATGAGTGTTCACTACAAAGGCACAGACCACATGAGCGACCTGATAAGCGACGACTATCGTATGCTGCAGGTCATAACAAGATTTGGAATTAAATTAGGCTTCGGAGACCAAAGCATCGACGAGGTCTGCGAGGCATGCAATGTTGACACAGCAACGTTTCTGGTTGTCGTGAATTATACCAGCGACCCGGCGCACGCCCACATCAAGGAAATGGCAGAGGAGGTGAATCTTGCTGACATGATGAGATACCTCGCCTTGTCACATCAGTATTTCGTTGAATTCCGTCTGCCATCAATAAGACGCAAACTCATAGAAGCAATCAACTGTTCCGAAAGCAACCAGATAGGTCTGCTTACGCTGAAGTTTTATGACGAGTATGCACAGGAGGTGGCAAAGCACATGGAGTACGAGAACACTCACGTGCATCCATTCGTGCAATCGCTTCTGTCAGGCATCAAGCCCAATGATATGACCTTCGAGCAACTAATCAGCGAGCACTCGGACAATCACAACTCAATAGAGAAAAGCATTGCCGAACTGAAGAACATCATCATCAAATATTCTCCTAACGACAACAACGCGCAACTGCTGAACGATGTGCTGATGGATATTCACGTAACCGAAGAGGACCTGCTGAACCACTGTCGCATGGAGGACTCAATCTTTGCCGAATGTGTGCGCAACCTGGAGAGGGAAGTGCGAATGCGCAGTACAACCAACGACACCGCACCCAGCCCCAACGAGCAAACAACAGACAACCAGGACCGTGACGAACTGTCGGAAAGAGAAAAGGAAGTTCTGGTACACCTTGTCAAGGGAATGTCGAACAAGGAGGTTGCAAACAGCATGTTCATATCAGTACACACCGTTATGACCCACCGACGAAACATTAGCCGTAAACTCAGCATACACTCCGTTTCGGGTCTGACCATTTATGCAATCGTTAATGGCTTGGTAAAGATAGAAGACATCAAGATATGACCATCCCAGCATAAAGTATGAAAATGATACCGTACACACAAGCATAATGCGTAGTGAACATACACACAATGCATCGTGAGCACAAGCATAATGCATCATTGACATAAAAATGATGCACGAGAAAAAATTTTTCTACGCACCAAAAAAAAATTTCTACGCACCAAAAAAAAATTTTTTTCGCTACAGAAAAAAAAATCGCTACGGAAAAAAAATCTCACGCATACAGAGAAGTGAGAAAAACAAGCAAGCCACAACTCAGTTGAGATACTGCTCACCCCCTAAACACAACAAGACCATAACCCAGACACGAAGCATCTGGATTATGGTCTTTACTTGTTGGTAATCTATTAAATGCGGTTTGCTTATATGACCGACCTGATTGTCTGCAAAGTTGGTCGACTTGATGAGCAAAACCTTATTTTGTCACTCCCACTCGATTGTTGAGGGTGGCTTTGAGGAGATATCATAGCATACGCGGTTGACACCCTTCACCTTGTTAATGATTTCTGTACTAATCTGCTGCATGAAGTCGTAAGGCAGATGTGCCCAGTCGGCTGTCATGCCGTCGGTACTGGTTACGGCACGCAGTGCAACGGGATTCTCGTATGTACGTTCGTCGCCCATTACACCTACGCTGCGAACCTCGCTGAGAAGGATTGTACCTGCCTGCCAAGTCTGGTCGTAGAGGCTAACCTCAATCTCGCCGTTCTCCATAGTTGCAGGAACACCTGCCGCAAGCACTCGGCGTGCCTCCTCGCCACTTAGGCGAACCTTATAGTTGCGAAGTCCGTTGATGTAGATGTCGTCTGCATCCTGAAGAACGCGTACCTTCTCGCGTGTAATGGCACCAAGGATGCGAACTGCAAGACCTGGACCAGGGAATGGATGACGTGTGATGAGGTGTTCGGGCATACCCAGTTCGCGACCTACACGACGAACCTCGTCCTTGAACAGCCATTTAAGCGGTTCGCAGAGAGAAAGATTCATCTCCTTAGGCAGACCACCTACATTGTGGTGGCTCTTGATAACCTTACCGGTGATATTGAGAGACTCGATACGGTCGGGGTAGATTGTACCCTGGGCAAGCCAGCGCACTGCTCCCTCACCTTCGGCAGAATCCTTGATGATTGCCTTTGCCTGCTCGTTGAACACCTCCACGAAATCACGGCCGATAATCTTGCGCTTCTGCTCGGGGTCTATAACACCATCCAAGTCGCCAAGAAACTTCTCGCTGGCATCAACGCCGACAACATTGAGTCCGAGACACTCGTAATCCTTCATAACATCTTGGAACTCGTTCTTGCGAAGCATGCCATGATCAACGAAGATACAGGTGAGTTGCTTGCCGATAGCACGGTTGAGAAGAACAGCGCACACACTGCTGTCAACACCACCCGAAAGACCGAGAATGACGCGGTCGGAACCAATCTCCTCGCGCAGTTCCTTGACAGTTGTCTCGATATAGTTGGCTTCACTCCAATCCTGCTTGCAACCGCATACTTCAACCACAAAGTTCTTGAGAAGAAGAGTTCCCTGAACACTGTGGAACACCTCGGGATGGAACTGCACACCGAATACAGGTGCGCTGCCACCCTTGCAGCAAGCCCATGAAGAAGGATTCTCGATATAGTATGCGGCATTCTCAACACTCTCTGTGCTGGCTGTTACCCTGGCACCTGTTGGAATGGCGGTGATGGTGTCGCCATGACTCATCCACACTTGGCTATTGTCATCGAAGTCACGGAAAAGAGGACAGGTCTTGTCGATGGTGGTAAGGTTCTGTCGACCATACTCGCGACTGCCTGCAGGCTCAACATTTCCTCCGTTATTGTATGCCATGAACTGTGCTCCGTAGCAAATGCCAAGAACGGGCAGGCGACCGACAAACTGGCTGAGGTCGACCTTGAAAGCCTCGGGGTCGTACACACTGTAGGGACTACCTGCCAGTATGACACCGATTACTGATTCATCATCCTGTGGAAACTTGTTGTAAGGCAAAATTTCACAGAACGTGTCGAGTTCGCGCAGACGTCGCGCAATGAGTTGCGTGGTCTGACTGCCGAAATCGAGAATGATAATTTTCTGTTGCATAAAAGTTATGTTGTAATGTAATAATGCTTGGTGTTAATTAACATATACAGCCTTGAGGCGTAATTCGTTTGCGAATTTATTAAAAATATTCGTATCTACATAATTTTTCGCGTGGTAATTTCCTGCATCACGAGACAAACTGCTCTGCCTGACTTATAGTATCAATCTTACCAACGTCCATAAGTCTCAGTTCTGGCTGGACATAGCCTTTTATCTTATGATGCTTACATATAGACAGATAGAAATCTATGATGCTGAACTTATCTGGCCACGTCTGCATCAGAGGCAATAGTTCAGAGTTCATCTGATGTATACCTGCAAAAGCATATAAATGGTATGGTCCGCTACCCTCTTCCTGCAGGAACCGTGAAGACAGTATGCTATAGGCATTTGACACATGAGTGTAATGATTGTCAAACGCTTCGTGAACCTGGGGGAACGGACTCTTCACCTCACCCGTTTTGATGTTGGTCCAACCGACAAGGCGCATCTCATTATCAAACACAAGATAGCGCTGAGTGTCACGTTCGCTGACAAGAAGTGTCGCCATGGCACTCTCACCCTCTCGCCAGAAAGCATTAAGGTCTACGTTGCTGAGAATGTCCACATTATGAATCAGAAAGCGATCGGCATCATCAAGAAGCGGGGATGCATGGCGCACACCGCCACCGGTTTCGAGCAGTTCCTGACGCTCGTCAGAGAATTGCACACGAAGTCCGTCGATGGGATTACGAGCCACCCAGTCCTCTATCATATCAGCAAAATGATGAACATTGATAACGACATCGTCAAAGCCACTGCCGACAAGTTTCTCAAGCACATGTTGAAGCAGAGGCTTGCCACAGATGGGGACAAGCGCCTTTGGCATGGTGTCGGTAAGTGGTTTCAAGCGTGTGCCGAGTCCGGCAGCGAATATCATTGCTTTCATATAAGGATGCTGTTAGTTTAGTGAGGAAACAGAACAGAATGGATATCCTGCTCACGATGATGAATCTCAACCTTTATTCCGAAAACAGAATTGAGGTGTTCTGCCAGATGCTGTGCAGAATAGACCGAGCGATGCTGACCACCAGTACAACCGAAACAGAACTGAAGATGAGTGAAACCACGTTGCATGTAGCGACGTACATGGGCATCTGCCAGTTTGTAAACGCTGTCGAGGAAAGTCAGGATCTCACCATCATCCTCAAGAAATCGAATGACAGGTTCGTCAAGTCCGGTCAGTTGCTTGTAGGGTTCGTAGCGACCGGGGTTGTGGGTACTGCGACAGTCGAAGACAT
>CAMAFX010000092.1 GCA_945833925.1 uncultured Prevotellaceae bacterium
CTCATATCTGGTTACTTTATAATCTTATTACCATTCTTAATATATATACCCTTATGGATATATGATTCACTTACTCTGCGGCCTGACAGGTCATATACAGAGTTGAAAGAAGTTGTTTTCGAAGATGACGAATTTACATCTACAGATATTATTCCTGTCTCAATCTCATTACTGCGAATCTGGTACAAGCGGAAATTATCGGCTTTTGCCCACGAGTCGTCGCTTGCCGATACCGTAATCTGCATAGTGTGGTCGGACACCTCTATCTCGTCAACAACAACGTCAGAGAAATACATTGGACCGAAATCGGTAGTTGTAGCGGTCT
The DNA here is from genome assembly GCA_945833925.1 of uncultured Prevotellaceae bacterium. GTDB lineage: Bacteria > Bacteroidota > Bacteroidia > Bacteroidales > Bacteroidaceae > Physcousia. The sequence goes on from CAMAFX010000092.1 coordinate 326, forward strand.
CTGTGTATGTATCTGCTGCCGTTTTTACTGTAATCGAAACACTCTTGTCGTAGTCTGAAGCTACGCTTGCCACCAACTGATAGACACCATTTTCCACACCTGAGAGTGACTGTGTTAAACTTGAGCCTGCATTCAATTTAGCGACAACAATACCATCGGCTCCACTCATATATGTAGAACGACTTGTTGTTATCTTCTCTGTCTTAACGGTACCTGCAGATGTCCAGTTCTTGATTGTGCCAAGTTCAAACGACGGATTGAGAATGTAAGAACTCTTGTCAACAAGACCATTGTCCGAAACAACAGAAGCACTTGCAACATATTCCTCAACAGCAGACTCGAGATACTTTATCTGTTCAGACTGGAGAGAGAGAACAGGCTGAGTGCGCAAAGAGTCGCAAGCCGTCTCGATGACAGCCAACAATGTAGCCTGAGAAGTCTCGGTGCAAACATCTGCATATTGAGCCAATGTTTCATATGATGCTGCTATCTGCTGAGCCAGTTGCTTAGCTTTCTTATCTTTTGTATTATAGTCTACACTTGTTGAACGAACCTTCTTAGTATAATCAAGATATGCTGTCAAGGCTGGAATGACGGTTCCTGTACATGTATTGAAATACTGAAGGTCGGCATCGTCGAGAACATACTGATTGCCTTCAGCAACAACATTTACCCAAGTACCTTTGACGGTATCTGTAGCAAGGCTTGGAGTATTGATGCTTACCTCTACATTGTTTGCTTCAATATCAACTTCCTTACCGGATAAGATAATATAAGGTGTACCACCTGCAATGGTAAGATTACATGAGTCAACCTGCTGCAGATAACTACCCTTTACCTCATTTACCTTACGTGCAAACATTCCACTTGGAACTTCTGCGTCAAAAGGAACAATTGCTGTTGCGAATTTACCTACTGCCTGATTAGCATGGTATGTTGCTTTCAAAGCCTTAAAGTCAGATGAAGGAGCAAAGTTATAACCAGGAGTCAGGTCAAGTTCATCACAGACATTGCCCGACACTATGTTACGACCATTTACGTCCTGTTCGGTTGTTACATAGAAGAGAGCATTCTTGTTAGATGCAGAAAGCGGAGTTTTGATGCCTGAAACCTGAGTCATATCATAACGACTGATTGTTTCGTCACCGGTAAGCGTTTCAAACACAAGCGGATTGAAATTACCCTTGACTATCATTTCGTTTGAGTCCTCAGACTTCTCTGCTGTAAGGTTTGCACCAACAAGCTTGAAATAGACAACAGAGTCACTTGTTGCAAAGTTGATGTCAAAAGACTTATTGGTAGAAACCGATTCTGACAACTTGAACTTATAAACACTATTATCCGTAAGACCTGTCAAATCAAAGACTACATTCTCCGTCGAACCGGTACCGAAAATAACATTCTTCTTTGTCTTAGTGCTTTCTGTTCCAAACTTGCCAGTTGACGCATCGTATTTATAATACAAACCTTTGACTGATGGTGAGCACAAAGTTCCATTAGAACCATTGGTGAAATTTGCAGTTACATTAGCCTTCTTAGTGTTGAAGATATGCTTTACATTGACGGTCTTGCCATCGATGGTCATATCTTCACTTACCCCTCCGTCATCAATAGTAAGACTATTCAATGTCAAATCTGGCACACTTGCTACAGACTCAACATTTGACACTTTATCAAGAATGTTATAGTTCTCGTCACACAAATAAATTGTATATTCATTTGTACTTGATGGAGTGAAAGTGAATGTCAATGTAGCAGAGGATCCAGATGGAATGACTGTCGACTCGTCCTTATCACTTGCCTTGACAGAAGAACTTGGCAACGATGTTCCAGAGATACAATACAAATAGAAATTGCTCTGAGGAAGTGTGGCATTGTTGGTAACCTTAGCGGTAATAGTGTTCTTAACACGACTGATGAGCTTGTTTTCGGACATGTTGATTTTGCCAGAGATATTAGCCTTCTTTGGATAAATCATATAAACCATTCCCTGACTACCGCTGAAACCATTCATTCCGGCATCGTCGACAGTATAATAACCATCATAGCCATTACCAGCACCCCAACCGAAATTGAAATGGAAAAGATTTGTTTTCAACTGATAACCATCAATAACAACAGCATGTCCACCATTAGAAGGATGAACACCACTATAGAGAATAGGACGACCTAACTCCAGATCGCTGATAATCATCTTCTCCCATGAAGTCTGATTGCTTCCACGCCATACTGTTGTTCCTCCATTTAGTTCAAACTGACCAGAAAAGACGTTACGACAATTGTCAATCTGACCAGAAGTACTGCTTCCATAAGTAAGCCATGCACTCATACCTACTGTTGCAACGAGAGTTGCTATTGCATTTGTGCACTCTGCAGGATCAGAACCTCCATAACTATCCTGCATCAAATTCCATTTCAGAGGTGTACCGCTTGGAATCTGGTAATCAGCTGTTGCAGGTGCATCGCCATAACCATAGGTAGGAGTTGTATACTTGGTACGGTCATTCATATCCTTGCGCCAGTAATAAATAATCTGGCTGGCAGCTGTTGCTACACAACCAGTAGCCGCACGATTACCATTACTTTTCAAACATGGCACAAGATTGTTATAAGGCCAACTCTGATGGTGATGGCTTGTCATAAGAGTTGCGACATCTCTTGTACCACTTGCCTTACGAGGTGCCTTGGCAACGCTCTTGATTCCTTTTGCCTCATTGGATGCATCTACACTATCTGCATATTGAGCCATCTCAGAATAGCAAATAAGCATATCCTGCAATGCTGGTGGCATGTTATCATAATCAAAGTCTCCACTATCTGTATAACCAAGAATCTGTGGCAAAGCATCGTTGCCTGATACAATAACGAAACCTTTATTCAAACCGCGACTGAAGACATAATAATCCTGAAGAAGTTCTGCATTTGAGCTTTTTGCAGCAATTCTGTTCGCTCCGCTTTTCTTTACAAGTGTCGGTTCGTTGTCAAAATCACAAAACTGCATCGCTATATTCTTAGCAGATGAGAAAAAAACGGGGTCTGTTTTTCCTGCCAATGCAAAAAAGAAAACAGCAACCGAAAAAAGAATTCTTTTCATTGTATTATATCACGTGTTATTATACTACTTGGAAAAATCAATGATGATATGATATTACGCGTACAAATTTAATAAAAAAAATGCAGAATAGGTAAAAGTTAGTTTAAAAACTTTACACTTGCATGCTAAAAGTCGCCGATTGACTATTAATGTTACAAATCAGTGAGATAAACGCATCGTTGCTTGCAAAAAAAGAAAGCATTCCATCTCGAAATGCTTTCTCATAAATTATCAATAGCAATATCTATACACTTTATTACAATCTGCCAGAATGTTCTATCAACTGGTGTATTCTTTCATTGAAAGAACCTGCATCCAGCAGCTGTTCTATGTAAAGCGGCATTCTGTAACGCCAATAGTGTCGTGGGTTGGCTGGAATGTTGATTCGTTCCTCTGACGGATCGGGATAACGCATCGTGTCATCAATAGACAGCCAGTTCTGCAGACTAATCATGCAAAGCATAGAAGGACTGAAAAGATGACGTGCCACAACCTCCTCACAAAGCCATCCCGGTATACTGTCGGGAGCCGGTCCATCCTTTTGCAAGATCTCACGGAAGAACAACTGTGTGCGTTCCTGGTCTTCTTCCCACCACATTCTCAAAGTAGACATGTCATGAGTAAAGATTGTTGCTACACTTCTATATGGATTGTTCTCAAGGTGTGAGAACATGACTCCTTCATCCTTTGGCATAGTCTGAATCTCCAATGAAAGCATACGCAGTTCTTCCATAAGAGGACGAACACATGCAGGCACCATGCCTAAATCTTCGGCACAACACAGCATTCCGGTACTCTCGACCAAGGCAGGAAGTTTTTTCTTTGCCTCGTTATACCAGAAGTCGTTATGACGGCGGTAATAATAATCGGTGTAGAGTTTAGCAAACGATTCCTGCTCAAAACTTGCAAGTGCATTGAACGGAGCCTCTCCAACAACCCCAATACGTGGATGGAACTTATCAACATTGTCCTTATCACGAATGAACAAAACACTGCTAATCAGCGAATAAAGACCCAATTTGAGTTTCTCCGATACAGGATCATTTGATTCTGCGAAATAACTCTCCACCTTACGCTGGGTATTGAACTTCTCTTTCAGTCTGTATCTGTCGCGTCCACACACATCAAGGTACTCCAAACGAACCTTCTGCATAAGTTCGCTGCCAAAAACGTCATAAAGGAGACCTTCTGTAATTACAGGTTCCAAATACTCTTCACGGAATGGCAAACCATAATTGCGGATTTCGTCTCTTGTCAATGGCAAAGATGGAGAGAACTGACCAAGCAAACCTTGAACACTATGCATTGGAATCTCCCATATTCTAAAGAATCCTAACACATGGTCTATTCTATAAGCATCAAAGAACTTAGACATCTTCTTAAGACGCTCTCGCCACCATGCATAACCATCTTCTGACATCTTATCCCAATTATACGTAGGGAAGCCCCAATTCTGTCCTTCTTTACAGAAAGCATCTGGTGGAGCGCCGGCCTGTCCGTTCATGTGGAAAAGATGAGGTTCAACCCACGCCTCAACACTACATCTGCTGATTCCAATAGGGATGTCACCCTTAAGTACAACTCTATTATTACGAGCATATTCTGTCACCTTACTCAGCTGACGATAAAGTTGGAACTGCAAATAGAAATAATATGCCAACTCTTTGTAATGCTTGCGCGAAGGAGAACTAAATCGGGTGATTTCCAACTCGTCGTATTGAGAATGCTCCGGCCATTGTCTAAAGTCAGACGTTCCGTAAAGATCTCTGAAATATGAGAAGGCAGCATATGGTATCAGCCATCTTCCATTCTCATTAAAGAACTCTTTATACTCGTCGGTTGCAAACACTTCATCACCTTCCTGTTCGAATAACTTCAACAGGTATGAACGCTTTAGCTTGTTTGTCTGTTCATAATCAACTGTAAACTCTCCGTTAAGTTTTTCACGACGCAATTCGTATTCGTGCAGGAATTGCTCATCCTTAACCTTATTCAACTGACGAATGTCAATGTACATAGGATGAAGAGCATAGATACTTATAGAATTATAAGGATAACTATCCTGCCATGTTCTGGATTGTGTAGTGTCATAGATTGGCAAAAGCTGAATGACATGCATTCCCGTCTTGTTTGCCCAGTCAACCATCATTCTAAGGTCTCCGAAGTCTCCTACGCCCTGACTCCCTTCACTGCGCAACGAGAAAACAGGCACCACACAACCGGCAACCTTCCAGTGCTTAGCCTCGGCATGGAATTCATCATCAAAAATAGCGACAATTTCTTTATCATTTACAGAAATGTCCTTAGTATCCCTATTTGCTCCTTCCTCCCAACATACAAGTCTGCCCGAATTTTCTTCAAGCACAACGTATTTGTATTCGAATGGGAACGACAAACTCGCTGCACTGAGAGAAATACTCCACTCATGCAAGCCACATGGTTCCATGCGCAGTGCATGACTGGCATCCCAGTTTCCCAACAAAGGTAAACTGCCAACAATGGCAAGGACATGTCCATCCTCTAATTGCGGAGCATGAACTCTAAGTATCAATGTCTTATCAAAATATGGAGAATCGACATACTTGCGTTCTTTATGATTGTTCAGATGTAAATATGCAGAACTGTAAAGGTGTGCTTGAAGTGGCAAATCATGCCAGAAGTCTCGGACGCACAAGATCTTGTTGTTGTCAAAACGGAAACAACGTGGTGAACCCATCCATCCTTGGCGAACGACAACGTCATTCTTCTTAATATTAAAATAATAAGAGAAACTCAGAGCGTCCTTGTCAATGAGATTTAATTCTCCTGACCAAAGAATACCATTAGTTGTTTCCAACAATAATTCTCTTTTCACCGAACCACCCTTTTTCCTATTGATAGTGAATTCAGCACAAACAACTTCTCCCCAATTGGTTCGATAGTCAATAGAAAGCTGTATTATCATAACTAAAAAATTACAGGACCTGTGTAAACATACCTATCATCAAATCCAAATATTGCACAATACAAAGATACGAATAAATCCAAGCAAAGCAAAAAAAAGTATATTAAAAATATTGGAATGTATCAAAAATAAGAAAATGATAATTTGCGAATGAGAACAAAAAGAGCTAAATTTGCATTAGAAAATCAAACATAAACAGAACATAGCCGCGTCGATTAGATCGGGATACTCATCAATAATAGCAGAAAACCGAGATAGCTTACGCATTCCAATGGCGGGCCACGCCCCGAAAGGGGTAACCTTGAGTCGGTGGATTACAAAGGGTGCGAGCGCTCAAATCATTTAATTTCGGAGTTTCATCACATCATCGGCGCGGTTTTTTTTATGATTTCTAAATAATTGTCTTTCCCTAGAAAAAGTTGACTCGCAAAGTCAATAGTTATGTGGAAATA
>CAMAFX010000093.1 GCA_945833925.1 uncultured Prevotellaceae bacterium
GAAGGCAACATCGGAAGAAGGAAAGTATGTCATCGTCTTCGAGAAACCAGAATTCCATGTGGGAAGGCTGAATGTGACGAGATTCTATAGCGAGGAAGATGCCGATATGCCGGATGGCAAATACGACTGGGCAAAGGAACAGAAACTTCCGATATATATCGGAAACAGCAGCAGTGAAGAGCCATCAGAAGAGGTCGTGCAGGCGTTCACACCTATTTTCCGAGGGGAGAATGCAAAGTGCGACGCTGAACTTTCATTGACAAGCGAAAATGCAGTGCAGAATAAGGTGGTTACAAAGTCGTTGGATACGATGTCTAAGAAGGATGTAGGAAGTGCGGAGGTGCTCAGTGACGGTGAGACGAATACGCTGAAAATCTACGACAAGGACGGGAACGTGCTGGCGGAAGCGGAGTTCGTGGCTGCTGGAAAGAGCGAGGAACTCGTGCAGGCGATAGCGGACGGTGACGAGAAGACGCTGAAGAGCGCGATGGACTATACAGATGTAGAAGTTGAAAGCAACATAAAGAAGTCTCTTGAGAAGCCGAATAGCAACATTGATATTTTGTTTTGGCTTATTTCAAATCTACATCAACGTTTTGCATATATTTACTACACAGAAAACAATGAATTGAAAACTTTGTTTTTCAGCGATGGAAATGTGGATCAGCCGAATTTTTCTTCGTATACCGTTGGAGGAAAACCTTCATTCTATAAGTGCAATAGTAATACAACGAATGTTGTTTTTGAAAACTTTGACACATCTTTGGTTACGAATATGAGTTGGGTATTCAATAATTGCAGTAAGCTCATCAAATTGGACGTTTCGAAATTCGACACAACTTTGGCGACGGATATGTCTGGCATGTTCAACAATTGCAGCAACCTAAAGACATTGGACCTGTCTAACTTTGATACATCTTCGGTGACTAATATGAGTTTTATGTTTGGAGAGTGCTCTAATCTAATCGAATTGGATGTGTCGAATTTTAACACATCAGCTGTGACGGATATGCTTTCTATGTTTTCAAAATGCAAATTTAGCACATTGGACGTGTCGAATTTTAACACATCAGCTGTGACGAATATGAGTTGGTTGTTCTTTGAATGTATAAACCTCACGACATTGGACTTGTCGAACTTCGAAATGTCTTCTGTTACGAGTACCAGCTTGATGTTCCACAAATGCAATTCGCTAAAAAACATCATAGGCACTCACACGATTGAAGAGGTGCAGGAAGGAAGTGTGAATGCAATGAGAGGACTGAAAGTTGGAATCTCGTTTTCAGATTCTCCGAACCTTGAACGTGCGAGCATCCTTGCACTTTTCTACGGATTGGCAGACCTTACGGGGAAAACTGCACAGACGATTACGCTGCACGCTACTGCAAAGGCACGACTCACATCAGATGACATCAAGATAGCAACTGACAAAAATTGGAAAGTAGACTGATAAAGATATGAAAATGACAGACAAACTTGCAGGATGGTGCGGAATGGACAAGATAGCGCACTTCGGAATCGGCGGACTTGTAGCCGCCATCGTGGTAATCGTCATGGCACAGCAGGACTACGGATGCGGTGTATGGCGAACGGCACATATGGGATTGGCAGGACTTATCGTAACGACATGGCTTGGCATCATAAAAGAAATCATGGACACCAAACGCGACTGGAAGGACATCGTGGCAGGAATTGCAGGAGCAGCAGTGGTGGTGATTGCAGGATACGCAGGAGCCGTGCTGAACGTTCTGAGTAACTGAAAAATATAGATACTATGAGAATGAGGATATCACATAGACTGGTTGATGCCGTGAAAGCCTTCGAAGGTCTGAGGCTCGAGGCATACCGATGCCCATCGGGAGTGTGGACGATAGGCTATGGGCATACATCCGGAGTCACACAAGGAATGAAGGTGAACGAAGGATGGGCAGAGTCCGCTCTGAAGCAGGACCTTAACGAAGTGCTGAAGCAGGTTGAACGTCTCGGTCTTCCACTGAATACGCAAGGACAGATAGATGCCGTCGTGGACTTCGTGTTCAACCTCGGGATTACGAAGTTCAAGCAGAGCACCCTGCGGAAGCGGATTGCCGAAAATGCTGGCGACGATGCAATCTGTGCAGAGTTCGAAAAGTGGGTGTTCTGCACTCAAAATGGAAAGAATGTGAAACTTCCAGGTCTTGTAAAGAGACGAGAGTGGGAATGCAAACGATGGATTGCAGTGATATGAGCATCGTCGAAAGATACTTCTTCGTATCAGGTGTTTACGGTGTTGACGTGAAACACGCACTGAAATCTCACCCGAAGTGGAAAGAAGATATTGAAAGCATGGAGAAATCCGGGAAATTCGTAAAAATAGGAAAAAGAACCTATCATGAAGTATTTGCAAAGTTCATTGGCGATGTTGGTCTTTTTAGCATTGACGACATCAGTACTGCTTTTTAAGCAAAATAAAACGCTTCGAGCGGAAAATGCACGGCTTGAAAACAACATTTCTTCTGTGATGTCAGAAAGCGACACGCTGCGCACGTCAAACGGGAATCTGATGGCAGACTGCAGACGGATCCTCGCGGAGAAGGAAGAGATGCAGACGTTGTACCGTTCATCTCTTGAAAAAATCGAAAATATCGGAATTTCGCTGAAGCGAGCACAGTCTGTTTCCACGTCTTCGACAGAGCAGCACATCGACGTAACGTCGACAGTGAGAGACACTGTGTATGTAAAAGACAGCGTGCATGTGAATGCAATGGTGTTCGATTATAAGGATCCTTGGACAGAAGTTTCAGGAAAGATAGAAAGCGGAGAGGCAGCACTCAGCATCTCCAGCAAAGACACCATCACGCAGGTCATATACAGAGTTCCGAAGAAATGGTGGTTCTTTCGCTGGGGAACGAAAGCAATCCGGCAGCGTGTCAGCAGCAGCAATCCTCATAACAACATCGTTTATACTGATTATATCGAAATAAGATGAACGTTGTTGTTTTGAGAGGTGCAGACTACGCCATCAGAAAACGCTGGTCAGAGCAGTGGGTGCAGTGCCGGGTAAAACGCATCGTAGTTGACATGAAGCAGATTTCCGAACTCTTCCATCCTGGGAAAGAAATGTACATCGACGTCATCACGATGGCGACAGCAACCAGCGCGATGCTCACTGCGTTGAAGACAGGTTTTGACGTGTGCATCGTCAACGACATAGACTACAAAGGAAGGGATGCATACTTGTCGTACAAAGCAAAGAAATATCACGCGAAAGTCCTAGTCAAGGATTTCGACAAAGACGATGAATAAGAAAAAGACATCCGCCATCTGAAATATGATGGCGGATGACTTGTTATTTCTGGACGAGTTCGATGTCGAGACCGATGGCGTCGAGGATTAGTTCCAGGCGTTCTACTGAGATTCCGTTTTTTCCGTTGAACACATTCGTCAGGAACTGGTAGTTGATACCTGTCTTTTCTGAGATTTCGCGTATAGTTATATTTGATATTTTTCTGAAATCGTTTATCTGTTGAATAATGCTGTCTTTTCCCATTCTTTTTTGTCAAATATGGTATTTTCTTTTCCCTTGATTATTTGCGTAGGCTTTATGTATCTTATGATGTAGTCCTTTGTGCTGCCGTGTTTCGGATCCAAATCGTGGAATTTCTTCCATGATAGCATCCATACTCTCAGGATGAGTTTCTTGCAGTCGAGGTGAAACACCATCATCTGTCGTATTTCGCGGATATATGCAGCCTTGGAGACTGTCCATGCTTTACCCTCTGGTCGCAACTCTCGGAATTGTTCCGGAAGAACTGATGTCAGTTCTTTTATCGTTTCGTTGTCGAAAGTCATTTTCCTGGTGTTTTTTATCCTTCAAAACAATCTTTCGAATGCGTCTTTGCATAATTGAGGTTTTCCTTCCTCGAAAAAATACAATTCAGGTATGAACTCGAAGTCAATGATGTCCCATGCTTCAAATCCACTAAAAGTGAATGCCTGTCCGCTTTGTATATTGTAATAAAATTTTTGACCATTACTTTTGGATCCTCGCCATTTTTTTATGGATGAAATCTTTACATAGTAAGTACCGTATCCGTATAGTTTTATTCCGACACAGGATTTATTAACACTAACTACTTTTTCTATGATACCTTTTTGTTTCATGTATTTGCCCGTCATGCCGGTAGCGCAGCGTTTGGTTAATTTATCAAATCTTGACTCCGTAGTGCATTCTGTGAAGAGTGGTCTCCCATTCCATTTGGAATCGCTTGAACTTATCTATGCAGGACGGTGCGAGTGTGTCGCCGACCACAAGGACTTCATCGTCGTCCATGAAATCAAACTCATCAACCAGGTTCTGGTAGGTATCCTTGACTTCCTGAATGGATTCGAAGAGTTTTTCTGCGCTTATTTCGTCGTCTTCGATGAGTGCAAGCAGGTCTTGCTTGGCGTCTTCAATGATTGTTTGTTCAGTGCACTCAGGCTTGAAGTATACTCTGAGGTAGTTGTCGTCGTTGACAAGTTCTCCAGCCATGTCGTATGATGGGCTGAGTACAGTTTCAAATCCTATGTAATGACCTTTATAATCAAAGGTTATAACGACTGCATCTCCGTGTGTGGATTCCTCCACGTCCTTGATATCTTCGAAGTTCTCGAATCCTACCAGGAACTTGTCACCTTCGATTTCCTCGATTTCGAGTCCGTAGTCTTTTATTGCTTCAACTACGCTCACCTTCTCATCGAAGGTTACTTCCTTAACATTAGGGTTGGTGTTGATTTTCATAACGATGTGTTTTTTGTGGTTATTGTATTTTGTTTTATTTTGATATTGCAAAGGTACGATAAAATTATCATATATGCAAATAAAATGTTGAAAAACTTGCTATATATGCGTAATTATTTGCGAAATCACCCCGTTTTGCTATCTCTGACATTGCAAAATGTAGTCTATCACTTTGCGATTTGCAGCATCAACTTTTTTATCGTTTGTCCTGATATATACACCGGTAACAGCAGCACCGAAAGAATGACCGAGTCCTTCACTGATGACATCTCGCGGAATGTCGAGTTCGTATGCCAGAGTTGCCCAGGTATGCCTTGCCCAGTATAGTGTCATTTTCTGCTCTATGATTTCTCCTGATTTATCTCCTGAAGTATAGTGCAGCATCTTCATCTTAGAGCAAATTATGTCTGTTACTTTTTTCTGTTTTTCGTATGGATGGAAAAGATACCGTCCAGATTTGTATTTGTCGATGAGTTCCTGTGCCTCTGGCTCGATTTTCACGGAATATAGTTTGCCTGTCTTTTTCCTATTATATACTATTCTGCCATCGACAATGTTGTCTTCAGTGAGTGAAAAAAGGTCTGAAAGGTTGATGCCTCGAAGAAAAACTACGAGAATGAAAAGGTCTCTTGCAATTTGTAGATTTACACGTTTATACGTAGCATTATAAATTGCCCTGACTTTTTCAATCGTCAGCGACCTTTTCATTGTTTCCTGCAATTTCAACTTTATGGTCCGATAGTTCGGATTTATTTGGAATCCATCATCAATTGCTACTCTTATTGTGGATTTCAATACTCTCATGTATTGCACCTTTGTGTTTGGCTTCAGTCCTTCAAGGCTGTCGAGAAATTCTTGCATAAATTTCCTGTCGACATCCTCAATCCTTATGCAGCATGCCATTTTTTCTATTCTCCTGGCGAGGCAAACATATGAATTCATAGTCTTTTCTTTTTTCTTGGTCTTTGCAAGTCTATAAATGAATTCAATCAGATCATCTTTTCTTGATATGTCTCGACCTTCAATAGCAGCGGTTATGAAGTCATTGTCGATTTCTGCGACTTTACCTGATGCTTTTGCATTAAAGATGGCAGATGAAACTCTGTTTGCGATTGCAGAAAGTGCATTATTCAGCATTTTCGCATCCTTTCCTCCTTTTACTCTTTGCGCAAAGGCATCCCAGTATTCTGGATTTACGTACAGTCCGGTAGAAACACGTATGGATTTCCTGTTTATTTGTTCATATACACGGACGCAGCACGTGCCATCAGCACGTACAGATTTCTTTTCGATGTAAAGCCTCATTTTGGTGAAATTTTGGTGAAATGTTTTGTGCTTTTTTGTGCAAAATTGTGCATAATTCTTTCACTGTAACAAATTTTTAAGCGAAAATCTCACATTTTTATTTCCGTAACATTGTGGTTTTTAATGTGTTGCAATCAAAGTACATAAAAAGTATTGTACTTTGAAATGGAAAGTTATTTATTTTAGCAGAAACACCGTTTATTTACTTGGTGTTTCTGCTATTTTTGTTTTTTCACAGTGAAATAATCGTGAAAAATGTGATGTCATTCCAATCTGATGAGACCTATGACGAGGGCGATGGAACGCACCTGTGAGAGGTGCAGCGTGAATGGTGAATACTTTTCATTTTCTGAGACGATGAGTATGCTTTCATCGTCCTCCGACTTTTCAATGCGCTTGATGATGGCTCCCTGGTTGGTGTCGAGGACGTAGACACGTCCAAACTGGAAAAACACATCTTTTATAGGCACGCGTACGCACGCGACAATGTCTCCGGGAAAGTATGACGGCATCATGCTGTCTCCTTTTACTGTGATGAGAAAGTCCGCTCTTGGCATCCCAGGAACAATGTACCTTTCGCAGTCTCTTAAGAGCACCTGCATTTCGCCCTCGAAATAACCTGCCATTGCATCCAGTGGAATGAGTGGTATTCCTTCCTGAGACTGTTCGCTCACCTTTACCATTTT
>CAMAFX010000094.1 GCA_945833925.1 uncultured Prevotellaceae bacterium
AGGACACATGCCTCTCACGCATGGAACACGGGTTCGATTCCCGTAGGCGCTACAAAACAGAAATTCTGACTAAAAATGAAGATTCACAAAGGCTCCCAATCGGGGGCCTTTCTTCTTTTTATGTCTCAACCGCTTTATCTTTCTACTGTCACAATCGGTTCCAAGATGTCCTCACCTTCATCTTCAAAATTCCTTGGCGAACATGGTGTCGAGTTCGTGCTGGGTAAACGGACATGCCTCGTTGCGTATCTTTGCCAGCTGGAACTGGTGGCAGGCATTGACCACGGACTGTTCTTCGAAGCACTTGAAAAGAGTTGTCTTCAGCTCGTCGAGACGTGCTGCATCGGTTGCGTTGAACTTGCCACATTCGGCATAGCTGACGTTCTTTTCGGGCATGATGTCGTGATAGTAGTAGGACCATACCAGGAAGCGCATGCAGACGTCGGGCGTCATAATTATCTCTTGCATGTTTTCGGGGTGTTATTGGTTTGGAACGGCTGCGTAAAACTCGAGGTCGGCATCGCTTGTGTTTACCAGACTGTGGCTGTGGCCTTTTGGACAATAGGTGCACTGACCTGCCTCGACAGGACTGCAGACACCATCGTCGATGATAGTTCCCTTGCCCTTTATGATGAACAGGATCTCGCTGTTTGTGTCGTGTGTGTGCTCTCCGATGCTGGCACCTGGTACAAGAATGCCGTGCAGTATGCGGTTTGTGCCGTCGAAGAACATCTGTGCCTTCAGTTCCTTCTCTCCACCCTTGAAGTTAGGGAACGATTCAAATGGCTGAGTGTTGAAATCGATTGTCATAGGTGTGTTAATTATATGTTTTATGTTCACAGAATACGTTTTCGTGTGATGCAATTCTTTCTTTGCAAAGATACAAATTTGATAACACAGACGTATATCTGTGACGCAAAATGTGTGATAATTTAGCGAAATTTCGTTGTTTTTGTTGATAATTGTTTGTTTTTACGCTTGTTTTGTTTAAATTTGTAACTGAGAATTAGTTTTTAATGTTCTAAAGATTTGTGTTTTGATTAGTCGTATTACCAACAAGAGACCGGCGGAATGTAGCAATATTGCAGATGTTCGCAATGAGATTGATAATATTGATAAGACAATTATTCGTCTGTTAAGTGAGCGATTTCAGTATGTCAAGGAGGTCGTGAAATACAAGGAGAAGAATAACGGCAGTATCGAGGCTCCCGAACGACGTGCTTCGATGCTCCAGATGAGAAGAGAGTGGGCGAGCGAGTGTGGCTTGTCGCCCGACGTTATCGAAGAGATTTACGACAGACTTGTTCAATACTTTATAGAGGAAGAAAAAACGATAGCTTTCAATGATTCCTCGGTTGACGACTGATTATGAACGTTGATGACGGATTATGTGTTTCGAAAGAATAGAGAACAAAAATAATAAATATATGTACAGAAAAGAGATTAAAGTACTTGATTGCACGGTTCGTGACGGTGGTTTGATGAACAAGTGGCAATTCAGCAAAGATTTTGTGAAGACAATCTACAACTCGTGTGTAGAGGCAGGTGTTGACTATATGGAGATAGGCTATATCAGCAGCGAAGACCAGTTTCCACGTCCAGAGTATGGACCCTGGAAGTTCTGTGCCGAGGATGAACTGCGTGAGATAGTAGGCGAGAACAATACCAACACGAAACTGTCTGTCATGGCTGATATAGGCCGCATCAAGTTTGATGACATCAGACCAAAGGACGAGAGTGTTGTTGACCTTTTCCGTGTGGCTTGCTACGACTACCAGATAGACAAGGCAATTGAACTGGCTCATCATGTTATGGATAAGGGATACGAGGCTACCATCAATCTGATGGCTGTGTCGAAGGTCAACAACCGTGCCCTCGACCAAGTTCTTGAGGACGTTGCACAGTCGCGTGTCGGAACGTTCTATCTTGTCGACAGTTTCGGCAGTCTCTATTCTGAGGACATCCATCAGTTGATGGAGAAGTATACCAGCATGCTGCCAGGCAAGACCATCGGTTTTCATGGTCACAACAACACACAGCTGGCTTTTGCCAACACCATCGAGTGCATCCGTTGCGGAGCCAACATGCTCGACGCCACTATGTTAGGTATAGGTCGCGGTGCAGGCAACTGTCCTATGGAACTCCTCCTCTCGTTCCTCAAGAATCCAAAGTACAACATCCTGCCTATCCTGAAGGCTATTCAGGAACAGGTCAAGCCTTTGCAGGAGAAGATTGACTGGGGCTACTTCATTCCATACATGATAACCGGCGCCCAGAACGATCATCCACGTTCGGCTATGGCATGGATGAACAGCGACAAGAAGGATGACTACGTGGCTTACTACGAGTCGGTAGTCAAGAACAAGGAGGTGTGAGTTTTATTTATTTGTAAGAGTAGTAATAAGAACTGCCTGCCTACACACGTTTTTGGTGTAAGCAGGCAGTTATTGTTTTGTTGACGTGCTATTATTCGGATGGTACGAGGTCGGTAGACAGGTAGCGCTCGCCGGTGTCGGGCAGAAGGACCACGATTCGTTTGCCCTTGTTTTCGGGAAGGCGTGCCAGTTCGGTGGCGGCATAGAGTGCAGCTCCCGAAGAGATGCCAACAAAGATGCCCTCTTCCTTGGCTATTGCGCGTGCCGTTTCTATTGCCTCGTCGTTGCCAACGGGGAAAACCTTGTCGACAACGGCTGGGTTGTAGTTCTTCGGAATGAAATTGGCACCGATACCCTGAATCTTGTGTGGTCCGGCTGGCTTGCCCGAAAGAACTGCGCTTGTGGCTGGCTCGACGGCAACGACCTTGATGCCTGGATTGTGTGCTTTCAGAGCCTCTCCTGTACCGCTTACAGTGCCTCCTGTTCCTACACCTGCCACGAAGATGTCGATCTTGCCTTCGCTCTGTGCCCATATCTCTTCTCCGGTTGTTGCCTTGTGTATGGCAGGGTTTGCCGGATTCTCGAACTGTTGCAGTATCACGGCACCCGGAATGCTGTCGCGCAGTGCCTCTGCCTTGCGTACGGCTCCTGCCATGCCTTCGGAGCCAGGCGTAAGGACTATCTCTGTGCCGTAGGCTGCTGCCAGTTTGCGACGCTCTATACTCATTGTCTCGGGCATGGTTAGTATCACCTTGTAACCGCGTACTGCGCCTGCAAGCGAAAGAGCAACGCCTGTGTTGCCGCTTGTCGGCTCGATGATTGTGGACCCGGGTTTGAGTGTGCCTTTACGTTCTGCGTCAAGTATGAGGTTCAGACCAACACGATCCTTTACGCTGCCGCCAGGGTTGAAGAACTCCACCTTTGCAACTAACTCTGCTTCGATATTGCGCTTTGCTGCATATCTGTTGAGGCGGACAAGCGGTGTGTTGCCGATAAGTTTGAGAATTGAATCGTATACCATATTGAATTACGTTTGAAATTGTTGTTAGTGATGCGCAAATGTACGAATTTTATTTTAAATATTATCAAATGCTTGCGATAAGTCTGCAATAATGTCGTCGATGTGCTCCACTCCGATAGAAAGTCGTATTGTTGATGGTGTTATGTGCTGTTGTGCAAGTTCTTCAGGACTCATTTGGCTGTGGGTGGTGGTGTAAGGATGGATGACGAGCGACTTGACATCGGCTACGTTAGCCAGCAGCGAGAATATTTTCAGAGAATCGATGAACTTCCATGCATCTTCCTGTGTGCCTTTAATCTCGAATGTGAAGATGCTGCCTGCACCCTTCTTGCTGTCTGCTCCATATACAAAATACTTGTTATAGAGTTCGTGGTCGTGATGCGAACTGAGTGATGGGTGGCTGACACTCTTTACCTTTGGATGATTGGCAAGGAACTCGACAACCTTGAGCGCATTCTCTATGTGGCGCTCAATTCTAAGTGGCAGACTTTCAACTCCCTGCAAGAGAATCCATGCGTTGAATGGAGATATGGTGGCGCCGGTGTCACGTAGGATTACGGCACGAATACGTGTGACGAATGCTGCAACTCCGGCAACGTCAGCAAAGACAGCTCCGTGGTATGACGGGTCTGGTTTAGCGATGGTGGGGTAGCGGTCGGCATGTTTCTTGAAGTCGAACTTTCCTCCGTCAACGATGACACCACCGAGCGAGGAACCATGTCCACCAATGAACTTTGTTGCCGAGTGAACCACTATGTCGGCACCGTGTTCCAATGGACGTATTACGAGAGGGGCAAATGTGTTGTCGACGATGAAGAGGATTCCGTGTCGATGTGCAACCTCTGCTATTGCGTCAAGGTTTGTCACGTCTGAGTTCGGATTGCCGAATGTCTCTGCATAGATGATCTTGGTGTTGGGGCGGATGGAGGATTCGAGAGCATCCAGATCGTTTACCCTTACAATGGTGTTCGTGATGCCCTGAGCGGAGAGTGTGTGAGTGATAAGGTTGAACGAACCGCCATACAGGTTGTCTGCTGCCACAATATGGTCGCCAGCCTGAAGCACGTTCTGCAGGGCGTATGTTACGGCAGCAGCACCGCTTGCCACTGCCAGTGCTGCAACGCCACCCTCGAGCGCTGCAATTCGCTGTTCGAAAACATCTTGCGTGGAGTTGGTCAGACGCCCGTAGATGTTGCCGGCATCGCGCAGTCCGAATCTGTCGGCTGCGTGCTGAGAGTTGTGGAATACGTAAGACGTTGTCTGGTAGATAGGTACTGCTCGTGAGTCGGTTGCAGGGTCAGCATTTTCTTGTCCGACGTGTAGTGCAAGTGTCTCGAGATGTAATTTCTGTGTGCTCATAATGTTTCTTTGTTTTTAGTTTGATTTTCTGCTGCAAAGTTACAATAGTGGGAAATAAATGCCAATGTGCTTTCGAATTTTAGAAAAAATATATAATTTTGCTTTCGTTTTTTAGAATAATCGTCTAAGTAATCGTTAAAATATATGGCAGAAACAGAATCAAGTTATAAGCTCGATGAGAAGGATATGGATATTCTCAGGGCTTTGCAGCAGAATGCCCGACTTACCAACAAGGAACTGGCAGCAAAGGTACACTTGTCAACAACCCCTACATACGAGCGTGTGAAACGACTCGAACGGACAGGTTTCGTCAAACAATATGCCACCATCCTGAATGCTGATTTACTGAATAAGGGCTTTGCAGTTTTTTGCAGCATTAAGTTGCGACGCCTGAACAGCGACAAGGCACTGGAATTCTGCGAGATGATAAAAGGGATTCCCGAGGTAACGGAGTGCTACAACATATCCGGTTCGTTCGACTATCTGTTGCGCATCCAGTCACCCGACATGAAGTATTATCAGCAGTTCTTGTTGAATGTCATAGGCAGACACGACAACATCTCGTCAATTGAGAGCACTTTCGTCATGGAGGAGGTGAAACATGAATACAGCGTGTGTGTTTAATGACAGGTTCGGTTACATAAACTCGTAGGAAAGGTAGGAAACAAAGGAAAATCTTTCTCACCATTTCTTTACCTTTCTCACTATAACATTTAACTCGTAGGAAAGGTAGGAAACAAAGGAAAATCTTTCTCACCATTTCTTTACCTTTCTCACGATAACATTTAACTCGTAGGAAAGGTAGGAAACATAGGAAATTCTTTCTCACCGTTTCTTCAATTTCCCACGATATGATAAAGACTCGTAGGAAAGGTAGGAAATTCTTTCTCACCGTTTCTTCAATTTCCCACGATATGATTTAATTCGTAGGAAAGGTAGGAAACAAAAGAAATAATTCTTCAAATTCTTCGAAAAATTCTTTTTTATTCTTTTCTATTCTTTTCTATTCTTTGGCACATGAATTTTTGGTACTGATTTCTGTAAACCACGATTTTTTGCCATACCTTTGCATCAGTTTCAAGCGCTTGACACACGCCGCCTCTCTCTCGCCAGAAGGCCAATGGACGAGGGAGTTGGAGGCAAGGTGAAAACAAACACATAATTTATTAAAAAACCGAAAACCAAATGATTACAGAAATAACAAAGAGAACTTTCGGCATGGACGGCAAGCCCTGCTTCAGCATCGAGCACGCCGTGGTGACATGTGTTGAACCAATGAAGAGTGGTGGAATGTGGTTGCCCGATGTCGGAAGTTCCGATGGACAAGATAAAAGGCGGCTACTGGCTTGCATTCCATCTTAAATAAAACTCACCAACCATTCAAGAAAGAGAGAGGACACCTCGTTGCGAAGTGCCCTCTCTCTTTTCTTTTTCTTTACGACAAACAGACAAACAGACAGTTTAAAATGTACTTAGGACTTACTACTGCTTAATTTTATACTGGTGTGTGTCATTTCATGTGATACACCCCGTTTTTTTGGTACGCTCGGCATGAGCATTGTCCAAAGAGTATGTTTTTACCAAATGTTAGTTGTTGTTGACGATTTGTGAACGGTAATTTGTGGCTTTATGGATAACTTTGTAATATGGAAAAAGTATATGTTTGAATGTTGAATAGAATCATTAAAAGTTATATTTCTCATAGAATAAACGCAAACCTGTGTGGATGTCACTAATGAATTTGTATCAATACACGTGTGAACACAAATGAATACTTTACCAGTTCA
>CAMAFX010000095.1 GCA_945833925.1 uncultured Prevotellaceae bacterium
TACACACGCGCAATATGCGCAGGTTGCGCATCATTATTTTTCAAGTCCCGATGCGCGACTTTCGAGGTGCTCGGTAGAGTGTACTAAAAGGCATTTTCGGGTGTTTATATATACGTAGTATAAAAGGGGGCATTTTCAAAATAAAAATAAGCCAAAACGTGTCATACTTTTTTACTTTATTTGGTGGTTTCAAAACTTCTCCTTACCTTTGCAGTAGAATAATAACCTTGAACAAAATAAAACGTATATACTATGAAAACTGATATTGAAATTGCTCGCGAGACCGAGTTGAAACCCATCACAAAGGTTGCTGAAACATTAGGCATCAAGGAGGATGACTTGCAGCACTATGGTAAATTCATTGCCAAGGTTCCCGAGACTTTGATTAACGAGGAGCAGATCAAGAAGCACAAACTGATTCTTGTGACTGCCATCACTCCCACCAAGGCAGGTATAGGCAAGACAACTGTAAGCATCGGTCTGGCACTGGGACTGCAGAGCATAGGCAAGAATGCGGTTGTGGCACTGCGTGAGCCATCGCTTGGTCCTTGCTTCGGCATGAAGGGTGGTGCTGCCGGCGGCGGTTATGCTCAGGTACTGCCAATGGACAAGATAAACCTTCACTTTACTGGCGACTTCCACGCCATTACCTCGGCCCATAATATGATTGCGGCTCTGCTGGATAACTATATCTACCAGCACAAGGACGAGGGATTTGCGATGAAGGAGGTGCTGTGGAAGCGAGTACTCGATGTCAACGACCGTAACCTTCGCTACGTGGTTACAGGACTGGGTGCAAAGACAAACGGCGTGACGATGGAGAGCGGTTTCGACATTACTCCTGCCAGCGAGATAATGGCAATTCTGTGCCTTGCTAAGGATGCCGACGACCTGCGCCGCCGCATCGAGAACATACTGCTCGGAACTACCATCGAAGGCAAGCCGTTCACAGTGAAGGATATGGGTGTGGCAGGTGCCATCTGCGTACTGTTACAGGATGCGCTCCACCCCAACCTGGTTCAGACGACGGAGAACACGCCAGCCTTCGTTCACGGCGGTCCTTTTGCCAACATTGCTCACGGTTGCAACTCCATCCTGGCTTCGCGTCTGGCGATGACGTTTGGCGATTATGTCATTACCGAGGCAGGTTTCGGTGCTGATCTTGGAGCAGAGAAGTTCTACGACATAAAATGCCGCAAGAGTGGGTTGCAGCCATCGCTTACCGTTCTCGTTGCCACCACTCAGGGACTAAAGATGCATGGCGGTGTTCCTGTAGAGTCAATAAAGGAGCCAAACATCGAGGGACTGCGCAGCGGTCTTGCAAATCTGGACAAGCACATCAGCAACATACAGGGATTCGGTCAGACATGTGTGGTATGCTTCAACCGCTTTGCCACCGACACCGACGAGGAGATTGAACTCTGCCGCAAGCATTGCGAGGAACTGGGCGTCGGCTTTGCCATCAACAATGCCTTCCTCGAGGGCGGAAAGGGTGCAGAACCACTGGCAAACCTGGTTGTGGAAACCATTGAGAAGCAGCCAAGTAAGCCGTTGCAGTTCACCTACCCCGACGAGGCAAGTGTTGAAGAGAAGGCAGAGGCTGTATGCAAGAAGATATATGGTGCGAAGTCGGTGACATTCTCTCCAGCAGCAAAGAAGATGATTCAGCGCATCAACGAACTGGGTGTGAGTCACTACCCTATCTGCATTGCCAAGACGCAGTACTCGTTCTCAGCCGATCAGAAGGCTTACGGCGTGCCGACCGGCTTCAACATCAATGTGCGCGACATCGTCATCAACACCGGAGCCGAGATGCTGGTTCTCATTGCAGGCGACATAATGCGCATGCCTGGTCTGCCAAAGTCGCCACAGGCAGAACGCATCGATATCGTAAACGGCGAGATTGAGGGACTAAGTTGATGGCAAGTATGGCCAACATAGTAATTCTTGACGGATATTCGCTCAATCCGGGCGACCTGAACTGGGAGCCGATAGAGGTTCAGGGCAATGTCACCATCTACGACCGTACACCACAGAACTTGATTGTGGAGCGTTGCAAGGATGCAGAAATAGTTCTGACAAACAAGGTGCCATTCAGTGCCGAAACAATGGATATGCTGCCACGACTGAGGTTCATAGCCGTTCTTGCAACAGGTTACAACATCATTGATACAAAGGCGGCACGCGAAAGAGGCATCGTGGTTTCGAACATTCCGTCGTACAGCACGCCAAGCGTGGTGCAGAGCACCTTCTCGCTGCTGCTTGCCATAACGAACAGCGTTGAGCATTATACCAACCAGATTGTCGAAGAGGGACGGTGGACAAAATGCCCCGACTTCTGCTACTGGGACACGTGTCTCACCGAACTGGCAGGCAAGCGCATAGCTGTCTACGGTATGGGAAGCATAGGTCGGCGTGTAGCGCAAGTGGCTATGGCTTTCGGAATGAAGGTGCTGACCGTCTCCAAAAAGAAAGTCTCTGAACTGCCATCTGGCGTGGAGATTGTTGGCGAGGATGAGTTCTGGCAGACTGCCGACGTGGTTACTCTTCACTGTCCGCTGACTCCAGAAACAAAGTCGCTCATCAATGCCGGTCGCATCTCGACGATGAAGGACGGGGTGATAATTCTGAATACGAGCCGCGGGCCGGTGGTCGACGAACAGACTATTGCCGACGCACTGAAGTCGGGCAAGATAAGAGCATTCGGAACCGACGTGCTGACACACGAACCGGCATCCGAAGACAATCCTCTGCTCAAGGCTCCACATGTCTTCATTACTCCCCACATTGCATGGGCCACCTTCGAGGCTCGCACCCGACTAATGAAAATCCTCGCAGACAATGTGCGAGGATATATAAATGGAAAACCAGTTAACGTGGTTAATTAACACGTTAACCGGTTTAATTGTTATGCAAACTTAGCCGTTATTTAAGTCTTTCGTATCCCCATTTGTCGAGGATGTCGCCCCACCACTTGTTTACCATCTCAATGGTGCGTGGCTCGTATTTGTACTTGTTCTTCTTGTAGCCCTTCTTGCTGTTGACATACTTTTCGATGGCAGGCTTGGCTTCCTCCCAGCCGGGAATGTTCAGTTCGCGGTAGATGCGTTCGGTAATGCCCATGGCATCCTTCTCGAACTCCTCGAACTTGACCTCGAAGAGGTTGCCTTCGGGGATGTACTTCTTTTGCTCCTGATAGGCATCGTGCAACTCCTTGTAGCCGTAGAGTATGTTCTCCTCCATCTTCTCGAGGGGGATGCTGTGAAGTTCAAGCGGAGCGATGGTCTGGGTGAAGAATGAACGGCTGCTCTCGAAGACCGTATATGGTTCGCGGATAAGGTAGATGAACTTGGCGTTGGGGAACATCTCGACCAAAGTCTTAACCTTGCCTGTGTGGGGAGGGTTCTTGCTGAGATACTGTGCGTCCTTGACACCGGGACGGCTGTTCCACATACTTACCTTCACCACCTTCATAAACTTGTCCTTGAAGTCTGCAATCTCTTCGGGAGTGGCATTCTTCATGGTCAGGAAGCGGTCACAGTACTCCTGCATCTTCTCGGGATAGTACCAGAAGTTGTAGTAGGTCACCGGACAGGTGTTCTGCAAAGCGAACTCCTCCTCCTGAGGCAGGTCGGGAGCCAACTCCATGTTGTCGGTTGGACGATGGTCGGGCATAATCCAGCCCATTACAGGCTTGAAGAGTCCCTGCAGTGCCATCATATAGTGAGGGAAGACGGTCTGATAGGTGGTGGTGAAACCGAATCGTGGG
Source organism: uncultured Prevotellaceae bacterium (assembly GCA_945833925.1). Classification (GTDB taxonomy): domain Bacteria; phylum Bacteroidota; class Bacteroidia; order Bacteroidales; family Bacteroidaceae; genus Physcousia. The sequence continues at coordinate 3,770 of CAMAFX010000095.1, forward strand.
TCCTGGGCAAAGATGTTGTGCACGAAGGTTGTGCCGCTACGCCAGTGACCGAGGATGAAGACAGGGTCGTGCTGGAGTGGTTCGTCGGCAAGTTTCTTGCGGTAGATGCTCTCCTGCCATGGTGTGGTGAAGCTAAGCAGTCGGCATATTGTCTTTGTCAGGTAATACTTTCCTCTCTTGTTCTTGGCGACTCTCTGATCCTTTGTTATCGCTTTGAAAGTCTTCCAGTCGGCACCGACGAGTGGGTTGACTGGAAGCTTGCTAAATTCAATTAATCCCATAAGATTTGTTTTACTTTACAACTTTAATTTCAAGACCCTGCTTGCTGAGTTCGGCTACAGCCTTGTCGATGGCATCGTAGTGCTCGGCACCGATGCCCAGTTTCTGAAGGTTGAGTGTCGGCAGTTCTTCCTTGTTGATGTCCTCCATCTCCAACGGTCGGACAATCATACCAACAGCACTGGTGTTGTTGGTGATAGGGTCGATGAGAATGAATGCTCCGGTTGCCTTATTCTCCTTGTAGGGGTCAAAGAAGAGGGTCTTGGCAGTGGTGATGCTGACCTGACCTATCTCGTTGAGTTTAAAATCCTTGCCCTCGAGTTTCTCCATAGTATTAACATCTACGCGATACTGAATGTCGTTGATGGTGGCACGTGTGGTGTTGGTGTTGTGCTTCAGGAAGAACTGCTTGTTGCGGTCCATGGGCTGCTCGTCCATCCATACCAGCATGGTCTCGAACGAACGACCTACGTGAGGCATCGTGTCACCTGCCTTGACAAGCATCTCGCCACGCGAAATGTCAATCTCGTCCTCGAGTGTTATACAGACACTCTGGGGGCAGAATGCCTCCTCTATCTCGCCCTCGTAGACGTGGATTCCCTTGACGTGGCTGCGCTTCATGCTTGGCAGAGCGATAATCTCGTCACCCTTCTTTACCGTACCACTGGCTACCTTGGCACAGAAGCCACGGAAATCGAGGTTGGGACGCAGCACATACTGAACGGGATAGCGGAAGTCCTTCATGTTGCGGTCCTGGTCGATGGGCACGTTCTCGAGGAAGTCGAGCAGTGCCGGACCATCGTACCAAGGTGTGCGCTCACTCTTCTCTACCACGTTGTCACCCTCCTTTGCACTAATTGGGAAGCAGGTTACGTCCTCTATGCCGAGACTGTCGGTAAGGGCAAGATAATCCTTCTTAATGTCCTCGAAAACTTTCTGGTCGAAACTAACAAGGTCCATCTTGTTGACTGCAAGTACGATATGCTTGATGCCGAGCAGAGAGACGAGGAAGGTGTGGCGGCGTGTCTGGGTGATGACGCCCGAACGGCAGTCAACGAGGATGATGGCGAGGTTAGCTGTTGAGCCACCTGTTATCATGTTGCGTGTATACTGCTCGTGTCCTGGAGTGTCGGCTATGATGAACTTGCGTGCGTTGGTCGAGAAGTAGCGGTAAGCCACGTCGATGGTGATGCCTTCCTCACGCTCTGCCTTCAAACCATCGAGAAGCAGGGCGTAGTCAATCTCGCCGGCACCTGCATTGCCGACACGCTTTGAATCCTTCTCCAACGCCTGAAGCTGGTCTTCGTATAGTTTCTTTGAATCAAACAGCAAACGCCCTATCAGTGTGGACTTTCCGTCGTCAACTGAGCCTGCTGTGAGAAGGCGCAAAAGGTCCTTCTTCTCATCGGCATCCAGGAATGCCTTAATATCTATATTATTGTCTGCCATAATTATTTTATATTTATATTTTGTCGGTTAACTCCCATTAACTCCTGCTAACTCCCGTTAACTCCTTTAAATTAATTAGAAGTAACCTTCACGCTTTTTCTGTTCCATACTTGCCTCCTGGTCGAAGTCGATGACACGAGTGGTTCGCTCGCTCTTGGTTGTGGTCATCATCTCCTCGACGATCTCCTCGATGTTGCTTGCCGAACTCTCGACAGCACCGGTCAGAGGCCAGCAGCCAAGGGTGCGGAAGCGTACCAGACGATTCTGGATCTTCGGAACGAGTTCCTTTGGCAGACGGTCGTCGTCGGCCATAATGAGGTTGCCGTCTATCTCGACGCAAGGACGCTCCTTGGCATAATAGAGGGGCACGATGGGGATGTTCTCGAGACGGATGTACTGCCAGATGTCGAGTTCAGTCCAGTTGCTGAGTGGGAAGACGCGGATACTCTCGCCCTTATGCACACGGCTGTTGTAGATGTCCCATAACTCGGGGCGCTGGTTCTTGGGGTCCCACTGGTTGAACTGGTCGCGGAACGAGAAGATGCGCTCCTTGGCACGGCTCTTCTCCTCGTCGCGGCGAGCACCGCCAAAGGCTGCGTCGAACTTGTACTTGTTGAGGGCATCGAGCAGAGCCTTGGTCTTCATGAGGTCGGTGTGAACCTTAGAACCATGTGTGAAGGGGCCCACACCAGCATTAAACGCCTCCATGTTGCTCTCGACGATGAGGTTCCATCCATGCTCCTTGGCATAGTTATCGCGGAACTCTATCATTTCCTTGAACTTCCACTTCGAGTCGATATGCATCAATGGGAAGGGCACTTTACCCGGTGCAAATGCTTTCTCTGCAAGGCGAACCATAACGCTGCTGTCCTTGCCAATACTATACAACATTACAGGATTCTCAAACTCGGCTGCCACTTCACGAATGATGTGGATGCTCTCTGCCTCAAGTTCCTGTAAGTGTGAAAGATTATATTCTGACATAATATATATATAATTTGTTATTCCTTGTTTATATAGTTAAAAATAAAAATATTTTTTTTG
>CAMAFX010000096.1 GCA_945833925.1 uncultured Prevotellaceae bacterium
ATTTGTTTATATTTCGAGATACATCAGCCAGTACATCTCAAGAGATATCGTTTCTTTGAAATCGGTACTGATCATTATTACTATGATGATTACGAGAACGAGCGTGGCATCACCGAAACTGCAGAGCGCAGCTATATTCCTGCATTGAAGGCAATGCTTGAGATGACAAAGACATACGGAAAGTTTTTCAAGGTAGCATTCTCGCTTTCTGGTGTAGCTATCGAGCTTCTCGAGGATTATTCACCAGAGGTTATCGAACTGCTTCAGGAGTTGAGCAACACTGGTTGTGTTGAGTTCCTTGCAGAACCTTACAGCCATGGCTTGTCTTCTTTGGCAAACGAGGATGTATTCCGTGAGGAAGTTCAGCGTCAGGCTAAGAAGATCAAGGAGTTGTTCGGCCAGACACCAAAGGTGTTGCGTAACAGCAGCTTGATTTATAACGATGAGATTGGTTCATTGGCAGGTCAGATGGGATATAAGGGTATGATCGTTGAGGGTGCAAAGCACGTTCTTGGTTGGAAGAGTCCTCACTTCGTTTACAGTTGTGCTGCTAATCCAAAGGTTAATCTCTTGCTTCGCGATTACAAGTTGAGTGATGATATCTCATTGCGCTTCAATGACAGCAACTGGAGCGAGTTCCCATTGATGAGCGACCGTTATGCAGACTGGATTGCACAGCTTCCACAGGAGGAGCAGATTGTAAATATCTTTATGGAACTTTGTGCTCTTGGTATCTTCCAGCCATTGTCAAGCAATATTCTCGAGTTCTTCAAGGCTCTTCCTGCAGCATGCAAGGAACGTGGCATAGAGTTTGCTACTCCAAGCGAGATTCTTGGTAAGACCAAGTCTATTGCACCATTGTCTATGCCAGAGCCTGTAAGTTGGAATGACGAAGAGCGTGATACAAGTTGCTGGTTGGGTAACGGTATGCAGCGCGAAGCTTTCAACAAGTTGTATCAGGAGGCTGGTCGTATTCTCGCATGCCAGGATCGCCGTATCAAGCAGGATTGGGATAGAATTCAGGCAAGCAACAACTTCCGCTATATGACTACCAAGCCTATGAGCGTTAACATGATTCGTGGTTTCTATGATAGTCCATACGATGCATTTACAAACTATATGAACATTCTTGGCGATTTCATCAAGCGTGTTCAGGATCTCTTCCCAATGGAGATTGAGAACGATGAATTGAATGCTCTTTATACAACTATTCACAACCAAGGTGAGGAAATTGCTGTGAAGGACAATGAAATCAGCCAGTTGAGAGCGCGCTTGGCTAAGCTTGAAGGCAAAGCAGAATCAAAGGCAACTTCACCAAAGAAGAGCACTCCTGCAAAAAAAGCAGCGCCTGCCAAGAAGACTGCTCCAGCTCCTGCCAAGAAGGAGGCTGCTCCAGCACCAGCAGTAAAGGCTGAACCAGTTGCTGAGAAGAAAGCACCTGCCAAGAAGGCAACTCCTGCTCCAAAGAAGACTACTGCTGAAAAGACAGAGGCTCCAAAGGCAGAAGCAACTAAGAAAGCACCTGCTAAGAAAGCTGCTCCTGCAAAGAAGTAAGTTCTTATGTTTTGACTAATCTATACTATTCGTAGTCATGTAATAGAAAAGCCTCGGAAGTAATTCCGAGGCTTTTCAGTATTATATTTAGTAGAGAATTGACAATTGTTGGGAAACCCCTAACCAGCAGTTCGTCTTTTCTACAGTTCGTCTTTTCTACAGTTCGTCTTTTCTACAGTTCGTCTTTTCAGCAATTCGTCGTTTACTACTCCTTGTTGAAACGGCTGTATACAACCTGCATCTTGAGTTTTGTGTCACCACCAATTAGTTTAACGCTGTTTAGACTCATGTCGTGCGAAACGCTTGTAAGGTTGCCGCTTGTGTTACTGCTGGTTACAACGGGTATCAGCACAACTTTGTCCCAATCTGGATGGTTCTTAATCCATTGCTCCTCAGTAATACCTTCCTTCTTTGCGCCTTCTTTCTTCTCGTTGTAGCAATAAGAGAGTAGGCGACATATATTAGAATAGGTGTATGTGTTATAGGTGGAGTTGAATGTGCAGATATAGTTTGTACGGTTGTTTGTTATCTCGTTATTCTCGAAGAAACTGTGCATTTCCGCTTTGCGAACAAGAAGAAGGTTCTTTGGCGTGCCAAACTGATTGTTTGTTTGAGACTTGTTGTAGCGCGTGAGGGTTATCTCTGCAAGACTTATACTGTCAGATTCGTGTCCTTTGAATACGTCGTCTATTGGAAGAGTCATCTCTGTGCATATGCCGGCAGGAGTCTTCAGGTAAGTGTGACCAGTTTCGTTAATCAGATTTGTAAGATTGCTGTTGCTGAAGCGTGTGCTCTGTATGACTTCTGGAGTTGCTGAGAATCGTGTAACACCCTCGTTGATGATGCTCACATCATTCTTGTCACCATAGTTGTAGTAGATGTTGAATACATCAACCATAGTCTTCAGCATTGTTCCTTCTCCATTGGAAATCTTGAAATAGAAACCAGGACATACGTTGCGAATGAACTTGTATGAGTTCTCGAAATTCTTTGGATTCTCGTAATATGCTTCAAGTATCTTCTGACCGATGGAAGTAGGTAACAAGATTCGGATGTTGTTGATGTAGCTTGAGCCGGATGACGTCGTTTCGTCTACACTGTAGTCGTTTGGTGTGAAGACTTTGGTTGCAATCGGAGTGGTCGATCCGATGTATTTTGTCAGGTCTACGTCGGCATAGTATTTCTCTGTTTCTTCAAGAATGTTGGTTTTGCTGAGCTCGTAGACCTCCAGTTTCATAGGGTTGTTTTTCTCGCCGAAGAAACTACTAAGGTAAATACGTATCTCGCATGAGTCGCATTTCACAACACCTCGCTTTGCTGTCTTGTTACCTTGTGCATCTACAGTGATGTCGCCGAGCATAACCTCCTTTGGTGGCATATTGTAGTCTTCGAGGCAATAAAACTGTGCAGCGCACTCTGCCTTGATTGTATCCCCTGTTTCTGAGTCAACGACGACGCCGAGGTAGCCATTCGAGTTATCTGCTATGATTGAACCCATGGAAAGGGACTTGGATGTGACATCGTAGATTGCTACGGACGTGGAGACCCCGTCTTCCACAGGAAAAATACCCATATTGCCGGTGTCCTCTGTACATCCGACTGTCAGTAGTGCGATAGTTAAGGCCAGTGAGGCAGAGTTTATGTATTTTCTTGAATTACTCAGCATTATTCTTGAATTTTAGCAACTTATGTAAACCTTGTTGTTCTTGCCTGTTGAGGTTTCTGTTAATCTTCTTCCTCGTCAGTTTTGCCCTCGCTCCAAATCTGGTCAAAGAAATCGAGATATTTTTCGTGGTCGTTGCCAGGGTAGGTCATTACTGGCAAACCAGATGCCTCTGCATATGCAACAAGTTCTGCATCGGGATTCTCTGACGAAATTGCCACGCCATCACTATAGTTGATAGCAAGTTTCTGAAGGTCAGCTCCTGTATATGGTTCTGAGAGCCCCTCGAGAACTTCTGGCTTACAGTCTCTGTATGTAATGGAGTTTGCAAAGTTCTGACTAAGAGGCAGGTTAAGAGGCTGTTGTGAAACAGAGTAAACAACTTTGCAGTCCTTGAATGAAGGCTCATCCTTGTATGCTGTTTTCAGAAGTACAGGAACGATTGATGCTATCCAGCCCTGGCAATGAATTACATCGGGAACCCAGCGCAGTTTCTTCACTGTCTCAAGGACGCCACGAGCATAAAAGATGGCTCTCTCAGCATTGTCTGAATATTCCTCTCCCTTCTCGTTGGCTACATCAAGACGTTTGTGGAAGAAGTCGTCGTTATCGATGAAATAAACCTGCATTCGGGCAGCGGGGATTGATGCTACCTTTATTATCAGTGGATGATCGGTGTCATCGATTATCAAGTTCATTCCAGATAGACGAATGACTTCGTGCAATTGGTTTCGACGCTCGTTGATGTTGCCCCATTTAGGCATGAAAGAGCGAATCTCTCTTCCCTTCTCCAAGATACTCTGGGCAACCTGTCTGCCTAAAATTGTGTACTCTGAGTTTGGAACGTATGGTTCAATTTCTTGTGCGATAAACAGTATCTTTTTAGCCTTCATCTAACCTATGTTTACTTTTTGCATTGCAAAGGTACGAAAAAATCTCCAATTTTTGAGAATGTTCGTCTCTTTTTGGGCTAAATTTAAGTATTTTCAATATTTTGTTTGTTGTTTTCTTCTTTGTGTGGCATTTTCTTTGTTATTTTGCACCGATTTTAGGAGAACAATGGCCCTAATGAGGCTATCATGATGAAAACAGTAAAAAGAATAAACGAATTGCAGACCTTGCTCGGAGAGTTTAGGGCTGCGGGTAAGACTATCGGATTGGTTCCAACGATGGGAGCCCTTCACGAAGGACACGCATCTCTCGTTGACCGTAGTGTTGCCGAAAATGATGTTACAGTAGTTAGCATCTTTCTTAATCCAACTCAGTTTAATGATAAATCGGATTTGGAGCGTTATCCTCGTACCCTTGAGGCCGATTGTGCTTTGTTAGAAAAACACGGTACGACGATTGCATTTGCCCCATCCGTTGAAGAGGTCTATCCAGAACCAGATACGAGAGTGTTCAGTTATCCTCCAACAGACAGTGTTATGGAGGGAGCCATGCGACCAGGACATTTCAATGGTGTCTGCCAGATTGTAAGCAAGCTCTTCGCTTATGTAGAGCCTGATAATGCTTATTTTGGTGAGAAAGACTACCAGCAGATTGCCGTAATCCGCAGGATGGTTGACGATCTTGGCATGGGTGTCAATATTGTACCATGTCCGGTGATTCGCGAGGAGAACGGCTTGGCTCGAAGTAGTCGCAATACTCTTCTGACAAAAGATGAGCATGATATTGCACCTAATATCTATCGCATAATGAAGGAGAGCAAGGAATTGTATCCTGCTCATCCAGTTGATGTTGTACACGATTATGTGGTGGAGAAGATTAATGCCGTTGATGGACTGGAGGTTCAGTATTTCAGCATTGTCGATGGTGACACTCTTGCAGATGTACATTCGTGGGATGAAGCAGAAAGTGTGGTTGGCTGCATAACTGTGTATTGTGGAGCCACTCCAATACGTTTAATTGACCATATAAGATATAAATAATTAGTTTGCCGTCATGATGATTGAAATGATGAAGTCTAAGCTGCATTGCGTTCAGGTGACTGAGGCCAATCTGAATTATATGGGCAGCATAACAATTGACGAAGACTTGATGGACGCTGTTGGTCTGTTGGCAGGGGAGAAAGTGCAGATAGTCGACAACAACAATGGAGAACGCTTTGAAACTTATGTCATAAAGGGTGAACGTGGCAGTGGGGCAATCTGCTTGAATGGTGCGGCAGCTCGAAAGGTTCAGGTAGGTGATACTGTTATTATTATCTCGTATGCCTTGATGGATTATGAAGAAGCGAAGACCTTTACACCAAAGGTGGTTTTCCCGGAAAATAATAGAGTGAAATAATTTATTAACATTATAAATAACTAATAAAATGAAGATTTCAAGAATTGAGCATCTCGGTATTGCCGTACAGAGTATTGAAGAGGTATTGCCTTACTTCCGTGACGTTCTGGGTTTGGAGGTTTACAAGGAAGAGGTAGTAGAGGACCAGAAGGTAAAGACTGCTTTCCTCAAGGTAGGTGAGGTTAAGTTGGAACTTCTCGAGCCAACATGTCCAGAGAGCACAGTACAGAAGTTCCTCGATAATGGTGGTCGTGGTATCCATCACATTGCATTCAAGGTTGAGGACGGTGTTTCTGAGGCTTTGGCTATGTGTGATGAGAAGGGTATCCGTCTTATTGACAAGGCTCCTCGTTGTGGTGCTGATGGTCTCCACATCGCATTCCTTCATCCAAAGAGCACATGTGGTATTCTTACTGAGCTTTGCGAGGAATAATAATTCGCTATTCTTTTTTGCAAGAACATATAATAAGGAGCAATCTCATCGAGGTTGCTCCTTAATTTGTAGGTGCTTATTAGATAAATTTGACGTGGACGGTTAATGTGTACATGCAATTGCCCTCACAGTGTTCTTCGATAGTCGTTGCTGGTTTTCTAAAGAACTATAGCAGCTTTTGAGAAAAGCAGTAGCAGCTTTTTGGGAAAGCAGTAGCAGCTTTT
>CAMAFX010000097.1 GCA_945833925.1 uncultured Prevotellaceae bacterium
CGAGCACCATAGTAACCTCTGGTCAAACCCAGAATCTTCTTTCTCTTAGCTCTTGAAGCTACATGATTTACTGATCTTGGCATAATTTTGTTTCTTTTTGAACGCAAGCGGCATAAAGCTCTTTTGTGCTTGACATTCGGTTAATAACTAAGTGAAAAACTTCTTCTTGACTTGGGTTTAACGAAGGCAGAGACAATCGCGAACCTGCTTCATGTTCTCAGTGACAACAATAGCAGTGTGATCGAGGTTTCTCTTCTGCTTCTTTGTCTTCTTTGTCAAGATGTGGCTGTGATAAGCGTGATGACGCTTTACCTTACCAGTTCCTGTCAGCGCGAATCTCTTCTTTGCTGCGGATTTAGTCTTTACTTTTGGCATTTTTTTGTTATTTAAATTAATTATTAATAATGTACGGCAACGCATATACCAGGGCGTTACGCGTATCTCTTTCTCTTTTCTTACAGAACCACGGTTCTATACTGATGATCAGTCGTCCCAGTCTTCTCCTTCGACCTTTGGACCCGTGTATTCTTTCCTTTCCTTCTGCTGAGGAGCTTTCTTTGCTTGAACTGGAGCATCAGTTTCATCGTGGGCTCCTGCCTCTGCCTTCTTAGGAGTTGTCTTCTTAGGGGCAATGTACATTGACATTCTCTTGCCTTCCAACAAAGGCATGCTCTCAACCTTGCCATACTCCTCAAGATCAGCAGCAAAACGAAGAAGAAGAACCTCGCCCTGTTCCTTGAAAAGGATGCTACGTCCCTTGAAGAACACATAGGCCTTAACCTTATCGCCATCCTGAAGGAATCCCTGAGCATGCTTCAACTTGAAGTTGTAGTCGTGGTCATCAGTCTGAGGTCCGAAACGAATTTCCTTAGTTTCTATCTTAACCTGCTTCGCCTTGATTTCCTTCTGCTTCTTCTTCTGCTGGTACAAGAACTTACTGTAGTCAATGAGACGACATACCGGAGGCTGCGCATTTGGCGAGATTTCAACCAAATCTACCTCTTTCTGCTCTGCCAACTGAATGGCCTTGAAAGTAGGCATAACAACTGATTCTATATCATCGCCTACAACACGAACTTCACGTACTCTAATCTGCTCGTTTACACGATACTGGTTCTTAATGTTATCTTTCTTGTTATCTCTCATTAACTGTAAATAATTGTACTATTTTGAAATTCTTTGCAAATTTAGCACTTTTCTGTCATTTGACGAACTTCTTCGTTGATTTTTTCAGCAAATTCTTCAAATTTCATGCTTCCTTGGTCGCCGCCACCCTGTTTGCGCACACTTACAAGGCCTTCCTGCTCCTCTTTTTCGCCGACAATAACCATATAAGGAATGTGCTTGATCTCGTTGTCACGGATCTTGCGGCCAATCTTTTCGTTACGATCATCAACGATAGAACGAACATTATGAGCGAACAAGTAATCGCGAACCTTCTCTGCATATGCAACATACTTCTCAGAAATAGGGAGAATTGCAACCTGGTCTGGAGTAAGCCACAATGGGAACTTACCAGCTGTATGCTCAATAAGAACTGCCACGAAACGCTCCATCGAACCGAATGGTGCACGATGTATCATTACAGGGCGATGCTTCTGACCGTCTTCGCCAACATATTCCAATTCGAAACGCTGAGGCAACTGGTAGTCAACCTGAATTGTTCCTAACTGCCAACGACGTCCAATTGCATCCTTAACCATAAAGTCAAGCTTTGGACCGTAGAATGCAGCCTCGCCCAACTCTGTGCGTGCCTTCATTCCCTTTTCAGCACAAGCATCGATAATTGCCTGCTCTGCAACAGCCCAGTCTTCATCTGAGCCAATATACTTTGTCTTATTATTAGGATCACGCAGCGAAATCTGTAACTCGACATTCTCGTCAGAGAACTGGAAAGTATAGAATACACGCTGAATGATGTCCATAACCTTAATGAACTCATCCTTAACCTGATCAGGACGGCAGAAAATGTGAGCGTCATCCTGAGTAAAGCAGCGAACACGAGTCAAGCCATGAAGTTCACCACTCTGTTCATAGCGATAAACGGTACCAAACTCTGCACAGCGGAATGGCAGCTCTTTGTATGAACGTGGGCGGTTAGCAAATACCTCACAGTGATGAGGACAGTTCATAGGCTTAAGCAAGTACTCCTCACCTTCCTCTGGTGTCTGGATAGGCTGGAAGCTGTCCTTGCCGTAATGATCCCAGTGTCCAGAAGTCTGATACAAGTTCTTGCCACCAATATTTGGAGTAATAACTTCCTGATAGCCATACTGCTTCTGGATCTTGCGAAGCATATCCTGAAGGCGAAGACGCAAATCAGTTCCCTTTGGAAGCCAGATTGGAAGACCCTTGCCTACGCGCTCGCTAAACATAAAGAGTTCCATCTCCTTACCAATCTTTCTATGGTCGCGCTTCTTTGCTTCCTCCAACATTAAAAGATACTCTGTAAGCATCTTCTGCTTTGGATAAGAAATACCATAGAGACGCTGCATCTGATCCTTTGTTGCGTCACCGCGCCAAAATGCGCCTGCAACACTCATCAACTTAACAGCCTTTATAATACCGGTATGAGTGATGTGCGGACCTCTACAAAGATCGGTAAAAGCGCCCTGAGTATACGTTGTGATTGTGCCATCCTCAAGGTCCTGCTCTATATGCTCAACCTTATATGACTGGCCTGCGCTCTTGAACAGTTCAATACATTCAGCCTTTGCGACTTCCTTGCGAACAACTGCCTCATCCTTGCGAGCCAGTTCAATCATCTTGTCCTCAATCTTTTTGAAGTCACCTTCCTTTATCATTTCTCCATTTGGGAGGAGAACATCATAGAAGAAACCGTTCTCTATGGCTGGACCAAAACCGAACTGAATACCAGGATAAAGTTCCTGAAGTGCCTCTGCTAAAAGATGAGCACTTGTATGCCAGAATGCATGCTTGCCTTCTTCATCATCAAACTTATAAAGCTTTACGCTTGCATCTTCATTTATTGGGCGGTTAAGCTCTGTTGTCTCTCCGTTAACACCACATGCTATCACGTCTTGAGCAAGACGCTGTGAAATGCTCTCCGCAATCTGAAGACCGGTAACACCAGCTTCATATTCGCGAACAGAACCATCAGGAAAAGAAATTTTTATCATAATCTTTGATTAGTATTTACATTTTTCGGGCACAAAGATACAACTTTCTTTTTAAACAACAAAAACATCACAATTTTTATATATCAATTTATCATCTTATATTGATTGAATTAGAGATATATAACAAAATCGAGGTTATTTGATGAATATAGAACAAGAATTCATCTTTATTCTTCAAGCACTCAACGACGCTATAGATATGCGAGAAAACGACGAGAAAGATTATTTCTCAAAAAAACTGCTACTGCTTTTTCTGGAAGCAGTAGCAGCTTTTCGGAAAAGCTGTACCTGCTTTTTAGAAAAGCAGTAGCACCTTTCTAAAGGTAGGAAATTCAGCCAATATTATTTACGGCAAAAACTGAACAACAAAGCTACTATCGTGCTCACACAGATACCGGCAAAACCAAACAAGAAGAGGCTTGCATCGGTATAGAACTGCAACCAGAAAACAAACATTGTTCCTGATATAAATCCTATCAGTGCAGCGGCTCCCTTAATGCGCTTAACGAACACACCCATAAAGAAGAGTCCGCCAAGTCCGCCAGTGAGCAAGCCAAGGATTGTGTTGAAATAATCGAGCAATGACAAAATGTCCCAATTTGCCATCATCAATGCAATAAAGACACCAAGCACACCACTAACGACACATGTGTAACGGGCCACACTAAGAATTTTTGCGTCCGACACCTTTGGGCAGAAACGCTTGTAAAAGTCAATTGAGAAAGCGGTGGATATACTGTTTATATTACTTGATATAGTACTCATTGTAGCCGCAAAGATGGCAGCGATAAGCAGTCCGGCAATTCCGGATGGCATCTGGCTCATCATAAAGAATGGGAATATGGCATCACCCTTCTGCATTGTGATGTCAAGTTCAGAAGGATGTGTCTGAAAAAAGGTATACAATCCCGTTCCGATAACATAAAAAACCACACTGATAAACACGCACATAACGCCATTCATCATAATACTCCTTCCAGCACTCTTCTCGTCTTTTGTCGTGAGATATCGCTGAATGACAGTCTGGTCACTTGTGTATGAAATAAGGTTGTTGGCTGCACCACCGATGATTGCCACCCAGAACGTTGCGCTTCTATAGTCAAGCGACCATTCGAAAAGACGGAACTTATCATTATCGACACCTATCTGCACAAAATTCGAGAAACCGCCTTCTGTATGTGATATGAGGAAATAGGCAGCAAAGAAAGCTCCGCCAACCAAAATCACGCCTTGTATAACATCGCCCCAGACGACAGCTTCTACGCCTCCCATAGTACAGTATACAATGGTGACGATTCCCATTAGCACAATGCAAAGTTCAATATTTATTCCGGTTACAGCTGTCAGCGCCAAAGATGGCAGATAAAGAACCAGTGCCATTCTGGCAATCATGAAGAGAATAAACAAACCACTGGCAAGGAGTCTCGTTGCGAGGTTAAAACGCATCTCGAGATATTCGTATGCACTAGTAATATTAAGTCCTCTAAAATAAGGAAGATAATATTTTACTACCGGAATGCTGACAAAAAGAATTGTTATCAGCATAGGATAGTAAGTCCAGTCGGTTGCATATGCCTTTGCTGGTATACTCATATATGTAATAGCACTCAGCATTGTAGCATAAATACTGATACCCGCTGCCCACCAAGGTATTCTGCCTCCACCTTTAAAGAAATCCTCTGCCCCACTTTCTCTTTTCATAAAATAATAACCCAGCAGAAGCATTCCCAACAGATATAAAATCAAGACGGTCCAATTAAGCCATCCAAAACTCACTTCCTTCTCCACCTTGATCTCCGAGACATCGCAGCTCCTCACACCTGGCTTTAATTCTCCGTCTACATACAGGAGAGAACCATCTTGCTGACCAACAAGTGCTGCACTGGCACGAGCGAGCAACTGATTCTCGCAGAGTGTATACCAAGAATTTGTAATTGTGTGATATACAAGGACATCTTTGTTAAACTTGTACCACAATGGGTCATTCAAGAAATAGGTAGAATCGGGATTAGCATCATTGCATCTTGCCTCGAAAACCGACTTGTTTACACCTCCTACAAACAAAATGTGGCTGTATCCACTGTTAACGCATGCTCCTCCAGTCACATTAGAAGATTCGGGCATGTTGGAAATCTCCGACCATTCCAATGTTTTCAAATTCAAGCAAGCACCGTCAGTACGCACCATTATCTTGTCACCACCCATTGTGTACCCACCAAAAACGAAAAGACATGGAGAAGTATTTCCTGTTTGGACGGTTGATACAGACTGAAGTCTCGGCGAATCTATTTCTGCTATTTTTATCCATTCCTTACACACGGACAAGTCAAGAGAATACACTCCAAGAGAAGCCTTCTCACGCAAGGCATCGCCACTTGTCGCTATATTTGTTTCATTGCAACCTGTATTCTCATACGTCTTTCCTCCCACCACATAGAGAACATCACCACGCACAGCCATCGAAGCCTCTGTTAATGGAACGGGAAGCGAAGGCAATTCTTTAATAATTACACCTCCGTTCTTTCCCACCTGCTTATCGTTTGATGCAGACACATCTTGGTTTTCAGAAAAACTTATCAGAATAACATTATCCAATATTTTGCTGCCATCAGTTCCGCCAGCGCACACGACACCACGTTCTGTCGTACAACTTGCGCCACTTGCCACCTTGAAAGGGAGTTTGCCAACAATCCTCCATTCGTTATTGTCATAACAATAAATATCGTCATAAAAAACCTTTTTACCTCCTGCATGTACAGGTTTCTCTGGAAAGTTTGCGCCTCCGGCAACTATCGGTTTACCATGAATCGCACCCGAATACATTGCCGCAAGTCCTTGACCATTACAAACTTCCAATGATGTGCGCTTGGTCACAACCACTTTACTGTCGAGACCTGCAAAAGATGTTATGCTAACGAAAAAAGAAAATAAAAGTAGAATAAATCTGTTCATGGTATAAGAATTTATCCTTAATTCCGCAACACTATTACAAATATAACTTTTTAAGTACCTGAGCA
>CAMAFX010000098.1 GCA_945833925.1 uncultured Prevotellaceae bacterium
CAGTCGCTATTTGACTTGGCTGACCAGCAGAGTCAGCGCATCAAGGTCAGCGAAGTGGCATTGAAGGCTGCAGAAGAAGGGGTAGCATCGGCAAAATCAGCCTTGCTGCCGAGTGTTGAATTGAGTGTACAAGGTTCCTACACGGGCAATGCATTCCTTATGTCGCGAGGATTTTCCACCAATGGCACAACGGAATACATAGTTCCTGGACTTGGTCCTCAGCAGGTGCAGAATGGCAAACAGCCCACACCACATTGGGGTAATAGTTTCACGGCTCAGGTAAGTCAGGTAATCTATGCTGGTGGTGCTATCCGCTCTGGCATAGAGATGTCTAAACTTGGTCGTCAGATGGCAGAACTTGATGTAGAGAAGAATCGTCAGGAGGTGCGTTTCCTGATTACCGGATACTACCTAGACCTCTACAAGTTACAGAACCAGTCTCAGGTAATAGCGAAGAACATCGAACTGACGGAAAAAGTTATCCAGCAGATGAGGGCTCGAAGAGAACAGGGCACGGTGCTGAAGAATAACATCACCCGATACGAACTGCAGCTGCAGAGTCTCATGCTTGCCAGGACACAAGTGGATGATGCACAGAAGATTATCCGTCATCAGATAGCCACAACCACCCATCTGCCAGAAGGAGAGGATTTTGAAGTTGACGCGCAATCACTTGAAGAAGAAGGGCTGGCACTCCAGGCACTTGCCACCGAGGAGTCATGGCAACGGAAAGCATCGGAAAGCAATATCGACATCCGTCAGGCTTCACTTGCTGCAGAAATGTCCGAGCAGAAGGTCAAGAACACCCGAGCAGCATCGATTCCATCGGTCGCAGTAGTGGCAGAAAATAACCTGTCGGGTCCTTATACCTCCGACTTGATTCCTAAGAACGCCAACGTCAATGTGTGGTTCGTCGGCATTGGGGTAAAATACAATCTTTCAAGCCTTTGGAAGAACAAGCATGACATCCGTAAGGTACGACACGAAAGCACTCAAGCACGCGAAAGTGTGCAATTGGCACGTGAAGGCATTGAGGATGCCGTACAGGCAAACTACACCAATCTTCTGACGAGTTCGGTAGAGGTTTGCACACAAGAGAAGCAGGTGGAACTTGCCGATCAGAACTACAGCGTGGTCAAAAATCGCTACGACAACGATCTGGCACTCCTCACCGACATGCTCGATGCCTCAAACATGAAACTCTCTGCCGACATGGCTTTGGTAAATGCACGCATCAATATGCTTTACAACTATTTTAAACTTAAATACATAACAAATACACTCTGAGCAAGCTTACAGCCAAACCATTTTTAATCATCACTAACATACAATCAAAGCAGGTGTGCCCAAGGCTCCATAAGCCCGGCACACCTGCTTTGTTAATATGGGCACCCGACAATGGACTAAATGACTGATTCGTGTTGCCGAATCTTAAAAATATTTAAAAAAACAGAAAGACAGGAAACAGGGGAAGTGAACACGTCGAGAAAAATTGTTAATTTTGCAAAGCAAAAATGCTGCTTGGTAGAGCAATACAACTCCACAATTCACTAATTAACAAATTTCATATCGTATGAACCGAACATTTCTGAGATTGAGAAGATTGGTCCTGTCGGTACTGTGGATTACACTGGGGTGCAATGCTCTGAAAGCCGAAGTGGTAATCACAGCCGACACAGAGACGAGTGTCAGGATTGCTGACATCACAGACATTGCCTTCGAAGGCGACTTCCGGACCGGGGCGCTGCTGGTGAACTACGCCGACGGCACAACCGTTTCAACCCCCATAGCCAGCATCCGCAAGATTACCTTCCTGCCCGACGAGGACCTGACAGCCGTCGCCACGACGAAGGACGTACCCACCGTTTCCGTCTGCGGCAACCTGCTGCTTATCCACAGCCAGGGTGGCAGCATGACTGTTTGCGACGCGGCGGGCCGGAAAGTCACCGGCACAGCACTTGGCAAGGGACTCAGCACTTTCTCGCTGGAGGGTCTGCCCAATGCCGTGTATGTGCTCAACGTGAATGGTCACACCGTTAAGTTCCTGAAGAAATAGGAGGCGCATCATGAAGACTCGCAACATACTGCTGGCCGGACTGCTTGCAGCAAGTACGCTGGCCCTTGCCGATGATTATATCGTGGTGCATCTGCTGGGTGGTGGCACGGACAAGTTGCCCGTGGACACCCGGACAGATAGGATTTCCGTACAGGACAGCGTGCTCCGCATTGCCGGACGCGAATATCTGATGGCGGACGTGGACAGCCTTTCTTTCCTGTACGAGGAACCAGCCATCGCTGAGGTGGAGGATACCGTGGTATACGTATCCTGGAATGGCAACGAGGCTCCCACCGTGCGCTTTGCCTCGGCAGCCATCAGCGCCAACGTGGACGGAGGTAACGTCACCCTGACCAACACCAAAACGGACCGCGAATACACTTATGTGCTGGAGGGACAGTCGGACAACGGCAGCTTCACGCTCGTGTCGGACTACAAGTCCACCATCCGTCTGCAGGGACTGCAACTGCAATCAGGACTGGAGGAAGCACTCAACATCAAGTGCGGCAAGCGCGTCAGCCTGATCGTGGAGGAGAACACCCGTAACACGCTGGCCGACGCCCCAATGGACAACGGACAGAAAGGCGCCATCTACTGCAAGGGCCACCTGGAACTGAGCGGCAAGGGCGAACTCAACCTGACGGGCAACATCAAGCACGGCCTCTCCACCAAGGAGTATTGCCAGATAAAGAAGGGCTTCGGCACACTGAACATCACCCAGGCTGCCAACGACGGCATACACGCCGGCCAGTATTTCAAGATGAACGGCGGCACGCTGAACATCAAGGGCATCGGCGGCGACGGCATCCAGGCCGAGGCTACGCTGGCCGAGGACTACGATGAGGAGTTGCCCGACGGAACCATCCTCGTCAAGGACGGCTCCATCAGCATCAGCAACAGTGGGCAGGACGTATCGGCCATGCAGAGCGACGCCAACCTGCAGATTGACGGGGGAAAGATCACAATCAGCATGAGCGGAGCCGTCAGCAAGGCACTCAACGCGGATGCCGACATCGTGATCAACGGTGGCGACATCAACATCGAGAATGCAGGAACAGGACTGACCGTAAACATAGAGAACGAAACCTCCAAGGGGCTCAATGCAGACCAGAACGTAAGCATCATCGGCGGCAACGTAAGCATCCGCATGACCGGTGTCGGTGGCAAGGGTGTAAAGGCCGACCAGAACCTGACGGTGGGCAATGCCGACACTGGTGAGGGTCCCACGCTGACGGTCTGCACCACGGGCGCCTCGTTCGGCAGCAGCACCAGCACGGGTGGCAACACCGGAGGCGGCGGACGTCCCGGCGGCGGTGGCTGGGGCCCTGGAGGTGGTGGCGGCGCTGGTGAATCATCAGGCGGCTCGTCGGCCAAGGCCATGAAATGCGGTGGCTGCTATTACCAGTATGGCGGCGATATCTACATCGAGACGACGGCCAGCGGTGCCGAGGGCATCGAGAGCAAGAGCGCCACCACCACGGCCATGAACTTCAACGGCGGCAACCTCTACATGAAGGTCTACGACGACTGCATCAACTCGGCCGGCGCCATCAACTTCAACGGAGCCAACGTCATCTGCTTCTCCACCGGCAATGATGCCATCGACAGCAACTACGGCCGTACGAACTCCATCGTACAGACGGCAGGCGTAGTCATCTCCTTCTCGGCCAAGGGCGGAGCAGAGATGGGCATCGATGCCGATGCCATGAACCGCGTGACGGTCAAGGGCGGCACCCTCATCACCGGTGGCGGCTCGCAGGGCGGCAGTTCGTCCTCGTCCATGGGCACTGGCTCCACACACTACAAGCTCTGGAGCGGCACGGTCAGCTACACGGCCGGTCGCTACTACAGCATCGTCTGTGGCGAGAACATCATCACCTGGCAGATGCCCGTATCCCTGACCAGCAGCTACAACGCCCTGGCCAGCGAAGCCTTCACCGCCTCCAAGACACATTATATATATTATAATACCACCAAACCCACATCCTGCCAGGCCGAGCACAGCTTCCGCAACAGCGTCACCGCCCAGCCACAGCCCATGATGTGGATAAGGAGCAACGTCACCACAGGCACCCAGGCGGCCACCTTCAGCCCCAACTGATACACAGGACGTTACCCATTGACGCTCAACAACCTCTACCTCGCAGCATGTAAGGGCGTTTACACACTCCGCACGCCCACCATCATCGTAGGCGAACACCGCTGCCGAGGCTTGGTCATCCACTCGCGCCCTACCTACCTCCGCATCTACGAACGCCTAAAGAAAGCCTTCGCACGCAAGGAAGAAGTCGTACTCGTGGTAGAGTAATCTCAGTACAATCACGCATCCCCAATCCCGACATCAACGTGCCGAGGTTGGGGATGATTTTGTACTAAAATGGAGTTGATTTATGCTCAAAAATCGGTTTGTTTGCAAGATTTTTGAGGAAGGAAGGGCTTGAAATGAAGATTTTTTTGTAACTTTACACTCGCAAATTCGCTTGAGGCGACCGCGGCCCAAGCGGGCTAACTGATACCAGCCACGCTTGACCACCGCTATTTGCAGCGTGCGAAGAAGCACTCGAATTTGGATTTCGCAATTAATAGTGCTCGAAATTCTTCTCCTGATTAATTCCCTAATCAGAGAGGTTTGTAGCGCATTGCGGCAAACGGGGTAATGGTGTCGTAGATTATCATTACGTGAAAGGTTTGTCCGACCCATCAAGGTTCATTATTCGTATTTCCGAGGGAAGGAAAAGTTTTGACGAATAATGTACAACAGATCAATATTTTTAATGAACAATCACAAGCGTTTTCGTGCTCTGGCTGTCTCGGTGATGGTCAGGGCTGGATGAAGTGTGTATGTACGTGTGAGCAAGAAGATAATCCAATTTAATAACCAAAATCAACTTAATGTGGAAAAGGAAAAGATTTCAACCTATATTTATAATGCTATCGTGATTGTCTGCATAGCGTGTGGCGCACTTTATGCCGTAAGTCAGTTTATGCATTTCGGTGGTGGCGAAGTGACCGATAATGCCCGTGTGTGTCAGAACATCGTACCTCAGAACTGTCGAGTGCAAGGTTTCATTCGAGAGGTTCGCTTTACGGAGTTTCAAGAGGTGAAGAAGGGCGACACGCTTGTCATCATCGAAGATGCGGAGTTCCGTCTTCGTATAGCTCAGGCAGAGGCTGATCTTACTTGTGCCGTACGCGGTTCACAGGGTACGGCAAGTAGTATCAATACCACAAAGACGAGCATCACGGTGACCGAAGCTGGCATTGAGGCGGCACGCGTGCAGATGGAGAATGCGCAGCGGGAAGATGCTCGCTTTGAAGCACTTCTGCAGCAGGATGCCGTCACCCAACAGCAGTACGACAATGTTCATACCGGTTATCTGAGTGCCAAGGCGGCATATGAGCAGGCACTTCGTTCGCGCAACACACAGACGGCTGTCGTGGCAGAGCAGGGGCACCATCTTTCAGCATCGGAGGCAAGCATCGAACAGGCACGTGCACAGGTGGAGATTGCCCGACTGAATCTTTCGTACTGCTACATCATAGCCACTTGTGATGGTGTGGTGGGAAGCAAGGATATTCATGTTGGTCAGTTGGTTAACCCTGGACAGACGATGGTTAGCATTGTTGACAAGAACGAGAAATGGGTGGAGGCGAACTATCAGGAGTCGCAGA
>CAMAFX010000099.1 GCA_945833925.1 uncultured Prevotellaceae bacterium
CTTTCTTTCGATACAGAACTGTCCCTTTGTGTCGGTAATGCAACCTGCCACGATGTATGGGGCACAGAACGAAGCGTATAAGGGAGAGAGGGAACAAAAAACACCGAAAGCCGTTTATTTACAAAGAGTTGCGAGGGTTGAGGCTATGAGGTCGGCACAAAACGAAATGTTTACATAGGCTTACGTTTGCTTTACGTTTGGGGCAAATTCGTTTACGACCGTGGGACGATAGATTTACGCACAGAGGGCTGCACGTTTACGCGTGTGGCCTTTTTTGTTTGTGTGTGGGTAAATCCTTTGTTTGTGGGAGTTTAGCGCGTCTGTGGGCTTTATATTGCGTGCACGTTTGAACGGTGTTCTGATGGCATTAGAAGGCGGTGGGTATGGAAAAGTCCGTGTTCCGTTCCCAGGGGGTGAAATTGGCGAAAAATAGGGGGTGGGGTTACAGGTGGGGTTACAAAGTGGGGTTACATTTTCGGAAAACTGGGGTTACAAAACTCTTGCCCGAGCATACCCTGTGAGGGGGGAGGAAAAAGCCAAAATAAGGAGTAAAGTGTAGGAAACTGACCCTTTTCGTGCAACTTTTTCGGGGGCGTTATCTGGCGCAAAGCCTCATAAATAGGGGATTTTCGGGGTTTTGAAGGCTTGTTTGGGTGGGGGGAACACCCCTCATAGGGTATCGGGGGTACTATAGGAGGTACTCTTTGCCGTTCTTGATGACACGCACTACCCTACATTTGCAATGTCGGAACTCAGGGCATGACCAGCATTGTCCCCCCTATGGCGTTCAAGTTCCTCGATCCGTGCTTTTAGCCGACCGATTTCCTCCGCTTGCTCCGCAAAACGATAATCCTTATCCCTTAATATCTCCATAAACATTTGACAAACACCTTCTGACGTAAGAGGAAACTCTGGTAGTGGGTCTATAGCTATCGCAGGTTTTGAACGACCTTTTAATTCGCCAGGCTGGAGCATCGGACCTTGCCCATTAAGAATCCATGATGCTGAATAGCTATATTGTTCACATAAGTCGGCTATTGCGTCAACTCCAGCATTCATTCTGTTATTCAGAATTTCTGAAAATTTCGCAGGCTTAATGCCAAGGCTCTGTGCAACCTTGGTTTTAGTGAGTCCTTTATCTTTTAATAGACTCTCTATTGCAGCGATAAATCGCTTGTTTATTTCTGTCTTATCCATGTCTTCAATTAAAAAATTCAGAAATTCTGAAAATTTTTCTTCAGAAATTTTGTAGGTTTACAGAAATTCTGTATCTTTGCAGCGTCATTCATTATTGAACGGCGCGCCAAAGGTACGAAAATTTGGCGAGATAGACGAATTTTAACAGTTAAAACTTAAAAATATGACACGAAAAGAGTTTGAAGATCGCACTGGCTTAGAGGTCACCGCATTGGAATTTAGCAAGGTGCATGACATCTACATGGCAGCGGGCGAAATGGACAAGGACACCTTCTGTAGTGAATGGAAGCAACATGGCGAAAGCGAACTGATTGCCGAGCTGTGGAATACAGCTAAGCGTGAGCACGATCTGGGTATGCATAAAAAAGAAGAGTGCGACAAGCTGTACAGTGAGCGTTGGGAACTTGTGGACTTTCTACTGGAGCGCGCTCAGAAGTTCGGAGACATAGAGTTACTGAAAAAGGCTATAGACATGGTAGGTCACGCAGCTGTAATACACAGAAAGCTGAAGTTAGAACTGCCTTTGTGGGAGCTTGACCGTGAGTATATTAACAAAAACCTTAAATAATAAATGATTATGGCAAAGACAAGAAGTGCGAGAACCATCAAGGTCTCGAAAGAAAACAAGGCGAAACTCGCCAAGATGTTCAACTGCACCGATCGTATGGTGTACAAGGCCCTGTGCTTTGAGTGCCAGACATTGCTGGCAAGGAATATCCAGTACGTCGCCCGTAAGGAAATGGGCGGCTGGGTTGAGGCTGCCGTTCCTGAAGACGAGATATTCTACGACACAATGGACAGCGGTGAGCATTTCATGCGCCAGTATTTCAATAACGGTGCCGTTATGGAGGTCAGCATGACCACGGGCGAGGGTGTTGTACGTTTCAAAGGTTCGCCCAGGTACCGCTATGAAGAGGTGCTTGTGAGTGACATCCCTACCATTCAGAACTACGCAAGGAACTTGAAGTAAGGAGGGGAAGATGGAGTATTACGGAAACAGGCTTTGCATAAGTGCCCGTGAACTTGTAGATGGCGGTGTGATGAGCATCCCTAACTACAAGGCGATGGCGAGCCGTGGACGCATCGACGTGGTGCGTCGTGGCGGTGGTGCAGCCGGTCAGTATGCCCTTGTTGCCGTTGAAAGTCTTCCACGCGATTACAGAGCCAAGGTTCAAGCCCTCTATCCCGATGGCGACCTGACCCACCTGAAGGGTTGGGTGTGCAGCAACTACGAGATTGACCAGGCTGCGGTGGCGTTTTTCCACAGCAGGGAGCAAGCAGGTCTTGACCTGCCTCCTGAGAAGATCAAGGAATATGTGGTGAACGCCAGTGTACTGAACTGCTGCATCCGCTTGTATGAGCGTGCGGCAACAGCCCAAAAGCTGTTTGGCGGCAAATACAATTGGGAGCAGATGGCGAATGCCATTACAGCCCTGCGTGAAGAGTACGGACATACGCTCCCCACGAGTACGCTTCGTTTTCGGAAGAAAGTAAACGAGTACAAGAAGGAAGGCTACGGCTGTCTTATCAGCGGCAAGTTCGGCAACCAGAGTGCAAGAAAGGTTGACGTGAAGACTGAACGCTTGATTCTCGGTCTGGCGGTACTACCCAACAAGCCATTCAATACGAACATAGCGGAAATGTACAATATGTTCGTGTGTGGGGAACTGGACGTTTACGACCCGAAGACTGGCGAACTGATGAATCCAGATGACTTTGTAGATAAGAAGACAGGTGACCCAAAAGAATTGAGCGAGAGCACTATTACGAACTACCTGAATAAGCCTTCCAACAAGACCCTCATTGAGCACTCGCTTATGAGCTGGACGACTTTCATGCACGAGCAGATGCCACACGTTCACCGTCACGGCGGCAATTTCTCATTGTCACAGATTACGATGGACGACGTGGACCTGACGAGAAAACTGAAGGACACCAAGCAGCGCGTCCACGCCTACTATGCCTACGATGTAGTGAGCCAGTGCGTGGTCGGTGCCAGTTACGCCCGTAAGAAGGACGAAGGTCTGGTGGTAGATTGCTTCCGCGACATGTTCCGGCTGATTGAGAAGCAGGGCTGGGGAATGCCTGCAGGTATCGAGGTGGAGAACCACTTGATGACCCAATACAAAGACGGCTTCCTGCAAGCCGGTGTCGCTTTCCCATTCGTTCACTTCTGCGCCCCCCAGAACTCACAGGAAAAGTATGCCGAGCCTCTGAACGGTGCGAAGAAGCGCAGCGTGATCCACAAGAACCACGAGGGCATTGGCCGTTTCTACGGCAAGGGCAAGTGGCGTCAGGAGTACAAGAAAGTGAGCGACGAGACCAACGAACTCTATGAGGACAAGGAATACTTCAGTTGGGACCAGTTGGTGGCAGAAGACCGACGTGACAGTTATGAGTGGAACCACCAACTGCACCCCAACCAGAAGAAGTTCCCCGGCATGACAAGGTGGGACGTTCTCTGTGAGCGCATCAATCCGACCCTGCAGCCACTCGACAAACTGACGCTGGCACGATACATCGGTGAGCGTGTGGAAACGAGCATCAGGAGGAACTCGACGGTGCGTGTGGCACATGAAGACTGGTGGCTGAGTGACACCAGTGTTCTGGAGAAACTTCGCCCGAATGACTATCAGGTGACCGCCTACTATATGCCAGACGAGGAAGGCAAACCAACGGAAGTTTACATCTTCCAAGGTGACAAGTACATCGACCACGTGGAGAAAGTACAGACCTACAACCGTGTGATGGCAGAGCAAACCGAAGAGGACACCGTGAACTATATCGAGCAGCGCAAGAAGATTGCGAAGTTCAGCAAGTATGTAAAAGACCACGCTATCGACGAGGTGGGCATATTGAAGCCATCGGCAACGCCACAACAGGCAGAAGCCGTGGAACTGGAGCCCCAGATTAAGGAGGAGCAGCCAGTCAGAAGCCGATGGAAGCCCGACCCGATAGCCGATATTTAGAAACCCATTAAAACGCCGTTAGAATATGATTACAACAGCGAACAAACAGCGGATTCTGGAGGCGATAGCCACCAACCGAGCAAACTACCCCAGCGATGCCAAGCACGCTGCCGCGCTGGGAATTTCTGCAAGCGTGTACAACAGTCTGAAGAAGGGTCAGACGGATAAGGCTCTGAGTGATGCCAACTGGGTGAACATTGCCCGCCGTCTGGACGTGAACCTGCGCGACTCTATCGAGTGGAAGGGTGCAAGGACCGCGACCTTCGACTATATCACCACACAGTTAGAGGCTTGCCAGGAGCGTAGCCTAAGCGTGATATTGTGCGACCTTCCGAACATTGGCAAGACGTACACCGCTCGATGGTATGTGAATGAACACCGCAACGCCGTGTATATCGACTGCAGCCAGGTGAAGACAAAACGCGCCCTGGTTAAGAAAATAGCCAACGAGTTCGGCGTGGGTGCCACGGGCAAGTACCAGGACACCTATGAGGATTTGGTTTACTATTTGCGCTCGATGGAGCGCCCTCTGGTGGTGCTTGACGAAGCCGGCGACCTTGCATACGAGGCTTTTCTTGAACTCAAAGCCCTTTGGAACGCCACCGAAATGTGCTGCGGCTGGTATATGATGGGAGCCGACGGACTGGCAGCCAAGATCAACCGCAACGTGGAAGGCAAGAAGGTGGGTTACGCTGAGATCTTCTCACGTTACGGCGGCAAGTACAGCCGTGTCACTCCGGACCAGGAAGACGACCGCAAGGCGTTCTTGATGGAGCAGGCGCGAGTTGTGGCCAGCGTGAACGCCCCGGAGGGAACCGATATCGGTCAGATCGTGCGCAAGAGCCAAGGCGGTTTGAGACGAGTCTATACGGAGATTGAGAAACTAAAGAAAGGAGCCTGATATGTTGACCAAGATAGAAATGCAGTATATGGATGCCGTCATCGGCATACACAAAGAAATGCGCAAGGCAAACGAACGTGGCGTTGACTGGGAGCAGCGCAGGTAT
Organism: uncultured Prevotellaceae bacterium; assembly: GCA_945833925.1. Classification (GTDB taxonomy): domain Bacteria; phylum Bacteroidota; class Bacteroidia; order Bacteroidales; family Bacteroidaceae; genus Physcousia. The sequence goes on from CAMAFX010000099.1 coordinate 5,174, forward strand.
GAGATAGCCAAAGACATTTATCCCATTGCATGCCACGATATGAACCCATCGGAACCCAAGGATGCACCAGCCAAGACTGCTGTTGAACTTGCCGACCTCTTGATTGCAGAACTGAAAAAGGAGCCAAAGAAATGAAACGAGCCTACAGTCCGAAAGAAATAGCCAAGAAGACCTATAAGACGCTGCCGTGGGG
>CAMAFX010000100.1 GCA_945833925.1 uncultured Prevotellaceae bacterium
AGAAACGATATCTCTTGAGATGTACTGGCTGATGTATCTCGAAATATAAACAAATTGTTTTCATAATATCAGCAACCCCCATCCACTAAATCCGAATTGTTAAACTTGAATGTCGATTGTGGACTTATAGGAGGTAATCTTTAAATGGTTATTATTATATATATAAATAATGTATAAGATATTATCCTATTCTGCGTCTTAGCGAGAATGATGGAAATGAATTACTTGATATACTTGACAGCTTGCAGGTATTCGTCATTGTTGAACCAACCACGTGATATCAATTGGTTGTAGCATTCGCGAATGCGCAAACCAACCTTCTCCCATGTTATGCGGTCAACTTCGGCGATACCCTCTTGTGCAAGATAATCGTGAATTGACTCATTGGTACACAATGAATACATAGCATCAGCCATGGCATCAATATCCCAATAATCAACCTTAATAACATTATCAAGAATCTCACCACAACCCGACTGCTTAGAAATGATACATGGACAGCCGCACTGCATAGCCTCGAGCGGAGCAATTCCAAATGGTTCGCTTACTGAAGGCATTACGAACACGTCGCTATTCTTGTAGCACTCATACACCTGTTTACCACGCTGGAAACCAGGGAAATGACAACGGTCTGCTATACCATAACTTGCAGCAAGGTTAATCATTGCATTCATCATATCACCAGAACCAGCAAAGCAGAAACGGATATTATGAGAACGGTCGAGCACACGTTTTGCAGCCTCGAGGAAATACTCAGGACCCTTCTGCATGGTGATACGGCCAAGGTATGTAACAACCTTCTCCTTTGGATTCTTGTGAGGAACAATTGCCTTGTACTCATCGCTCAGTGGATAAACGGCATTGTGCATTGCCACACACTTGCGAGGATCCTGGTGGTACTGATTGATGACGGTCTGACGAGTCAACTCGCTCACACACATAATACAGTCAGCATGGTCCATACCATTCTTCTCGATGCCGTAGACAGTTGGATTAACCTTACCACGCGAACGGTCGAAATCGGTAGCATGAACATGAATGCAGAGAGGCTTGCCACTTACCATCTTGGCATGAACACCAGCAGGATAGGTCAACCAGTCGTGAGCATGAATAACATCGAACTGCTCGCTTCTTGCCAAAACACCTGCGATGATAGAGAAATTGTTGATTTCATCATGCAAGTTGCTTGGGTAGCCACCGGCAAATCCAATACAACCCAGATCGTCGAGTCCCTGCATATAATTGAAGTCTGCATAGATATGATCGCGGAAACGATAATAATCCTCAGCAGTATGACCAACCATACGATCCTTAATCTGGTCGTATTGAACGTCGCGCCATGTTACAGGCACCTGACTCATATTTATAATCTTGAGAAAACCTTCCTCCTCGCCAGTAGGCTTTGGAAGACAGAATGTAGTCTCAACATCGCCCTGCAAGCTCAGTCCCTTGGTGATACCATAAGATGCAACTGCAAGACCTCCGAAAATCTTGGGAGGAAATTCCCATCCGAACATTAAAACTTTCATCTTTCGTTCCTCCTTATTTAATATTCATTATACTTATCAAGAAGTTTCACAACACGCATAATCTCAGCAACATTCATTGCAAACGAGATTGCACCACGTCCATGGAATGGTGGATTACCATCGAACAACTCTGGAATAGTGCCAATGCAGTGGTAGAAGAGTTCCTCTTCGTAACCAACAAGCTGGCGCTCTACGAAACCTACCTTGCTGCGTCCATAGACCTTGAGACATGCCTCCATATAGAAACCGCCCAACCAAGGCCATGCAGTTCCCTGATGGTATGCATAGTCACGCTGTACCTGTGGACCAACATACATTGGATTATAACCACCACTCTTTGGCGACAACGAACGAAGTCCCTTTGGAGTAAGAAGTTCCTTTGTACACATATCAAGAATAAACTTCTTCTGCTTCTGGTCGAGAGGACTGTAGTCAAATGCAACAGGGAAGATCATGTTAGGACGAACGCTCCAGTCCATCATGTTTCCGTCTACATAGTCAAGCAGATAACCGTGCTGGTTGAGGAACACCTCGAGGAAACCGTCCTTTGCCTTCTGAGCAGTTGTCTCGAAAACGAGAGCAACTGTCTCATTCTTCATATAGCGGCAAATCTCTGTACTGAACATCAATGCATTGTACCACAAAGCATTAACCTCGACAATGTAACCTGAACGTGGAACGATAGGTCTTCCATTAGCATGACTGTTCATCCATGTAAGCGCCCTGTCTGCGCCACCGCCAGCATAAAGCAAACCGTTGTCATGAACATCAATAGCCGGGTGATTGCCCAAACGTATGAATTCCATGATGTCCTGTACAAGCTTGCCATACTTCTTGATGACAGTCTGCATATCGGTCATCTTGCCATACTGCTGAATACACCATACAGCCCACAGCAGAACATCTGGCTGGTTTATCTCGTATATCTTGACAGAAAGAGGTTCACCCTCAATAAATTCACGTATACCCTTTTCTGCGGTAGCCATTACAGCCTCGAACTTATCAAATTCGCCGTTTGTAATAGTCAGACCTGGAAGGGAGATAAACATATCGCGGGCACGACACTTGAACCAAGGATAACCTGCCAGAATATAATCACCATGATCGCGGTGAACAACAAACTGATGAGCGCTATTTACAAGGTTGTGATAGAAATTGTCACGTGGAGTGCGTACATTAACCTCGAACTCTGCCAACTCTGGAAGTTTCTTTGGATCTGCCTCTTCAATACCAGCACTGAAGACAACACTCTCACCTTTCTTTATGGTAAACTCAAAGTAACCAGGAACATAAAGATCCTCTATGCCAGAGTATCCTCTCTCCTGCTCCTTTGGATATTCCAAACCACGATACCAGTCTGGATTAAACACAAATTCATTCTTTTTGCTGAGCTGCATGAACAAATCAGGATAACCCTTGTACATACAGGTCTTGATACCATTCTTAACCTCCTGGTAGTCTGTGTTGACATTTCCGTTTTCGTGAGTAAACTCTCTCACGCTGCGGAACGCCAGATAAGGCTGAAGGCGTAATGTTGTTGCACTGTGTGCCTCGAGCAAAGTGTAACGAATGATGATACGGTCTGCAAAATGCTGGAACACTTCTTCGCGCTTCAGGACAACACCTCCCACACGATAAATTGTTGTAGGAACTTTAAGGCTGTCAAACTCGCGGATGTACTTGTGTCCACGAGGACTGAAGTTATTACCCTGATACTTGTGGAGACCCAGATTGAACTCAGCGCCGTGCTGTATGACAGTGGCATCAAGTGAACTCAACAGAACATGATTTTCGTCGTCAAGTTCTGGAACAGGTACAACCAAAAGACCATGGTATTTTCTCGTGTTGCAGTCCACAAGTGTGGTGCACGAGTAGGCTCCTGAGCGATTACTACGGAGTATCTCCTTCTTGAGAGAATCCTCCAAGTTCGTCATCTGAGTCTTGTCAAAACGTAAATAACTCATAGTCGAATATGTTTTTAATGGTTTTTTATATTTTCAGAGTCTAAAGGTTAACTAAAGTTAGATGTTCCCAAAGTTACAACATTTGTGCGAAACCAAGAAATTTTTATATATCATTTTACGTCACAAAATGCATTTTTTTTAAATTTTGTTTGTTACATATAAAGAAATATACTACTTTTGTGTTTAAGAAAACGAAGAAGCGTAAGCAACAAAAGCAACAACAAGGTAAAAAGATGGCAAAAAAAGAATTTACGATTGATGACATCGTAGAAAAATTATCCGTGCTTATCAGCCCTCTCACACCCGAGCAGCAAGAGCGTCTGCTCAAAAGCATAAAGGTACAATACTTGACAAAGAATGAAGTAGTGTACAGGGAGGGTGACACCCCGACCGATATGCTTTGCCTAATAAGTGGCAAACTGAAAATATATAAGGAAGGCGTAAGCGGTCGCAGCCAGTTGATTCGCGCGCTTAAGCCAGTTTCCTTTACCGGTCATCGTGCATATTTTGCCAACGAGCTCTACCTCACTGCATGTACAGCTCTCGAGGAGTCGGCTATCATAAGAATCCCACTGAACATATTAGTTGAAATAATACAACAAAACGCCGCATTGGGGTGGTTCTTCATTAAAGAACTCAGCACCCGACTCGGTTCGGCAAACGAGAGAACCGTAAACCTCACACAGAAACACGTCAGAGGACGTCTTGCCGAGACCCTTCTTTTCCTTCGCGACATCTACGGTCTTGAGGCTGACGGATGCACGCTCAGCATCTACCTTTCGCGCGAGGACATGGCAGGAATGTCAAATATGACAACCAGCAACGCAATACGCACTCTATCCGCGTTTGCCCAGGAGAAACTGATTGCAATCGACGGAAGAAAGATAAAGCTTATTGAAATGAAGGCTCTCGAAAGAATTAGCCAATTTGGTTAAATCTATCAAGAACAAAGGCAACTTTTTCATCCATAGGCAATGTGGAATCCAGCCATTCAATATGGGTTCCACGCTGTTCCATACCACGGAACCATGTCATCTGCCTTTTTGCAAACTGATGGATGGCTATCTCCAGCTGACGTACCATCTCATCGTAACTAAGTTCACCTATTATATATAATGTGACGTACTTATATTCGAGACCATAACGAATAAGGCGCTCTGCATCCACCTTCTCCAGCAGTTCCCTAACCTCGTCAACCATACCTTCTTCAAGTCTTGCATACAAGCGCTCTGTTATTCGCTGCCTACGCAATTCCCTGTCAATATGAAGTCCGATAGTAAGACTCGCGTATTGTGGAATACCTACTGAACCAAGCGAGTAAGCCTTCAACACAGATTCTATATAAAGTCCCGTACCACCACACAGAACAGGCACCTTGCCTCTGGCCTTTATGTCCATGTAAGCCTTCATGAACTCGCACTGAAACTCGTAGACATTGAAGCGGTAGCCACAATCTCTTATATCTATAAGATGGTAAGGAACCTCTACCCCATCCACAATATAATCACACAAGTCCTTGCCCGACCCTATAGTCATCCCACGATACAGTTGTCGGCTGTCTGCAGAAATAATCTCACCGTCAATTCGTCTGGCAAGATGTGCAGCAAAAGAAGTCTTACCACATGCAGTGGGTCCAAGGATGGTTATGAAATCGTACATAATATATAAATAAGGAAGAAAAGAAAGGCGCCCATGGGGACAACCCCATAGACGCCCGATGTATTTGCTTAAATGTATTTAGGCAAATGATTAGATCTCAGAGAAGTACTTGATTGTACGAACCATCTGAGAAGTGTAGCTGTTCTCGTTGTCATACCAAGAAACAACCTGTACCTGATATGTATCGTCGTCGATC
>CAMAFX010000101.1 GCA_945833925.1 uncultured Prevotellaceae bacterium
CAGAATAACCAACTTGGTTGAACTGGTTGTTGAATACAGTCTGTGTGTGTGTATTTGCCAGTTTCTTGTCCTGGAAGTTGACAAGGATGACAAGACCCTTCTTGCTGCCTGTCATGGCACCGCTTGTGCTTCCAATCTTGGCTGGTGCTTTCAGACGAGCACGTCTTGCTGCATTTGCCTGAACACGTCTGGCAGCACCTTTCTTCGAAAGTTCTTGAAGCGCTTCATTGCCGACTACATAATAGTCGCCGTCAGCTTTGCGAAGCATCTTTTCTTGAGTCTCCATGTTAAGGAAATAGTGATGATATTCATCACCAACCAGCATCAACGTCAATTTTGTTCCATCGCTTTGTGTTGCAATGAAAGTGGTCCTTTTAGCAGGAACGGCGTTGATTACTAAAGTGACAATTAATGCCACGAAAGTAAAAACAAGTCTTTTCATCATTAAATTGTTTGACAAATTTGCACAAAGTTACATTATTTATTCTTTTTTACAAAGAATTTTCATAATTTTGCAGTCAAATTCCGAGTGACGACCAATTATGACCACATATATTAAACACTTTGCTATGTTTTTGTTTGCTTGCTTTTATTTGCAGGCAGGCTATTGCAGTGCTCAAAAGGTAAATATGCAACGCAAGACTACAGTTGCGAACCTGGCAAGACTTGTCAGTCATCTTAACGGTCGTTCCACCTTGTCGCCCGGTGATGCAGACTATAATGGCGACGGAAAAGTCAATGTCAGTGATATCTCATCATGTGTTGGCGTCATTCTGGGCGACACCATTGTGCGTTTTGTCGATTTGGGATTACCGAGTGGTACTCTATGGGCAGACCGCAACATCGGTGCTGAATTGCCGTATGAATACGGTGACTATTTTGCCTGGGGCGAACTTGCAGGCAAGAGTAATTACATGACGTCGACGTATTTTGATTCTAAGGGGACCTTCCTTCCGTCGGGCTCTTCTATCTTTGGCACAGAATACGACGTTGCATATAAGATGACAAACGGCGTGGGACAGATGCCAACACATGCTCAGATGAAAGAACTGATTGACCAGTGTGAGTGGACGTGGTGCGTACAGAATGGCGTAGATGGAATGATGGTCGTTGGTCCCAACAAGAACCACATCTTTCTTCCTGCTGCAGGATACCGGCATGATACGAGCATGTCGCTTGACGCAACTTATGGACTTTACTGGAACGGAGATGTTTCCAATTACAAGGGATATGCCGAGTTGCTATGTTTTGTTGACCCGAGTGTCTCCTCCCAAGGCATTTTCTTCAGTTACTTCAGCCGTGTGAACGGACACTCGGTGAGGGCTGTAAGAAGAATGTAATAACAGTCACGTAATAACTAAACACAAAATAATCACATGAAAAAATTATTATCTTTACTTTTCTGCCTCGTTACATTAACGGTTGGGGCAGTCGGTTTTAAGGGAACTGAACCAGTTGTTGATGGGCAGTATTACCTTTACAATGTCTATCAGGCAAAGTTCCTGAGTTATGGTAACTCTTATGGCACACAGGTAAGCCTTGACAACAAGCGGCCGTTGCTTTGTACACTTGAAGCGAGTGGCAACGGCGTTGTTATCAACACCCATTTCAGTCTTAGTTCGCAGTCTTATAATGCAAACGTAAACAATTATTTGTTTGTTCATACTGACGACAAGCCCTATGTGAACTCAAACTGGGGAGATAGTGATGCAAATCCAAACGTTCGTCCACCACAGGTCTGGAGTATCAATGCTGTTGAGGATGGCTACAGCATTACATTTGTAAACGATGAGTCACAAGCCCTGCTTTACGGTGAAGTGGGGCATCAGGGCAATAATGCGGATCAGGTTGTATATGTAGGTACTGCCTGTACAATTGGCTCTCTTTCGGGCACACTCAATCAAGACCGTGGTACCTGGCGTTTTGTGAGCAAGGAGGAATATGATGCTTTTGCCTCAAAGAAGAAATTCACATTTGCAACACTCAACGTTGACGGTATGCCAAAGTCTGTCAAGGTTCTCGGCGTCTATGAAGTGCAACTTAACCCAGATGCAAAGGAGGCTGCCGGAGCTACTGCCATTGGCAAGAAGTTAAAGACAATGGGATACGACGTTATCGGTGTCAGCGAAGATTTCAACTATCACAGCGAGATTTGGGACAATGCCTGGAACGACGGTGTCGATGGTGACGGCGTATTCAGTTATAATGCTGGAAAACACCGTGGAGATATTAATCCCGGAGTGGGTGCTGTATTCGATTATCTGAATGAGAAGACAATATTTGATATAGACGGTCTTGGGCTTTTCTACAAGCAGAACCACATCAAGTACGGCAACGAGAGTTGGACAGAATGGACAGACCATTATGGTTATACCGACCATGGTGCCGATGGTCTTATTGCCAAGGGATTCCGATACTATACCATTACTCTTGAGGATGGTACTAAAATTGATCTTTATATTCTGCATATGGATGCCGATAGCAGCGAAGATGACAATCAGGCTCGCGAAAAGCAATTGAAACAGCTTGTCACAGCTATTAAGGCTACTCACAATGGTCGCCCTATTATCGTAATGGGTGATACAAACTGTCGTTATACACGCGACCGCCTCAAGGAACTCTTTATTGACGCCATAAATGCAGACGAGCGTTTTACTATTCATGACGCATGGATTGAGAAGGGTAGAAAGGGATATTATCCTATTTATGGTTCTGGTTCGATAATGGCAAGTGGTGATTCCGGCATCGGTTATCTCAAGGGAGAAGTGGTTGATAAAATCTTCTACATCAATAATACAGAGAGCGATATTCGTATCGAACTCGAAGATTGGTGTGAGGACCTTAGTTTTATCAATGATGCAAAGGAGCCACTTGCCGACCACTGGCCTGGCGTTGGCGTCTTCTCTTACCACGATTACGATCCGGCAATCGATGATGTTGAAGATGAACCATGCGAATTTGACGATTCAAAGACCTACTACATCCGCAACGTAGAGACAGGTCTTTATCTTAAGGCAGGTGGCTGGTGGACTACTCATGCTGTGCTTGGCAAGTATGGTCGTGCCATGAAAATCAGCGAACTCAGCGAAGGTAAGTATGCTCTGGGTACCGGTATGGGTTCGCTTGGTCACAACCTCTATATGAACAACCCCGGACAGGATGCCTGGGAGATTGCCAAGGCAGGAAACTACTATCATATCTTCTGGAACGACAACGGCGTGAAGAAGGCATTGACGGCTAACAGCTGGACAGACCTGAATGATGGCGCTAATGTGCGTTATGCCAAATTAGAAGAATACAATGCTGCTTCGAACCTGCAGAAGTGGGAGATTCTTACAATTGACGACTTGAATGCCTCGATGGAGTTTGCGTCTGTTTCTAATCCTGTCAACGTCACACATCTTTTCGGAAGTGCCAATTTCGACCGTAATGACAAGGTCACAACCGATTGGTCCTTCACCAAAGAAAAATACGTCGGCGTCGGTGATTTTAATTACGTTATAGGACAGGATGGGAAAACCATCGAAAAAGTCTGCTTCCGCATTGACGGTAACTCGAATGCTGAAGTGTTTTGTTCTACCATTGATAAAAAAGATGCAATACACAAGAGCAACTGGACACTTACGCACTCACAGCTTACTGGTTTGAAGAATGGTACCTACAAGGTTACATTCCAGGGATTCTATCGTGATGGTGATGCCAGTGCAAACTACGAAAGCACAACACTGCATACCAAACTGTATGCTAATACAACATCAGTGTACGTAATGAGTATCTGTGAAGGCATTGAGGCTTCTTCAATTGCTGAGGGTGACTACAAGGTTAAGAACGGATATGTGCCTAACGACCTCTACAGTGCATCAGTATATTTCAACCGTGGCAAGTATGTTCACGAGTTGACATGTGAAGTAACAGATGGAACTCTAACCATTAAACTTGAGAAAGAGCACACCAAGACCTCTTCCTGGACCTGTTTTGACAACTTCCAGATAGAGTATCTCGGAGCCCTTGGAGATGGTGATCAATATTACTTCTATAATGCTGATGCAGGACAGTTCCTCACGCAGGGCAACAATTATCGTACTCAGGCATCCCTTTCTACTGAGGGTAAGGTTTGGGAGATAAAGTTTGCCGATGGTGGCTATTCGCTCAACCGTAAGGGTGAGAACGGCTATCTCTTCATTGCTTGGAACGGACTTTATGTCGATGGTCCCAATGCAGGAGTTTGGAATATTGAAAAGGCCGCTGATGGTTACTACACCATCGCTGACAACGGAGGAAAGCATATCGGTTGGGCTGGTGACCTTAGCACAGTTGTCGTTCCATCGCTCCTTTCTAACGACAAGGAGATGCGCGGTATTCGCTGGACTCTTATGTCTGCCGATGAATATAATGCCAGTCACGAGACGATTGCCGGTGCTTTGACTGCACGTCAGACAGCATGGACTGTTATGTGTTCTGCCAAAACCAATGGCGTCGATTATGCTGAATTGAAAAGGTTGTATTACGATGTTACTTCAACAGCAGATGCAATCAACGCTGCTGCAGATGCAGTAAAGGCTTCAATCATCTCTCGCTGCGAATTCGCTTCAGAGTCTAATCCTGTAGATATAAGTTTCCTTGTTGCAAACGCTGGAGTAGGTGATGACTCTAACGTTCATACAGGATGGAGTGTAGATGGCGGGTGGGGTAACAACATCACTTCTATGCCATCGAATAAGAATGAAGGCATTGCACTGGCTGGTGGTTTCTACGAGAAATGGGTAGTCAGTCCCAACACTCTTGACAACGCTACTCTCAGTCAGGTAGTAAATGATGCGCTACCAGAAGGCAAGTATGCACTTATGGTGGATGCAGTTGCTGTTCAACAGGATGGAAAATTCTCTGACATTAGTGGTGTTAAGCTCTTCATTGGCGACAAAAATGTTACGGTCAACACACCGGGTGGTGTTCCTGCTACGTTCCAGACTCCGATATATGAAATTGAGGGCGAAAACAAAGCGCTGACACTTGGCTTCAAGATTGAAGGTACAAATGCCAACTGGGTGGCATGTGACAATTTCCATCTTCTCTATCTTGGTAAACATGAGTTTGCAATTACCTCTCCAGATGGAAGCATTACAGCAGTGGTAGGCAATGGTGGT
>CAMAFX010000102.1 GCA_945833925.1 uncultured Prevotellaceae bacterium
AATATACTATAAAATAGAATATTTTTCTCTTTTTCTAAAAAAAAACACAGAAAAACTTTGTTGGTAAAATAAAAAAGATTAATTTTGTAGCGGATTATTAGCTAGAGTCAACTTGTGCGTTATGAAAAATTCCTATGAGAATATATCTTTTCGTGCTCGTTTACGATGAAATAATTAAGTATAAACAATAATATTAGGTACAATGAAACAGAAATTTATCAATGGTTTCCTCGTGGTGGCATTGTTCTTTGTCGCCATGGGTTCGTTTGTTTCCTGTAAGGATACAGACGAGGATGCAATTGCCGATCTCAGAGGTGAATTGCAGAATCAGAATGCTACTCTGAAGCAGCTCCTTGAGGCCCAGGTGAAGGGACTTCAGGACCAAATCAACAGCCTCGAGTCTGCTAAGCAGGCTTGCCAGACTGAGTGCAACGCCATCAAGGACCGCCTCACAGCTGTTGAGAACAAACTCAAGGGTCAGAACTATCTGACTAAGGAAGAGGCCGACAAGTACTATGTACAGATTGAGGCTTACACAACAAAGATCTCTGAGCTTGAGACAGCTATCACTACTCTTACGGGTACTGTGAACACTTTGAAGACTACCACAGAGAATGCCATCTCTAATCTTCAGGCTGATGACAGAAAGCTTGCAGGTCTTATCAACGACCTTGATATCGTTGCCAAACAAGCTGCCGCTGACGCAAAAGCTGCACTTGCACTCGCACAGGCTAATGAGGTAAAAATTACCAATATTCAGAATACTATTGCTGAATTTAATAATTTAATCGTTGCTTGGACTCCACAGCTCCAGCAGTTGATTGCCGATGCTGCTCAGGCTAAGGCTGACGCTGCAGCTGCACTGTTAAAGGCTAACACCCTTGAACAGCTCCTTAACCAGCATATCGCAAACTGCTCTGGCAGCACTGTGGATCTCACAGAGCTTAACAATAAGATTACTGCACTTCGCACTGATGTTTCAAGTCTTCAGAGTAAAGTAGCAGCACTTGAGGCTAAGTCTTCTCTCACCGAAGACCAAGTTAAGGCCTTGGCCCAGACTGTAGCAGATAACGCTATTGCTGCTCTCCGTGGTGGTTACACAGGTACACTGAAAGACCTCGAGGATGCTTACAAGGCTGCCGTTAAGACAGTTCAGGACGAGCTCGACGCTCTTGAGTTGGTGGTTGCTGACAATCAAGCAGCTATCGCATCTCTGAACAAGAGCCTCCAGGCACTCGTTACTGGTATCATCGTACAGGGTACTGTTAACCCAATGATCGGTTACATGAACCTCCCACTCGACATGCGCTCAACTATGCTCGCTGCTTATTGTGGTGAGGCTGGTGCTGACGCTGTTATTTTCCCAAGTATCAATCCTTATGATTATATGTCTGACTCACAGACATTCACCACTGCTGAGATTGCTCTCGTTTTCGGTTCCGTACAAAATTTCGCTAAAAAGCGTCTTGAGATTTCGCAGGCTAATGGTCGCATCTATGACTTCGAACCAGGCAACAAGGAGCAGGGAGCATACGCTGGTACTCTCTATGTTACCATCAATCCTAACACAGTAAACTTCGAGAATCAGGTTCTTACTCTTGAGAACAGCATTGCAGAGCAGTCTGCCATGTACCTCACTCCTCTGAAGCCATCTGACTACAAACTGACCTTCGGTTGGACACGTGCCGCTGACAATGGTTTCTATGAGGCAAAGGCTTACGTTAAGGAAGCTGACATCAATAAGGTGGCTGCTCGCATCGACCTTGGCGCTCTGAAGGATGTTGCTAAGGATGTACTTGACTACAAGAATGGTGTAGACCTCACTCAGATGGCTACAACTATCTACTCTACATTCTCTAACGTACTCGATGCAAATGCTGTAAAGGCTTCTTACGAGTCTTATGTTTACGATGCTGAAGGCAATGTTGAGAGCAAAAAGACGAACTCTATCTACTCTAATTACAACCTCGCCCTGACAACCATCAAGCCTCTTTCTTACAAGTTTAGCACCGATGGTCTGCCACTTGGCATTCTCTCACGCCGTTTCGCAACTATCGGCAACCTGACTGTTGAGTTCGATACTGACTGTAATGTAAACATTAACGTTTCTGGTGATACCAAGGTAACTGTTAAGGGTACTGTTCATATTCCAGCGCAGACAACGACCGATGGGTTAGGCAACACTATAACTATAGATGCTCAGGATGTTCCGTTCGAGTCAGAGGCTGATCTTAAGAACATTCTTCAGGACTATGCTGATGACATCGCAGGTTCAATGGAGGCTGAGGTTGAAAAACTTGTTAACAGTATGCAGGATCAGGTTAACGGAAAGATTAACGACTATGTGTCTAAGGGCAACAACGTAATCAAGAAGGTTAACAAGGTGCTCGACCGCGTTGAGAACTTCGTTAAGAACATCGACTCTAAACTCCAGCCTGTGATGATGTTTGTCGACGGAAACTCTAACTATCATCGTCTCAACGACGCATATCTCGTACCTACCAAACTGAAGCTTTCTGGCTCTGGTCAGAGCGCTGCTACTCTCGTTGCTACTTCATACACTGCTGAGCTCATCGCTCCTGCATGTAAGAAGATGGTTGTAGTGACTAACGTTCTGCGCTATGAAGGTGGTGTATTGAAGAGCGCCAGTGCAGGTGACGACAAGTGTAAGGAAGCATTGAACTATGCTAACTCTAATGGCGGTAGCCTGATTGGTAACGTGGTTTCTGGTTCTGTTCGTGACTTCCCATTCGTTACTAAGGCTGACTATGCTGACTACATCTTCGAGGTTTCTTACTTCGCCCTCGACTTCTCTGGTAAGCAGAGCCGTACAAAGTACTACATCCAGCCAGTACGCTAATAAGATTTTTTGAATTTGTAAACTACGAAAGTAATGAAAATCAAACAGACGATAATGGCTTGTCTCCTGTCTGCGGTATGCCTCTCGGCATCCGCACAGGAGCCTCAGGCTAAGACGGAATACGTCTTCAATCCTCACTGGTATGTGCAGGTTCAGCCTCTTGGCATTCAGCACACCCTCGGTGAGTTGGATTTTGGAAAACTGAACAGCTATAATGCTCAGATTGGTGTAGGTTATAACTTCAGTCCGGTTCTTGGAGCTCGCCTGGCCGTCAACGCATGGCAGAGTAAAGCCGGTTCGGAGTTTGACACCAGAACTTTCGAATGGAAGTGGAACTATGTGGCTCCTATGGTTGACGTTACTGTTAACCTGTCGAACCTCATCTGTGGCTACAACCCTACACGAGTGTTCAACCTTGGCATCTTTGCCGGAGTAGGCGCTAATATCGCCTTCTCTAACGACGAGGCTCAGGAAGCTAACGACGCTATTGCTAAATATCAGGAGTATACCGACGGCTATCAGCCACTTCGTTACCTCTGGAATGGCTCTAAGGCTCGCATCGCTGGTCAGGCTGGTGTCACAGCTGATTTCCGCGTGAGCGACGCTGTTAGTGTTGGCGTTGAGTTCAATGCCAATACACTGAGCGACCACTTTAACTCCAAGAAGGCTGGTAACTCTGACTGGTATTTCAATGCACTTGCAGGAGTGAAGGTAAACCTTGGCAAGACTTACACAACTCGTACAGTTGTTGCCGAACAAGCACCAGTTGTTGAGCCACAGGTAGTTGAAAAGGTTGTGGAGAAAGTGGTAGAGAAAGAAGTTCCCGCAGTGGTTCAGCCAATTCGCCGTGATGTGTTCTTCACCATCCGCAGCACCTCTATAACTAATGCAGAGAAGCAAAAGGTTCGTGAGATTGCTGAATACATGAAGGCTAATCCTAACTCAAAGGTTGTTGTTACTGGTTATGCCGACAAGGGTACAGGTAACGCACGCATCAACCGCGAACTCTCTGAGCACCGTGCTAAGGTGGTAGCAGGAATGCTTGTAAAGGACTACAACATCTCCGCTTCACGTATTGATATTGATTTCAAGGGTGACACCGAACAGCCTTACGCAGAAAACGACCTCAACCGCGTGACTATTTGTATCGCTCAGTAATCTAATTTATATGATATTTTAGCTGCACTGCTTTACCTGTAATAAGATAAGGTAGTGCAGTTTTAATTTGAATAATACAATGAATACATATATTCAAAAATTTATTTCTTTTGTTTTTGCTTTGGCATTTACTTGTAATGTCTCAGCACAAACCATTTCAACAGGCTACTATCGTGTTGAGAGCCTATACTTGGGTCAATGCCTGTATTTCAAGAGTAAAGTAGCTCAGGATGTTGATTATACACAAGCTGGCGTAGATTTACCAAATATTCGTGGTAGTTTAGACAAGACGGCTGTTTATCATATGCCTGAAACAGTTCTTTATCTGGAATATATTAGCACAGAAAAGGATGGTGCTATTCGCGTTGATTTAGCTTCTCAAGGTGTTACTGCAAGCTCTATAGCAGGAAATGCTATACTTCGCATTAAGAAAGAAGCATCAAAAGATGCTTATTATGCGTTTGCTGAAGCTAAAGGTGCTCGTAAGTACCTTGTGGCGCGTGATTCTTGGGACAATACGACATTGGAGCAAAGAGATTGTCAGGTAGAAACTGGTAAAAGTACTTCTGATAATAATGCTGCTCTATGGAGACTGAAGAAGTTGGATGAGTCTTCAGAATATTTTGGCATCTCACCAAGAGTGGAGTATAATGGCGAATATTATGATCCGTTTTACGTATTTTTCCCATATAGCTTCTATTCATCAGGTATGAAGGCATACTGCATTACAAGTACACCAAAGACGGCTGACGGTAAGGCTTATGCAGTTTATCAAGAGGTAACAGGTCCAGTACCAGTGGGAACACCTCTTATTGTGAAATGTTCATCAAAAGAACCGATCAACAACAAACTTAAGATAAATGGAGTGTCGCCCCAGTCTCTTCCTTTTACTAATTGTATGCGCGGTGCTTATCGCTCATGCACTGATCCAGCCTCGATTAGAGATGTCGTGAACTATGATTCCAAGACAATGCGCATTCTTGGTACGACTTCCGAGGGAAAGTTGGGTTTTGTTA
>CAMAFX010000103.1 GCA_945833925.1 uncultured Prevotellaceae bacterium
CCTGGACCCATTGATTAAGAGTCAATTGCTCTACCAACTGAGCTAAGGACGCATATTTCTCATTTGCGGTTGCAAAGGTACAATATTTTGACCTAACCACCAAACGAAAGGAGCAATATTTTCATTTTTTTGCTGTCAAAGAACCAAATCATAGACAAGAGAAGGTGTTTTGCGACGCAACACGTCCATCTTGAAGTCTACACCGTCGATGATGCCATATCCACGCAATATTGAGCTGACAGTCTTTCTGGCAAGTTCTGGATGGTTGTTCTCCTCGCTCAGATGGCACAGCCATACATGACGAAGGTTCTGCGTGGCATGTTCTGCCAGCAGATTGCCACACTCGAGGTTGCTCAGGTGTCCCCTTCCACTCTTGATTCTTGCCTTCAGATAAGCAGGATATGGTCCGCGCGAAAGCATCTCGTCGTCATGATTACTCTCGAGGACAAGATAGTTTGCCTCCCCCACTCGCTTCTGTATGATAGGAGTAACCTGACCTGCATCTGTAATCAGGCAGAAGCACACACCTTCAGCAACCACCTTGTAGCCCACGCAGTCACTACTGTCGTGTGGAACCTCAAAAGCAGTCACAGTAAAGTCGCCTATCTGAACAGACTCCTCTTTGTTTATGATACGGACATGCTTCTCTGTCAGCTTGCTCGTAACACAATAGTTACGGTTTATGCCCAAATGAACCTCCTGGGTTGAATAAATCGGCTTGCCCAGGTCATTTGCCAGATTACCAACAGCCTTGATATGGTCGGCATGATCGTGTGTCACAAACACCGCATCCACGTTGTTTATATCGAAGCCATTGGTCTGCAAGGACTTACGAAGATTACGCATGCTCAATCCCGCATCAACAAGTATACTTGTTTGACCCGTTGTAAGAAAATAGCAGTTGCCACTGCTACCACTTCCGAGACTTAGGAATTTTACCATGGTAGTTATCAATTTTGTACAAAGATACTTTTTTTTTTGCAAAAACACAAAAAAAAGCCAATATTTTGAAACAAAATCAGAATGGCAAACCTACGGCAAAGTGGAAAGTAAAGTCGCGTTTCATGTTGGGATGTATCAGAGGATAATGCCCCTTGTTGTCGGTAAAGGCAGGATTTATCGCCTTCATACCACCATCCAGACGAATAATAAAATAATTGAAATTGAGACGGAAACCAATGCCGTATGACACTGCAATCTCCCTCCAGAAAGTATCAAAGCCGAACTGTCCGCCAGGCTGGTCTTCGTAGCTTCGCAGTGTCCAAATATTACCGGCATCAATGAAGGCGGCACCGTCTATCTTCCAGAAAAGGTGCGTGCGATACTCGACGTTCATATCCAGTTTCATGTCGCCGGTCTGATTGATAAAGTCTATTCTGCCATCCGTTCCACGGAACCTACCGGGACCCAGTTCGCGAACCGACCATCCACGCACGCTGTTGGCACCTCCCGAGAAGTAGCGTTTCTCGTAGGGCAGGATAGCCGTGTTACCATAAGGATAAGCCACGCCCAGACCGAAATGAATTGCCAGACTGTTTGCATCGTCAATGCGGAAACTCTTGGCAAAGTCGAAATCGAACTTTGCATACTGGGCAAAAGCTATGCCGAAGACCTCGTAGTTGCCGACATCATTCTTCGACGCACGCGTCATCGACGATATACCCTCAAGCAGATTACCGGACGACTCCACTGCAAGACGTAAGCTATAGGCGTTCTTTCCGTAACTTGACGTCATACTGTTGCCCAATGAGGAATAATTGAACACATAGCCAAGACTCATTATGAAAAGATTCTCGTAGTTATATCTAAGGATGGCATTCCTTGACGTCGGGTCGTCGAGATAGTCCTGCTTGAACGTTGAGGAAATCCATGGCATGAACACGTAGTTGAGGTTCAGCAGGTCTATCCTGTTGTGAATGCGCGAGTTCTTCGACGTCCATCTGTAACGCCACGCTCCGGTGACAACCCTTCTGTGGAACTCGGGGCGGTTCTGGCTGTCGTACATGAGCGACACCTCGCTCGTTGCACGCGAAGAACGGCGTATCTCCTCGCTTAGGAAAGGGAACAGGAAATCGGGGAACTTAAGGCTCAGTTCAGAACTGAACTCAAGATAATTCTGGTCGTCATAGCCATCCAGTCCGGTAATCGCCTCGAAGGCTCCTCGCACTTTCAGCCCAAGCACCTCGCTACCATGGAACAGATTGCGGTTCTTGTAAGAAACAGCAACCGCAGCACCCAGGTCACCAGCCGTGTTAGTTCCCTCAAGTTCCGCATTGATGCTATTCGGTTTGTTGGCCGTTATATTGACAAGGGCATTGATCTTGGTGCTGTCTTCCTCATCCTGGGTGAAATGAATGCTCGAACCCATGACAGCATCGAGCGCACCCAAGGAGCTATATGTCTGCTGCACCTGGTGCTCGTTGTATAACTCGCCTTCCCTTATATGATTAACTCTATGCAGGACACCATGCCTCAGCAAAGAGTTGCTTCCGCTCTGGTCGAAGACAACCTTACCGAATCTGAACTGCTGATGTGGTGCTGATGCGACACTCACCGTACGGTACGGTTCAACTATCTGGCGCAGCCATGCTACATTCTTGTCGATGGTAGTGTCTGCCTCATATCTTATAAACTCACGATTGAAACGATAGTAGCCATTATTCAAGGCAACAGTACTCATTCGGCTTCGTTCTGCATCCAGAACATTCATGTCGAAATACATACCGTTACTGAGCAGCGATGCCTCCTCCTCTGCACGAAACAGGGAATCGAGACCAGCATCACGAACGTCGCGCTCGAGCATGTCGACTTTGTATCGTGTACGCGGGTTTATATGGTAGGTCACGTCGACCTTACGCTTATGAAAGTGACGCTCGATGTCAACACTGGCATCCATGTAGCCGAGATTCTGCACGGCAGAACATATGTTGCGCTGGCATTTCAAGGTTTGGAGCGAGTCCTCTATCACCGGAGCCTCGCCGACACGTCTCATAAAACGGTTCCAGCGCTTAGTACTGTCGGAGGTGCAGAACGAGTAAGGCAGCATCGGCACCTTGAACAGATTAAACCACTTGCGGTTGGGCCTCTGCGAAATGAACCCATCCAGCCTGGCGGTTTTCAACTCTGCGCTGTCGCTCAATATAGTCACCTTATCGAGCATGTATTTGTCCTCTGGAACAAAGCGAGAAACGCTACAACTTGTCAACACAATCGACGACAAGATGCAGAGGAAAAATAAATTATGGATTCTGTTCAATTTCACAAGACAAAGATAACAAATAATTCGTGAAAAATGTTTATTTTTGCAGAAAATTATTCAGATGATAAGCAAAAACAAAATCAAGCTCATACATTCTCTCGAGAAAAAGAAGTACAGGAACGAAGAAGGGATGTTCGTGGCAGAAGGTCCCAAGATGATGGAGGAACTTCTTGGAATATGGCAGCCCACCTACGTTGCAGGCACCCAGGAGTGGTTTGACCGCAACACTCTGCCTGACGGAATCGAGAGAGACGTTGTCACCCCGGTCGAACTGGAGAGGGCAAGTCTGTTGCGCACGCCGCAACAGGTACTGGGCTTATTTCCACTTCCGAAACACACTGCAGACATAGCCTCTGTAGCGCAGAAAGAGCTATGCCTTGCACTTGACGGAGTGCAGGACCCCGGCAACATCGGCACTATCATCAGACTTGCCGACTGGTTTGGCATAACACACGTTTTCTGCTCCGAGGACACATGCGATATCTTCTCGCCAAAAGCCATCCAGGCAACCATGGGAGCAGTGGCACGTGTACAGGTGCATTATACAGACCTGGCAAAGGAACTGGCCAGAACGAAAGCACCCATCTATGGAACCCATCTCGACGGTGAGAACATGTACGAGAAAACCCTCACTTCCAACGGCGTAATCGTCATGGGAAATGAGGGTAAGGGTATTTCAAAAGAGGTTGCAGAACTTGTAACAAGCCGTCTGTATATTCCGCCCTTCCCAAGCAACAGGGACAAAGTGGAAAGTCTGAACGTTGCTATTGCCACCGCCATTGTCTGCGGTGAGTTCCGCCGACAGATTATTCTACGTTAAGTCCGCCGTATTCCTCGTCGTCTTCGTCCTTTGACTCTGCCTCTGCAGAATATGAGCTGTAGTATGTCTCATCCTCTTCAAGGGAGTCGTCTCCGAAGTTATCATTCTGCAATAGAGAGTCCTCGTCAACAAGTGTCTCAATGGGATTTCCATCCTCATCGTAACGGGCTTCACTCTGAAAGCGAACCTTCTCGATTGGATCCTTCTTCTTGGCAAAAATAGCCTCTGTCCAGTTTCCCTTGGGAACCTCCAGCACCTCGAATCCGGCATTCACCTTGCGCTCGTATGTTCCGCCCGGTGTATGCAATCTTGAAGTTGGCAATGTAGTTGTGCTAACCTCGAAAGCACTTTCGATGATATCCTTCAGACTAAGCTGAATGCTGTCCCATCCTCCACCAAAGTTTCTGTCAATAAGTTCGAGAAGCAGTGCTGCGCTGATATGGCGGATGTTCTCATAGCTGAGGTCGGTTATTCGTTTAATTTCCTTCTTGCGAATGGCAACAAATCCTCTCTTTGCATCTACGTGAGAGAACACCGCCCATTCACTATTCTCATACTTTGCCTTGTCTCGAGGGTCTTCGGCGTTGTAGTGAACAACCTCGAAGCTCAGGCGCAGAGTGTTAAGTAGTTTGTCCTCGCTGTTTCGAAAATCTTCGTCTGCCTTGTCTTGCTCCCACAATGTTGCAATTTCTTCTGCACTGACCTCCCACACATTATTGTTGTTAAGGTCTAAGACAGATTCCAATTTAACTTCTTTTTTAGCCATTTTCTACGACAGTTTTATATTTAATATGTGTAATAATTAATGTGCAAAAGTAGTAATAACGAACTGATTTACCAAATTTATATTAAAATTAATTAGTAGAAAAAACATTTTTTAGTATCTTTGCTCACAACA
>CAMAFX010000104.1 GCA_945833925.1 uncultured Prevotellaceae bacterium
TATTGTGACTACTATTACTACAGCGGTTCTACAGGCCGTGTGGTCTATCGCGGCAGCGTCAACGCGTTTGCGAATGGCGGTGTGTCGTACGCGTATGCGTATTACGATGCGTCGTACTCGAGCGCGTATGTCGGGTCGCGTCTGGCCTTCCGCGGCAAAATCGTGGTAGCGGAGAGCGTGGCAGCGTACAAGGCGGCAGTTGAGGTAGCGTAAGCGAGAAAGCGAAAACGGGAGCGAAGCGACAAAGCGTAAAGCGTCAAAGCGTGATGTCTGAGGTACGAAGACATCAAGAAATACGGGCGTAAGCCCGTCGAAGTTGGCGGAATTTTCGGTAGCCTCGCTGAAAATGAGTACCTTTGCAGTCGGAAAGCTGACAATATGCACTTTTCAGGGTGGAAGCTCCTATAGGCCGTGTGGTCTATCGCGGCAACAACAACGCGAATGCGAATGGCGGTGTGTCGTACGCGAATGCGAATAACGATGCGTCGAACTCGAACACGAATGTCGGGTCGCGTCTGGACAACAACCAAAGAAACTGAAATCGGCGTACAGCGACGGGGACGTGTCCCCAGTGCGGTGCCGAGGGAGCCGAGCCCCACCAACAGCGGCTTAACCTCTAAAAGAGGATATGGCACCGCCCATGTGCCGGAAAGGTGAAAAACGGAGTGACGGATAGAGTTTGGTAGGTCGGTAACGGCTCGAAGAACTTGGACCCACGGAAGGAAGGCTTCGGCCTCCACAAACAACAAAATTTTGAACTATGCGCAGAGAAGGTTACATCATTGAGGAAATCGTGGAGTACGGCAATATGTCGGACTCCTTCGATACGGTGCTCCGAGGCACGAAGCGGAAACGCTCTCGCCAGGGGCGGTGGCTCCTTGCGCATAGGGACGAGATGATACGGGACCTGACGGAGCGTATAGCGTCCGGTACATTCACCGTGAAGGACTACAGGGAGAGGGAGATTGTGGAAGGCGGCAAGCTGCGCAAGATCCAGGTGCTCTCCATGTATGACCGCATCGGTGTGCATGCCGTGATGAATGTCGTGGACAGGCACATGCGCAAGCGCTTCATCCGCACCACCTCGGCCAGTATCAAGGAGCGCGGGATGCACGACCTGCTGGCGTATATCCGGCGCGACCTGGAGGAAGATCCTGACGGAACGCGGTACTGCTACAAGTTCGACATCTCGAAGTTCTACGACAACGTGCAGCCGGACTTTGTGATGTACTGCGTGAAGCGGATTTTCAAGGACAAAAGGCTCATCGCCCTGCTGGACGGCTTTGTCCGCATGATGCCGTCGGGCATCAGCATCGGGCTGCGTAGTTCGCAGGGGCTGGGCAATCTCTTATTGTCTGTATTTTTAGACCACTATCTGAAGGACAGGTACGGCGTGCGTCATTTCTACCGCTATTGTGATGACGGCGTGGTACTCGGAAAATCGAAAGCGGAATTGTGGCTCGTGCGTGACGTGGTACACGAACTGGTGGAGCATATAGACTTGGAGGTGAAAGCCAACGAGCGCGTGTTCCCGGTGAGTGAGGGCATCGACTTCCTGGGCTATGTGATTTACAGTTCCAAGCATGTGGAACTGCGCAAGCGCATCAAGCAGAAGATGGCCCGCAAGATGCACGAGGTCAGGAGTAGGAAAAGAAGGCGTGAGTTGATAGCGAGCTTCTATGGCATGGCAAAGCACGCCAATTGTAACATGTTGTTTAATAAATTAACAGGCAAACAGATGAAATCATTCAAGGATTTGAAAGTCGCTTACAAGCCGGAGGACGGCAAGAAGCGCTTCTCTGGTGCGGTGGTAAGCATCAGGGAGTTGGTGAACCTGCCCATCGTGGTCAAGGACTTCGAGACGGGCATCAAGACAGAGCAGGGCGAGGACCGCTGCATCGTGGCCATCGAGCAGAACGGCGAGCCCAAGAAGTTTTTCACCAACAGCGAGGAGATGAAGAATATCCTCGCCCAGATTAGAGAAATGCCCGACGGGTTCCCCTTCGAGACCACCATCAAGACAGAGACCTTCGGCAAAGGTAGAACCAAGTACGTTTTCACTTAGAGACAATGCAAAGGACAGAAGGAACCGCCGGTGTAAAACTGATTGAATGCGTCAGCCCGGCAAGAAACAAGTGGCGCGTCCGCTGGGACGTGCAGGAACATGAGGACGGATCTGCCGACTACATGGAGGCGGAGTTCGCCCACAAGCCGACTGACGAGGAAATAAAGGCCGCTGTCATTGGCTGGTACAATCAGCAGACCGACCAGACCATCCTGTCCGGCTTCGAGTATGAGGGCGACCATGTGTGGCTGTCCTCTGAGAACCAGTTCAACTACAAGGCAGCCTACGACCTCGCCGTACAGTCGAATGGTACAACGCTTCCTGTGAAGTTCAAGTTCGGTACAGACGAGCAGCCGAAGTATCGGGTGTTTGAAAGACTGGAGGAACTGGCTGACTTCTATTCGAAGGCCATGCGTTTTATCCAGGACACGCTGGATGCCGGATGGCAGAAGAAGGATGCGTTCAACCCGGAAGACTATCGGGATGAATAAACTCTGAAGGAAAGCCCTTGGGGGTGGGCATAAAAAAAGCCCCCAGCCTGTTAATATAGACGCCAATCATTTATTAACAACGCACCCATACAGGAGACAGCTGGGGACCTATGCCCTTTGCTCCCCTGTATGGGTTTTTATATGCGAAATAAATGATTGGCGGTACAAAGGTACAAAAATTATTTGAAAATGACCTACTACGAGATAATAAAATTGAGTAAGGAACCAATTGACAGGCTAAATTCGGCAGGTTTCAGGCTTGAAGACTGCCAGTATCTGGCACTATATGAGGACTACAAACGCATGCACGAGGCTGGGGACAAGATGACTTATATCGTGTCGGTGCTCCACGATCGATACCATGTGTGCGAGCGCAAGGTGTATGACCTGATTAAGCGGTTCGGAAGGCACTGCACGATTGGTGCAGTGTGATTTGCTTTGAACGTTCTTTTGTCTCGCTGAATGACAGTACCTTTGCGGTGATATAATTAGCGAGACAATGAGAAAGCAATATCTATCGGCACCGCTTCCTTTTCAGGGACAGAAGCGTATGTTTGCCAAGGAGTACATCAAGGTGCTCCAGCAGTTCCCTGACGGTACGACATTCGTGGACTTGTTCGGCGGCTCTGGCTTGTTATCTCACATAGCCAAGTGCCAGAAACCGCATTCCACCGTAGTATATAACGACTTTGACGGCTATCGCCAGCGGCTTGAAGCCCTGCCTGTCACCAATGCGCTGCTGGCAGAACTGAGGGAGATTGTGGATGTGCCACGCCACAAGCCCATATTGGGGGAGACAAAGGAACGTGTGCTGTCCTGCGTCCGCAAATACCTACACGACTACGGCTATATCGACTATATCACGCTGTCCTCGTCGATTATGTTCTCTATGAAGTACGCCACCGAGTTTTCGGATCTGGAGAAGGAGACCCTATATAATAATATAAGGACGAGCGACTATGAGCCGTGTTTGGACTACCTCGACGGGCTGACCATTACCTCCTGCGACTACAGGGAGGTGTTTGAGCAGTACAAGGACGTGCCAGGTGTGGTGTTCCTGGTTGACCCTCCGTATTTGAGCACGGACAGCAAGACATACAAGATGTACTGGAAATTGTCAGACTACCTCGATGTGCTGACGGTGCTTGCCGGACACCGCTTTATCTATTTCACCTCTAACAAGTCTTCTATCGTTGAACTGTGCGACTGGATGGGTAAGCATCCGGAACTGGGCAACCCGTTTGAGAACTGCCAGCGTCGTGAGTTCAATGCCCACATGAATTACAGCGCGTCCTACACGGACATCATGCTATATACGAAAGCCGCTTAAACAACATTCTAATACCGTTTGAACGATGAACAAATACTACCAGATACTGGGCAAGGTTCTGGAGAAAGGAAAGACCCAGACGAACAAGAAAGGAAATATCCGCTACCTGCTCAATGAGCAGTTGTCATTGACCCCTGCCGACCTGCTCGATATATTCGAGAGTCACGGAATAGCCAGAAAGAAACTGAAGAATGAACTGCAACTATTTATGCAGGGTGAGCGGAACGTGGAACGATACCGCGACGTGGGCATCAACTGGTGGGACTATTGTGGTTCTGTCCTGGTGAACAGTTACCCGACCTACTTTGAGAAACTGCCCCCACTCATTGCGAAGATAAACCGCGAGAAGCGCAACAGCAAGAACTATGTACTGTTCCTCGGTGAGACTGGTGCAGAGAGCAACCAAGCCCCATGCCTGAGTCTCGTGCAGTTCCAGATAGACGACGGGGAACTGGTACTGTCAGCATACCAGCGAAGTAGCGATGCGAACCTTGGCTTGCCGGCTGATATTTACCATCTCTACCTCATGGCTCGGCAGATAGATTTGCCTCTGAAAAGCATAACGCTGAACCTTGGCAACGTACACATATACGAGAACAACCAGGAACGCACACGCCAGCTGCTTGATGGCGACGAGAATGTGAAGTTTGATTTGAACGTTTGAAACAACATGGAGAAAAAGGTAACGCCCCAGAGAAATCTGAGGCGTTTTTTCGTTGTGGGGAGGGAACCCGAAAAAGTAACATTTCGTTTTGCGGAGCGGTACGCGTCGTTTAATTTTTCAGGAACATTTCGTTTTGCGGATTATAGATGGAAGAGTCGGGAAGCGAGCGAAGTGAAACCGTGGCAAACTCCATTGGTTGTCCTTTCTCATCCGTCACTGTTCCAATGAGATTCTGTGCGCTCAGTTGGCATATTGCCAATAAGACAATAAAAGTTGTAATAACTCTCTTCATAAGTATGTTGTTTTGTTTGTTTTGTTGGTTGTCTTTCCAATGGAGTCGAATAGTAACAACTAAACAACAAG
>CAMAFX010000105.1 GCA_945833925.1 uncultured Prevotellaceae bacterium
CCAATCTTAATTTCCTGTGAATTAATCATTTTGTTATGTTTGAATTTTTATATAATAATCTCAAAAACGTCTGCAAAGTTACTGCAAAAACACGAAAAAGCAAAGTAAAAATCGAAAAAAACATAAATATTTAAGCTAAATTTGGAGGTTTTCTTTGCTATTTCAGAAATATTGCGTAATTTTGCAGCCCAAAAGGGCGCATTTTGCTCTCTTTGTAGTGAATATTAATTAAAAAATAAATAAGAAAAATGAAAAGAACATTTCAGCCTCACAATCGTCGTCGCGTGAACAAGCATGGTTTCCGCGAGCGTATGGCAACAAAGAATGGTCGTCGCGTATTGGCTTCTCGCCGTGCTCATGGCCGTAAGAAGTTAACTGTTTCTGACGAGCACCACGGAAAGTAATTTCCTGGCAGAATCGTTGGAATGACGATGACATTAAAAGCAGCATTGACCAATTCTTTGCTGCTTTTTGTGTTTTTTTACCCGATTGTTTCCTTGTTTCGTATGAAATCATTATCTTTGTGCAAAATTTAAATACATGACTTCATCCGAGTTTATAAATAAGTTCAAGAGTAAGTACCTGTGGGGAAACCTTGCTGCCATGGCATTGGTGGTGGTTCTGCTGTGTGTGGGTGTCAGGTTTGGTATCGACTTTTATACTCACCATGGAGAAGCCATCTCCATTCCAGATGTAAGGCATAAGAGTTTTGCCGATGCAGAGCGTATCCTCAAAGATGCCGGTCTGCCGGTGGTGGTTTCTGATACTGGATATGTGAAGAACCTCCCTCCCGACTGCGTGCTGGAACAGATTCCGGCGCCAGGCGAGAAGGTGAAGTCGGGCCACGTGATCTATGTCACCATCAACTCGGCTCATTCGCCTGTTATCACCATCCCTGATGTTATCGACAACAGTTCCTTGCGCGAAGCCATGGCCAAGCTTACGGCTATGGGATTCAAGTTGGGATCGCCACAGTACATTCCTGGTGAGGAAGACTGGGTGTACGGCATCTTGGTAAAGGGCAGACATGTAGTGGCAGGCGACAAGGTGTCGATAGACGATGTACTCATTATACAGGTAGGAAACGGCAGACGTGATGCTGGCGATTCTGTAGAGATGGTTGACCCCATGGGTGGCAGCCATGAGCTACTGGAAGGAAGTGGTGAGACCGAAGACGAGGCTGTGGATAATTTCGAGGTTGTCCCGGGAACAGAGTCGGGCGAGCCCTCTGCGTCATCTCATTCTCACAGTCACAATCAAAACGAAGTAGTGGAGTAAATGAATATGATAGAAGATAATTATAACGACGATATAGAATTGCTGGACGAGCCGGAAGTGGTGGATGCTGGCGACGGCACGCTATACGAGCATTGGAAGATAGAGGTGGACCCCGGTCAGACGCCTGTGCGTATAGACAAGTTCCTCTCCGAAAAGAATCCCTATCAGAGCCGTAACCGCATACAGAATGCTGCCGATGCAGGGTTTATTCATGTCAACGGGAAACCCGTGAAGAGTAACTATAAGGTGCGCCCCAATGATGTCATCACCCTGATGCTCGACCGTCCCAAGCACGACACCAGTATTGTGGCAGAGGATATTCCGCTGAATATTGTGTACGAGGACGATGCGCTGATGGTGGTCAACAAGGAGGCTGGCATGGTAGTTCATCCTGGTGCAGGTAACTTTACCGGTACGCTCATCAATGCAGTGGCATGGCACATGAAAGACGTGAAGGATTTCGATCCTAACGATCCAGAAGTGGGACTGGTTCATCGTATTGACAAGGATACTTCCGGACTGTTGGTAGTGGCAAAGACACCGGATGCCAAGACGGCTCTGGGAAAACAGTTCTTCAACAAGACCACCCATCGCAGCTATAATGCCCTGGTATGGGGAAACATCGTAGAGGACGAGGGACGAATCGAAGGCAATATAGGTCGTGACCCCAAGAACCGTCTTCGTATGAAGGTGTTCGATCCGGATAGTGGAATAGGCAAGACAGCCGTTACCCATTATAAGGTACTGGAACGTTTCGGCTACACCACCTTGGTGCAATGCATTCTTGAGACAGGCCGTACCCATCAGATACGTGCCCACATGAAGCATATCGGTCATCCGCTCTTCATGGATGCAACCTATGGAGGTGCCGAGATTCTTAGAGGTCAGCGCAGCAGCAGCTATAAGGCATTCATCCAGAACTGTTTCAAACTCTGTCCACGTCAGGCTCTCCATGCCAAGACATTGGGATTCGTCCATCCTTCCACAGGCAAGCAGATGGACTTTGACAGTCAGTGGCCCGATGACTTCCGACAACTGATAGAGAAGTGGAGAAACTTCATAGCAGGCTCCACACAAGATACTTTTCAAGAAAGATAACGATATAATCAATATAACAAAATGGACAACAACAAAAGAACGATAGCCATCGTATGTGGTGGCGATTCTTCTGAGCACGACGTTTCATTGCGCTCAGGTCAGGGACTCTACTCTTTCTTCGACAAAGAGCGTTACAATATTTATATAGTAGACGTCAAGGGTATCGACTGGCATGTGGCATTCGATGATGGCACAACAGCCGAGATCGACAAGAATGATTTCTCGTTTGTCAAAGACGGCAAGCGCGAGTTCTTCGATTATGCCTATATCACCATCCATGGTCAGCCAGGCGAGAATGGTGTGATGCAAGGCTATTTCGACCTGATTCACATGCCTTATTCTACCAGTGGCGTACTTGTGGAGGCAATGACCTTCGACAAGTATGTACTCAACAACTATCTGCGTGGCTTTGGTGTAAAGGTAGCTGACAGTATTTTGCTTCGTCGTGGCGAGGCTTACGATGAGGAGGCTATAGCCAAGCGCATCGGTATGCCTTGCTTTGTGAAGCCAGCAGCCGATGGCAGCAGCTTCGGCGTGTCCAAGGTAAAGGAGAGCGATCAGTTGGCTCCTGCTCTTCGTCTGGCGTTCATGGAGTCAGAAGAGGCTATGGTAGAAGCCTATATGCAGGGTGTGGAAATCTCGCAGGGCATCTACAAGACCAAGGATAAGTGCGTGGTGCTTCCGGCCACAGAGGTGGTGACAACCAACGAGTTCTTCGACTATGATGCCAAATATAACGGCCAGGTGCAGGAAATTACACCAGCCCGTCTCTCACCCGAGACTGCAGAAGAGGTGGCAAAGACCACTTCGCGCATTTACGACATTCTGCATGCCAACGGAATCATCCGCATCGACTACATCATCACCAAGGACAAGGACGGCAAGGATGTGGTCAATATGTTGGAGATCAATACCACTCCTGGTATGACCGTGACGAGCTTCATTCCTCAGCAGGTACGTGCTGCCGGACTCGACATCAAGGATGTACTGAGCGACATCGTGGAGAATCAATTTTAATAATTAATGAGGAGTTAAGGAGTTAAAGAAGTTAAGGAGTTATGACAACGGAAGGATTTAATGGTATGTAAAGATATCGTTTTAGAACATTTGTCTTAACTCCTATAACTCCTATAACTCTTTAACTCCAATAAAATCATAAAGTTATGAAGATCCCTCAAGAATTTGATGCCATTCGACCTTGGGAGCCTGAAGACTTGCCCGAGGTGTTCGACCGCCTGTTGGCCAACGAACAGTTTAAGCAGGTGCTTGCCTATCTCTATCCGCAGGTGCCTTTCGAGATGATTGCCAAGAAACTCAAGGCGTGCAAAACCAATTTGGAGTTTCAGTTTGCTTTTGCCTACGACTTTGTAAAAGGTCTGCTTGCAAAGGTTGCTAAAGGCTACGAGATGGACTGTACGGCCATAGACTCTTCCAAGTGCTATACCTTTATCAGCAACCATCGAGATATTGTGCTCGACTCTGCCATCCTTGACGTGCTGCTGGTGGACAACAAGTTTACCACAACTTGCGAGATAGCTATTGGCGACAACCTCTTGTCGTTGCCTTGGGTCAAGGACTTGGTACGTGTGAATAAGGCTTTCATCGTAGAGCGTGCACTCTCCATGCGTCAGATGCTCATGTCGAGCAAACGACTTTCCGACTATATGCACTTTGCCGTCAAGGAGAAGAACGAGAATATCTGGATAGCTCAGCGTGAGGGACGCGCCAAGGACAGCAACGACCGCACAC
Organism: uncultured Prevotellaceae bacterium; assembly: GCA_945833925.1. Lineage (GTDB taxonomy): Bacteria > Bacteroidota > Bacteroidia > Bacteroidales > Bacteroidaceae > Physcousia. The sequence goes on from CAMAFX010000105.1 coordinate 4,126, forward strand.
AGAAGTCAATCCTTCAGATGATGTCGATGGGAGGTGAAGGCAGCATCATCGAACGGCTCATGCAGTTGCATCTCGTTCCGCTGTCTATCAGCTATGAGTACGATCCTTGCGACTATCTCAAGGCTAAGGAGTTTCAGCAGAAGCGCGACAATGCCGAATGGAAAAAAGGACCTACCGACGACCTGGTGAGCATGCAGACTGGTATCTTTGGCTTTAAAGGTCATGTGCACTATCATGCTGCTCCATGTCTCGACGGCTATCTTGCGCAGATGGATCCTGAGACTCCCAAGCAGGATATATATAATAAGGTGGCTACGTATATCGACAAGCAGATTCATGCCAACTACATGCTCTATCCGGGCAACTATGTGGCACTCGATCTCTTAGAGGAAACTTCCGCTCATGCCGACAAGTATACCGAGGCAGAGAAGGCAACCTTCGAGCAGTATATTGCCGGTCAGTTGCAGAAGATTGATTTGCCCAACAAGGATGAGGCTTTCCTCCGTGAGCGTATGCTCACCATGTACGCCAACCCTGTGCGCAATTATCTTTTAAGTAAAGACTGAACGCATAGACGTTAGTCGTTTGATGCGATAGGACAAAAAACGCAAGTACTTTCATTGCCTGTTGAAAGTACTTGCGTTTGTTATTTTAAGTACTTGCGTTGCTCATCGCAAGTACTTTTGTT
>CAMAFX010000106.1 GCA_945833925.1 uncultured Prevotellaceae bacterium
AGTGAATGCTTACGGGTATGGCATAACTATATCCCGGGGTGTGTAGCGAGGGTATTTTGTATCCTCATACACACTTTTCCCCGGATATGTGCTACATACTTACGTGGGTATAAACTCTGCTTCGTCTATCATTACAGGTATCCTACACCTCATCTAACGGACAAGCAGAAGTGGATACCCACCTTTTTGTTATGTTTTACAACTAATTTGAACAATACTAACCAATTAGCCTGATGGGGTATCTGAGGCAAAAAAGAATATATGTCTTGATAAATTATGTCAAGTTATTACGACAATAACTCTTGCACATCTGCTAATTCACAACATCTGATTCCAGCGAACGATGCAGAGCAGCATTTCCCCTCAGAAGGTCTCTACCTCGGAGACTTGACTGGAGGAAGTGTTGAGCTTCCTGCGCTTTATGACTTGAGTGCAGGGAAAGGCTTGTGCCTTCTATATAAAGACATCAATGGACGTGAAGCCGTCAATCGTCTGCTTGAACGATTGGCATGGCGTATCGCCTTGACCGTACCATCGCACCTTTGTGACATCATCCTCTATAATGGTGGCAACCCTGGTGATGCCTTCAATGCACACATGCGTATAAATAAATATGTATTTGACAATCGTGCAGATAGGGTCTTCTTTGATGGTAAGGCTGATGAGTTCCGTCTCTTGATGAATGAAGTCTATGCATCTATCGTTGACCGCATGTCAACAATACGTCTTGCTGGCAAGAAGGACCTTGTTGAACTCAATGAGTCGCTTGGCAAGGATGCTCGACTGAAGTATCAATTCATCATACTTACTGACTTCCCGCGTCATATTAGGACAGAATTGGCTCAACGCCTGAGTCAGATTATTGAGGCTGGTCCTAAGGCTGGCATCTACGTGATGATGAGTTGGGATATGGCAGCAGACTTTGCGGATGCCAGCAGTGCCACTTCGTTCAATGCACAGCAGATGCTGAACAACATGCAGATGTTAGTTCCTGCTGGCGATGGATTCCAGTTCCGCAATTCTGGTCATGACGATGTCTTCAATCGCTTCACCTATGTGATGGACAGCAATGTTCCTGATATGACGGAGATTGAAAGCCTTTTGCAGAAGATTGACATCTATGTTGAGACAGCAAAGAAAGCCGCTAAGCCAAGCATCCTGAAGCAAGACTTCGACAGTTTGGAAAAGAATGCTTACGAGCCTGTCATGTCGGAGATAAATGTTACCGTTGGTCTTGACGTCCATGACAAGCACCCCGTCACCTTCCGTTTCAACTCTGGTGATTACATTCATGGCTTTATTCTCGGCCAGTCAGGTTCGGGAAAATCGGTTCTTCTCAATAATATCATCACCAGTGCCATCCTCAAGTATTCCCCACAAGACCTCATGCTCTACCTCATGGACTTCAAGGGCGTGGAGTTCAACAAATATCGTGGACTAAAGCACACCAAGGCTGTTCTTGTAGATAACAGCGACCCGCAGATGACACTTGAGGTCTTGCGCGAGTTGAAAGAAGAGAACAAGAAGCGTGTAAAGCTGTGGCAGAAGGAAGGAGTAAGCAATATCGATGGCTACAACAAGAAATATCCTGAAAACCGTATTCCGCAAGTACTCTTCGTTGCCGATGAATGTCAGGTTATGTTCCGCCGCTCTACAGGTAGTACCGACATCGCCATACAGCGTGAGATTGCAGAGATTCTTGACATCATTGCCACTCAGGGACGAAGCCAGGGTATCCACATGCTCCTTGCCACCCAACAGTTGGATGAGACTGACATCTCGGGACAGATATTGAAGAACCTCACCGAGTGCTTCCTCCTGATGAGTGCTCCAGGTGATGCCGAACGCCTCGTACCGGACAGTAGCGACCTTACCAGCAAGCAGATGACAGGTCTTGCCTGCTATTACCATCAGAAGGAACTCCAGAGCCAGGTACAGACATTCTTTGCGCCAGACGATGAACTGACAAGTGCCATCTCTGCTGCACAGCAAAAGGCATCAGCCCTTCCCGGCAATGGCGAACATTATTTCTCCGGCTCATCAATGTTCACGATTGACGAAGAGGAGAAGAATCGCTTCTTTGATGCCGAAACGAAATATCCGACAGCTTTCATTGGTCACGATATTGGAATGAAGAGCGAGCTTACCGCTATTCCTTTGCCTCGTGACTTCTCAGAGAATATACTTTTCTTCGGTGCAAACAAGGAAGGCCAGACTGCAGGTGTTGCAGTCAGTGCCTTGCAGTCATTGGCTGTTGTCAATCCAATGCTCAACGTGAAGGTTATCGATTGCTATGACAATCCAAACGCCAAGTATCGCATGTTGCTGGAGAAGATGCAGGCCGATAGACTACTCTGCGACATCATAGAGCGCAGAGAAAGTGGTGAGCTGCTTCGCCAGCTTGCCAACGACATCAGCAAGCAGCAGGCACAGGAAACCATTCTTCTCATTCTCGGTAGTGAGCGCTTTGCAGAGATGAAGCGTAAGTCATCTCTCGTTTCTAACGGCACTACCCCGATAACAACAAATAAGAATTCTGGATTGTTTCCAGATTTGGACGATTCGGCACCTGTTTCCAAGGACTTTCCGATAGATGAAACATACGAGCAATGGCAAGCGAGAATAAGAGCCGAGCAAATGACTAACAGCCAGCAGACAGACGAACCAGCAAACAGTGCTGACACAACCGTAAAAGAAGAGAATCAGGAAGAACAAGATGTTGTCAAGACATTCCCCGAGGCTCTTCGCTTTATCCTTGACGAAGGACCTACTCAAGGAGTTCACGTTCTATTGCAGACCGACAAGCCTACCAACATTCTTTTTGAGGACTATCCTTCAGAGACCGTGGCGATGTTCAAGCACAAGGTAATTCTGCGTTCCGAAAACAAGTACCTCACTCCTATGCGATTCAGTGTTGACATTGATGTTGAGGTGCTTGGTGACGAGGAAGAACGTCTGCGAGCATTCTACTATCCAGAGGATGGCGGACCACGATTGTTTACACCTTATATAATAATTAAAGAATAACCTCAAAACCTAAAAGAATATGGCAAACGACAGTTCAATGAAAAACATCTCTCAGGTTGAGCAGTATGCAAAAGACTTGGAGAGCAATGCGCGTCAGGTAGAAGAGATATTCAGCAAACTGAAGCGTAAGACCGATGAGATTGGACAGAACTGGAACGACCGACAGTTTCAGCAGTTCCAGCAGATCTACAATGATGTCATCATGAAACAGATAAAAGGAACATGCGAGACTCTTCAGAAACTTTCCGTCTATGCAAAAAAGCAGTGTGAATTTAATCGTATGGCAGAACAGCACAAATTAAACATATAAGATTATGGCAAAAGATTATTTTTCATTCCTCGAAAATGCTGCACCCAAGCAGCAAGAGCCAGAACCAGTGAAACAGACACCAACAATGGTAAATGTTGTTGTGCAGGTTGATGCCGACTGCCAGATGTATTGCGATGGCGAACTGGTAAATATTCCTCTCAACGCAGGTATGGTGTCAAAGACGCAAATCGCCCCCGGCAACCATTTCCTCCAGTTCATCAGTCGCAACAATCCAAACCTGAAGGTGGAGAAGGAAATCAATATTCCTGTGACAGATCAGAACTTCATCCTTCGCATCAATGAGTTCAGCGCAATGATGGCACCAGCAATGCCGCAGCAACCACAAATGCAGATGCCTCCACAGAACGGATACCTCGACCAACTGACACAGATGGCACAGATGAATCCCCTTGCAAGCATGTCTGTTCCTCCAATGCCACAGATGCCACCTATGTCAGGAACAGGACTTCAGACACCACCTATGCCAAGCGCCATTCCACCTATGCCAGGTAATACTTCACAATCAAACAATCAGTAATAACATATAAAAACATATTAATTACTATGGGATTTTTCGGTTTTTCATCTAAAAAAGAAGTCGCAGGAAAAGAAAAAATGGCGCGTGAAGCAGAGAGAAAATCTGTTTTGCAAAAACAACAAGAAGATTTGGCAAATCTTGCTAAAGGAAGTCAGGTAAAATTCGCAGTACCTTATTTCGACGTGTTTGATCCTCGCTTCCAGAACTTTGCTGTACCTGTTGCTGTTCACGGAGTGATCGTGTATGCTGTTGATAATGTAGAATTGTTTAAAAGCATTAATAAGACGCAGAATTTTAACGATGGCATGTTCCAGCAGAAAATGAAAGGTCAACTGGCAAAATTTATAAAAGGTGTAGTTTCAAATGCTCCTCATGACAACCAAATTCAAGTTATGCAACTTGAGCGTAAAATTCTCGAGATAAGTGATCTCGTACAACGACTTGTTACCACAAAGATAGAACAACTCTTCGGTATTAATGTTCGCAGCATTGACATCACAGAGATTACTGTTGACAAAGAAAGTGTCGGCTATCGTGAATTAAAATCAGTTACACAGGAATTTGAGCAGCAGAACCTGACAGCACAACATCAGGCGAATCTTTCTAATTTCAATTTGCAGAACTCCATCAACCAAGATCTGCTCAAGACACAGTCCTCATTAAATCTCGATGCAATGCGTCGCCAGCAGGAAATGCAGTTAGGTGGCCAAGAGGAGATGCAGGCTATGCAACTCGAAAACCAGCGAGAAACCATGCGAATACAGCGTGAGGAGATGCAGCGTGCTGCTCGTCTTCAGACAGAAACAAACTTCCTTGGTGCACATCAGGCAAACCTTAATGCTGACGTGGCTAATACAAGAAGTATGTTTGCACAGCAAACATCACAAATGTCTCATACGCCTGGGATGCCTCAGATGCC
>CAMAFX010000107.1 GCA_945833925.1 uncultured Prevotellaceae bacterium
AGAATCAAACTCAAACATTTGTATCCTATTGTCACTTTTTAGACTTTACAGACTATTAGCGTAATACTTGCATAGCATGAAGCTGATGTAAGTAAACACGTATGAAATAAAATGTTTTCAGTAAAATTATTTGTTTGTTTATTAATTAATCACTAATTTTGCCGTGTCGAAGCCTACTCCGTGACATCTGGAACATCTGGAAGGATGCGCGGATGGGTGGGACAAAACATAATCATAAAGCGTCATCGATGCTTTGTTCTATGGCTGATTGAAACCTCGGAAATTTCATTTGATGGTCGAGAACAATGTCGGAAGTGGCTGCTGCGGGCATGCACATACTGTATCCCGGGGTGTGTCGTGAGGGTAGATTGTACCCTCACACGCACTCATTCCCGGGTACGTGCATCATACAGCGTAGGCAGACACTCTACAAGTTCACCGTCAAGGGTCATCCGAGGACCTCAATCAGCGAACGAGTAGAGATGGTTGCCTACCTTTCTTTATATATGTCCGTAACAGTCCGAATAACAAACTAAATTTTATTATATTGATGAAAGAAAAGAAGAACTACATCGTGCCTCACGTCAAGGTGAGGGAGTTATGTCTTCCGAGTCTTCCCCTTTGTGGCAGCCTTGACCGCCCGGGTGGAAGTATCGATGACTTCAAGTGGGAGAATAATGATGTGCCAACAGAGAAGCCCGGTGGCTTCATCGAAGACTTCGAGTGGCAGGATTGATTTACGAATAATTCACGGTCAATTTTCGGTAATTCACGTTAAAAAAGAAGAGAACGAGAGAGCAAACAAAGAACATTGACGTAAACAAACAATAAGAAATATGAAACAGTTAGAAAGACTATTCTTCGTGAGCATAGCAGTGTTAGGACTGGCTGCTTGCTCCAGCGAGATGGATGTGGCAGGCGATGCCATAGGCGACGTGAAGCGTGTCAGCATGAACGTTGCCGACTTTGAGTGGGCAGATGGTGAGCAGACACGTACCACTGCCGTTAACAATGGTGGCAGCATCAGTTTCAGGTGGAGTGCAAAGGATACCGTTGGTATCTTCCCTGATAAGGGCGACCAGGTAAGTTTTCCAATTGAGGAAGGAGCAGGTACAGGTACTGCGGTGTTCAACGGCGGTGGCTGGGCATTGAAGTCGCAGTCCACGTATGTGGCATACTATCCTTACAACTATGACAACAGAACAGGTGAGGCTATACCTATGACCTACGAAGGTCAGATCCAGGTGGGCAATGATAACCTCGACAACCTGACCAAGTGCGACTATATCGTCAGCAGCATATCAACACCGTCCAATGGAGAGGCAAGCTTCCAGTTCAAGCACATGGGCGCCCTTGCTCGCTTCGTGCTGACTGTGCCAGAGGCTGCTACATTAACAGAATTCACACTCAGTAGCGAGGACGAAGTCTTCCCCGTTGGTCAGACTATGAACGTGCGTACCAACCCCGTTGCCATCACTAATAAGAAGATGAGTAAGACCATCAGCATGTCTATCAGTGGCATCAGCGCATCTGCTGGTAGCACAGTGACTCTGTATATGCTCCTCCCTGCTGTAAACCTCAACGCTCAGAATCTTACAGCAACCCTGGCAAGTGCAACGTCAGAATATACAGCTACAATAACAGGCAAGAACTACGAGAGTGGAAAGGCGTATAGTCACATTGCTACTCTCTCCTTACATGAATACGTTGACCTCGGCTTGCCAAGCGGTACCCTTTGGGCAACGTGCAACATCGGTGCCGAGAATTCATGGGAATACGGAGACTATTTCGCCTGGGGTGAGACAACTGGACACAACAGTGATATGACGTCGTTCAGTTGGGAAAACTACAAGCACTGCAATGGTAGCTATAATACCATGAAGAAATACTGCACCAGCAGTTCATACGGCACTGTAGATAACAAGACAGAGCTTGATCCGGAGGATGATGCCGCATACGTCAACTGGGGCAGCGAGTGGCGCATGCCGAGCCATGCTCAGCTGCTAGAGCTGGTAAACAGCAGTTACACAACCATAACATGGACAACCCTTAATGGCGTATATGGCTGGAAGATTGCCAAGATTAGTGACAGCAATGTATATATCTTCTTGCCTGCTGCGGGCTATCGCGATGCGAGCCTCAGTGATGCTGGTAGCTACGGCTACTACTGGTCGCGCTCGCTCAGTCCGAGCTATAGCAACATCGGTTGGCTACTCTACTTCTGTTCAAGCGATTTCAGTGCTGCCTACCGCAGCGCTCGTTACCTCGGCCGAAGTGTTCGCCCTGTGCGCTCGGCCTCAGAATAAGGTCCCTCCAGCCGAAGGACGAAATAAACTCGAAAATAAAGAAAACAGAATAAAAGTACGCGAAGAAATGGCATCATTGAAGGATATTCTTCTGATGCGTAAAAGACAAATGGCATGCTGACCACGATGGTTGGCACGCCATTGCTATAAGGGCTTATCCACCTCCTTCCGGAAGCTGCTACTGCTTTTTCCGAAAGCAGGTGCTGCTTCGGAGAAAAGCTGCTGCAGCTTCAGCGAAAAGCAGTAGCAGTGTCAGAGATGCGTCAATTCAAGAGGCTATGTCAGTTACTTTTGACACAGCCTCTTGCTTTTCTATATAGCTGTATGCTGATCCTCGCGTTGAAGACAATCGCGTTACTTGGTTGTAGAGCGAAATGCCTTATACATACAGTAGACACCAAGGAAAACGAACGGAAAACTGAGCAACTGACCCATATCCATTGGCAGAGAACCGTCGTCCAATCCGCCCTGCACTTCTTTTGTATATTCGATGAAGATGCGTGACGTGAAGATAAGGAAGATGCAGAGTCCGAAGAAGAAACCCGAACCGACCTTTGGAAAATGCATGCCCTTCTTACCGTTATTGTCATTTACCTGTTCCTTCTTCAACGAACGACGGTAGAACCACCATCCGACGAAGAAAAAGACAGCATAGCATATTGCCTCGTACAACTGTCCTGGGTGACGTGGCAATGGCATACCGTCGTCGCCAAGCGTACGCATAGCCTCGTTCGACATCATAAAGCGGAAAGCCCATGGCACATCGGTGACACGACCGATGATTTCTGAGTTCATAAGATTACCAAGGCGGATGAAACATGCGCAGATAGGCGTGACAATGGCAATGTCATCGAGCACAAAGCGCAACGGCAGTTTGGTACGCCTCACAAAGAAATAGAGAGCAATCATAAGACCGACTGTGCCGCCGTGGCTTGCCAGTCCCTCATAGCCAACGAACCGCCAGCCCTCGGCTGTTATCTTGATGGGCAGAAGCATCTCAATGAAACCATTCATGCTGGTCAGGTAATACTGAGGCTCGTAGAAGAGGCAATGGCCCAATCTGGCACCTATCAGAATACCCAGGAAACTGTACATGAACAATGGCTCGAACTTCTCTTCGGGCACCTTCTGCTCCTTGTAGAGATAATGCTCGAGCAGATACACGCTCAGCAATCCCATACACCAGCACAACGAGTACCAGCGAACAGCGAACGAACCAATATGAAACGCCTCGAAAGAGGGAGCCCAGTCTATAAACGCAAACATATCTTATACGTTGAAACGGAAGTGCATGATGTCGCCATCCTGCACGATGTATTCCTTACCTTCTACACCCATCTTGCCTGCCTCGCGAACTGCAGCCTCACTGCCGTACTTGATGTAGTCCTCGTACTTAATAACCTCTGCACGGATAAAGCCCTTCTCGAAATCGGTGTGGATGACGCCGGCACACTGAGGTGCCTTCCAGCCCTTACGGAATGTCCACGCCTTCACCTCCATCTCACCAGCAGTGATGAATGTCTGGAGTGTCAGGAGGTGGTAGATGGCCTTTATAAGACGGTTGCAACCGCTCTCCTCGAGTCCCATATCTTCGAGGAACATCTGCTTCTCCTCGTAAGTCTCGAGCTCGGCAATGTCAGCCTCAGTCTGAGCACTGATGATAAGCATCTCGGCATCCTCTCCCTCGATTGCCTTCTTCACAGCCTCGGTAAACTCGTTTCCGTTGGCTGCACTCGCATCGTCCACGTTGCACACATAGAGAACAGGCTTTGTTGTGAGAAGGAAAAGACCCTTAGCCGCAGCAATCTCGTCTTCAGTATCGAAGGATACCGTACGTGCACTCTTGCCCTCGAGCAAGGCTGCCTTGTAAGCCTCGAGCACGTCGAGTTCAATCTTGGCCTGCTTGTCGCCACCAACACGGGCAGCCTTCTCAACCTTCTTGATGCGAAGTTCGATGGTTTCGAGGTCCTTTAACTGAAGTTCCATGTCGATGATTTCCTTGTCGCGCACTGGATCAACGCTGCCGTCAACGTGAACGATATTTGGATCGTCGAAGCAACGCAGCACGTGTATTATGGCGTCGCACTCACGAATGTTTGCGAGGAACTGGTTGCCAAGACCTTCTCCCTTGCTTGCACCCTTCACGAGTCCGGCAATGTCAACAATGTCACATACAGCAGGCACGATACGTCCGGGGTGAACAATCTCTGCCAGCTTGGTGAGTCGTTCGTCGGGTACACTTACCTGACCCAACTGAGCATCTATGGTACAAAATGGGAAGTTTGCAGCCTGTGCCTTGGCACTGCTCAAACAATTAAAAAGTGTTGACTTACCTACGTTGGGCAATCCTACTATTCCTGCTTTCATATTCTTATCTATATTATTTGGTACAAAGTTACGAATAAGTGAGCGAAATGCAAAATTTATTTTAGCATTTCCGAACGA
>CAMAFX010000108.1 GCA_945833925.1 uncultured Prevotellaceae bacterium
ATATTTTGATTTCTTCTTGCATAAATGCAAATTTGTGTATATATTTGCTGCGTAATTATAATAAGACAGGTGTTTGTTATACTTAGAATGTTTATTTATCAAGATAAGAAGACGGAACCAGCTTTGGTTAACTGAAATTCTGGAGACCATGAAAAACACGTTATTGAAGATGCAGGAGATTGTCTGGCGAAGACCTTGCCACCAATGGCGGTAGGTGGCGCAACAGTGGAGTGGCGAAATGAATAGTGTCGTAGGGAGTGAAGGGTATGAATGGGGGGGGGAAGGGAGGTTGGAAACGGTGGTGTGAAAGGGGTTGATAATGATGGAAAAACGGATGTTAGAATGAAGGCGGAGAATGACAAAAAAGGGCGCAAAGAAGAAACAGAACAAGAAGAAAAAGATTTTCCCCCACTCCCCCTTTATAAAAAGAAGAAATAGATAAAGAAGAAAGGGGGGAGGGGAGTGCGCGTGCGCCCTCGCATACGTGCACGAGGGCTTTCTCTTATGTGCCAGGAAGGGCATCGCAAGCGATGCTGAAAGAGGAGGAGTAATGTGGAGAAATACACAAATATAGAAACTGGATAACTACTGACTTCGAGTGAAATGGCGCTTCGCGCTATATGTATATCCTCCCCCCCTAATTTTAATTTTTAAAATTTATTTTTTGTTTTTGAACGTACAATATGTGAGTATTGGAGAATTATTTGTATCTTTGGGGAATTATTATCGTGATATGCTGGATGACAGATGAAGAAGATGCTTGAAATATTGCGGGACAGGTTGACAGACAGGGGCTGGACCGTAAGCACGGCAGAGTCGTGCACGGGAGGACGTATAGCGTCGCTGATGACCTCAGTGGTTGCAGAGATGCTGGCAACGGCACGAGAATCGTTATCGAGAACGGAAGGAAAGTAGTTGTAAGAAACTAAATCGGAATGGATAGATTTAAGGTTATCATCGTAGAGGATGTAAAACTCGAACTTAAGGGAACGGAAGAGATATTCCGCAGCGACATACCCGAAGCCGAGATAATCGGCACTGCGCAGAACGAGGGCGAACTGTGGAAACTGTTCAGGGTGGAAGTGCCCGACCTGCTGCTGCTCGACCTGGGACTGGGAGGCAGCACGACAGTGGGCGTGGACATCTGCCGACAGGTACGCTCGCGCTATCCGCAGACCCATGTGCTCATCTTCACAGGCGAAATCCTGAACGAGAGGCTGTGGGTGGAGGTGCTCAATGCTGGTGCCGACGGCATCATCCTGAAGACTGGAGAGATGCTGACGCACACCGATGTGGAGAACGTGATGGGTGGCAAGCGCCTCGTTTTCAACCAGCCTATTCTGGAGAAGATTATTGCACGATTCAAGAAGTCGGTGGTAAGCGAGGCAATGCGTGGGGATGCCGTAATCGACTATGACATAGACGAATACGATGAGCGTTTTCTGCGCCATCTGGCACTGGGCTACACCAAGGACATGATAGCACAGCTCAAGGGCATGCCTTTCGGTGCGAAGAGTCTGGAGAAGCGTCAGGTGGAACTGATAAACAGACTCTTCAGCCAGTCGGAAAGAACCGGAGTGAACGCTACGCGACTGGTGGTGCGTGCACTGCAGCTGCGCATCATCGACCTCGATAACATGAAGCCCGATGATGAATAAGGCAGGAGCAGTACTGATTCTGGTCGAGGTGGCGGTGCTTGTGCTTGGTGTAATGCTGGCATGGGTGCTTTCGGTGCTTGGATGCGATGTCGGTAATCCGTTTGCCGAAGACTCGGTGCGCTGGCTCTTCTCGTCGTGGAGTTCGATGGTTGCCGATTACGGACTGGCATGTGCCATTTTCGTGTTGACCTCGGTGGCGTGTGTCAGCGAGTCGGGCATGGTCGGAATGCTGAAGAAAGGGGGTAGGGCATCAGTCTATGCTGCCTCCGTCCTGCTGTGTGGAATCGTTTTCCTGCTCTGTCCGCTGGCGATGAAGCACAATCCGCTGCTTGGCATCACTGGCGAACTGCTGCCCTCGCCTTGGCTGACCGGAGTGCCCTTTGTGGCGAGTTGCTGGCTGATAGTGTCAAGCCTGCTCTTCGCCGTCGCCAGTGGAAAGGTAAAGGGTCTGCTGTCCGTTCCTGAGTTTCTCTCGTTGGGACTGAGGAGGTTCGGACTGTGGATAGTGGCATACATGCTCGGAGACTTTGCCTTCAATATCCTAAGACACTGTATTGAATAAACTCTTTTTATGGTTGATTTTTCGGAACTGAATGAAGCCCAGCAACTTGCCGTGAAATGTATTGACGCACCGTCGCTTGTCATAGCGGGTGCCGGTTCGGGCAAGACAAGGGTACTGACATACAAGATAGCCTATCTCCTGGAGCAGAATTTTGCACCATGGAGCATACTGGCTTTGACCTTTACGAACAAGGCTGCACGAGAAATGCAGCAGCGCATCTCCAAGCAGGTAGGCGTCGATCTGGCACGCAATCTGTGGATGGGCACGTTTCACAGCATTTTCTCGAGGATTCTGAGAATAGAATGTGACAAACTGGGATTCTCCAGCAACTTCACCATCTACGACGCTACCGACCAGAAGAGTCTGGTGAAGACCATCATCAAGGAGATGGGGCTTGACGACAAGGTGTACAAGCCCTCGACCATCGTAAACCGTATCAGCGACGCCAAGAACAGGCTGGTCTTTCCCGACACTTATATGAACAGCAAGACGGCAGCGGAACATGACCATGCAGCAAACATACCGATGACAGGCAAGATATACCTGAAGTATATGCAGCGCTGCAAGTTGAGCGATGCCATGGACTTTGACGACTTGCTGCTCTACACCTTCTACCTTTTCGACCGATTCCCTGATGTGCTGAAGAAGTACGAGGAGCGTTTCCAGTACGTACTGGTGGATGAGTACCAGGACACCAACTACGCACAGCACCGCATAGTATGGCAGTTGACACAGCACCGTCAGAGGGTTTGTGTGGTGGGCGATGACGCACAGAGCATCTACAGTTTCCGTGGCGCAAACATCGACAACATTCTGCATTTCCAGGAGATGTACCAGGGAGCGAAGCTCTTCAAGCTGGAGCGTAACTATCGCAGTACGCAGAACATCGTGAATGCAGCAAACACGCTGATAGGGCACAACAGGGGACAGATAAAGAAGGATGTATACAGCGAAAAGGCAGAGGGAGCACCGATACGCCTGTTCAAGGTGCACAGCGACTTCGAGGAGAGCATCGTGGTGAGCAAGAAGATTGCCTACCTGCATGACCACGAACATATACCATACGGCGACATAGCCATACTGTACCGTACCAACTCGCAGAGCAGAAGCCTGGAGGAGTCGCTACGCAAGGATGGGCACCCATACAGGATTTACGGCGGACTGTCCTTCTACCAAAGAAAGGAGATAAAGGATGTCATCGCCTATCTGCGACTGACAGTTAATCCACACGACGAGGAGGCTCTGCGCCGCATCATCAACTATCCGGCACGTGGCATTGGCGAGACCACGGTGGGAAAGGTCATGGAGAACGCCGTGTATCATGGAGTCAGTCAGTGGGAGGTGCTCGACAAACCGAGCGAGTTTGGACTCGAGGTGAACAAGGGCACGCTAACCAAGTTGGGCAATTTCGTAGAGATGATGCGCTCGTTCTGCGTTCTGGCAGATAATACGGATGCCTACAACCTGGCACGCAAGATTGTGCTGGAGAGCGGTGTGTCTGCCGACATCAACAAGGGCAGGGAGGCAGACGACATATCAAGGCAGGAGAACCTGCAGGAGTTGCTCGACGGTATGGCTGCATTCGTCGAGGAACGCCAGGAGCAGGGCGCACCATGCCAGTTGAGAGACTATCTGCAGGAGGTGTCGCTGCTGAGTGATCTGGACGATGACCAGAACGAGAGTGAGTGCGAGGACACACAAGGCAAGGTGACGCTGATGACGGTGCACAGTGCCAAGGGACTGGAGTTCAGGATTGTCTTCGTGGTTGGTCTGGAGGAGGAACTCTTCCCCAACCAGATGGCTCTGCAGGAAGGCAGCAAGGGACTGGAAGAGGAGCGGCGACTGATGTATGTGGCAATGACCAGAGCAGAGGAGCAACTGTTTCTGACCACTGCACAGACACGTTTCCGATTCGGAAAGACAGAGACCAGTTCGCCAAGCCGTTTCCTTAGGGAGATAGACAGCCGATATCTGAGCACTGGAGGTGCATCGCAACCAAAACAAGACATGTCGAGAGGACTCTTCGGCAGTTCCTTGAATTCGGATTCTACGAGAGGTCTTTTCGGTAGTTCATCAAATACGACTTCTGCCAGAACCAACTTCGGCACTTCGTCGCAGACAGAAGCATCGAAATATCCACCATCGGTGTGGGGCAAGACGCTAAAGAGAGTGTCGAGCTTACCCAAGTCCACACCGACGGCTCAGCCATCATCGTTTTGCAGGAGCGGTGTGTCGTCTCCATCGCTTGGTGGAGCAAGAATAACGCCTCCGACACAGACTTCTGACAGTCAGGCATCGGCAAGTTCGGCAGAACTGCATGTTGGTTCGGTGATAGAACACAGCCGTTTCGGTGTAGGAAAGGTGACGCAGCTGGAGGGAACCGGCATGGACACCAAGGCAACGGTCGACTTCGTAAACGTAGGCACCAAGCAACTTCTGCTGCGTTTTGCTAAGTTTAAGGTTGTCAGTTAGTAAGGCGTGTCCATGTAGAACGATTG
>CAMAFX010000109.1 GCA_945833925.1 uncultured Prevotellaceae bacterium
GAGCCTACAGTCCGAAAGAAATAGCCAAGAAGACCTATAAGACGCTGCCGTGGGGTGGCCGGTGGGAAGAATCCTTCGGTTTGCCGGAGGAGAACTCCACCTGGTTCATCAGCGGTGCGTCTGCCAGCGGCAAGAGTTCTTTCGTGATGCAACTGGCCTACGAACTGACCCACTACGGGCAGGTGCTCTACATGAGTTACGAGGAAGGTTTGAACCAGTCTTTCCAGGAGCGAATGCTACGGTTTGACCTTGACAAGAAACAGGGCTGGTTCCGTGTGGTGACCAGTGACACCGTGGAAGACCTGACAGAGCGCCTGAAGAAACGACACAGTGCGAAGTTCATCATCGTGGACTCGTTCCAGGACGCAGGCTGGGAATGGCCGGAAACGAAAGCCCTGCTCGAAGCCTTCCCGAAGAAGAGTTTCATCTTCATCAGTCAGGAAGCCAAAGGGCAACCGTTGGGGAAACCAGCCGTCAGGCTTCGCTACCGTGCTGGTGTGAAAGTAAGGGTTGTCGGTTTCCGAGCCTACTGCCAAGGACGCTTCAATCCCGATGCAGGCAACAGTTTCGTAGTATGGGAAGAAGGCGTATTAAGAACAACCAATAACGTATGAGGCTATGGACAAATACCAGTTATTAGTGAAAGGCGACAATGTCGGGATGGTGATCGACGACTGGATGTATAGCGGCAAGTGCGACCTCACCCTGCGGATGGCCAAGACCAAGGGCTGCCGTGTGATAGAGACCATCGACCCCCTGTATGCAGCGAGAATACTCAACTACCTTCGAGCCGCCGAGAAAGTGAACATAGTAAAACAATAAAATAACGAGACAATGAGCAAGAAAGTTTACATCAGCGGTGCGATAGCGCACTATGATCTGGAGGAGCGTAAGGCAGCATTCAGTGCAGCAGCGACCCACCTCCGCGCACAGGGTTACGAACCTGTGAACCCGTTTGAAAACGGACTGCCTCAGCCAGGCGACTGGAGAGAGCACATGAGAGTTGACATTGATATGCTGCTGGAGTGCCAGTATATCTACATGCTGAAGGGCTGGTGGGTGAGCAAGGGTGCGAAGCTGGAGTTGGACGTTGCGACGAGTTGCGGTCTGAAGCCTATGTTTGAGGAAGACGACGTACACAACGAGGAACACAAGTGCTGCATCTGCGGCAAGACCTTCTACGGCTACGGCAATGATCCCTACCCAGTGAAAGAGGAAGGCGAATGCTGCGAATCCTGCCATTGGGACGTTGTGCTGAAGGAACGATTCAGACTGGCAAAAGAGAAAGTATAACCCCTAAAGCATTTATCACATGAAATCAATTACAGCAAACTGGTTTATCACCAAAATTCGTTACGACCAGACACGAGAGACTGGCATCCAGAAAAAAACAACCGAGCAGTATGTCATTGACTCACTTTCATTCGGTGAAGCAGAGAAGCACATCTGCGAAGAAATGGCCCCCTATGTCAAAGGCGAATTTGAAGTCCTCGACATTAGCCGTGCCCCCTTCAAGGAGGTGTTCTTTAGTGATGACTCTACCGCTGACAAATGGTATAAAATACGTCTGTCCTTCATCACAATCGATGAAAAGACGATGAATGAGAAACAAACCGCCATGACCTATCTTGTACAGGGTGCCGATATAGAAACGGCTCGCAAGAATACCGAAGAGGTGATGCGTGGCTCAATGGTAGATTACGTTATTACCGCCGTGAATGAGACCAAGATTCTCGATGTGTTCATGTACTGCATTAGTGACAAATAATATCAAAAGATTGAGGATATGGGAATCACGTTTAATTTTAACCAGATAGCAATATGAAAACAGACATCAAGAAAATGAATTTGCTTGCACCGAAATGGTGGAATCCACTGTTTTGGCTGGTTGTAGTACTCGCTCCTGTGTTCGGCATTATTGCCGGTACCGTTGCCGGAGCCTTCTGTGGTTTGCTGATAGGCTATGAGAAAGGGCTGGAGACAGCCGGTAACAAGTTACACAAGATAATAGCAAAGTTATGAGCGTACAGAACTACCACCGCTTCTATGCCTCACTGAACCGTCTGCCTGGCGGTAATACCGAGGATATGAAAGAGACCCTTGTGTCGAGTTTCACGGACGGTCGGACCACGAGTCTGAAGGAAATGACACAGAAAGAGTACGACGCCATGTGCGCCTCGCTGGAGGAACGCACCGGCTGGAAGGAGCAACTGAGGAAGAAGCGCAGCGTGTGCCTGAAGCTGATGCAGAAGGCAGGTATCGACACCACCGACTGGCAGCGCGTCAATGCCTTTTGCGAGGACCCGCGCATTGCCGGCAAGGAGTTCGCTCAGTTGGGCGTGAAAGACCTCGACGCGCTGCAGGTGAAGTTGCGTGCCATTATGAACAAGGGCGGTTTGAGACCAGCCAAGGCTCAGGAGGCAGCGACAGAGTCGCAGGATACCAGAAAAGAAGTAACCTATATCGCCGTGCCTTTGGTGGGTATGGGCCAAGCATAAATTAAGTTCACCAATAATAACAATCAAAAAACAAGAGACAATGGCAAGACAGAAAAAGACCATTATCACCGGCGTGACCCGTGAGGCCGCTGATGAAGCATTCGCAACCTATGCGAAGAGTGACGCACAGATTCAGAAAATCAATGCAGAGATAGAACTGCAGTGCGCCAAGATCCGTGAGAAGTACGCCGACAAGTTGGCCACTCTTGGCGCTGAGAAGGACAAAGCCTTTGACGTGCTCCAGAGTTTCGCCACCGAGAACCAGGCAGAGTTGTTCACCAAGAAGAAGAGCCTCGACATGGCTCACGGCACCATCGGTTTCCGCACCGGCACGCCGAAGTTGAAGACCCTGAAGGGCTTCACCTGGGCGAGTGCGCTGACGCTGGTGAAGAAGTTCATGCCTGGCTATGTACGCACCAGCGAGGAAATCGCCAAGGATAAGCTGCTGGCCGACCGCGAACTGGAGGCTGTTGAGTTCATTGAGAACGAAATCACCAAGAAGCAGGTTCCGATGGGTACGGCTATGGCCGAATGCGGTATCATGGTGGCGCAGGACGAGACCTTCTATGTAGAACCCAAGAAAGAGGAGACCACCGTATGATCAAGGAAGTGACCAAACCGGAGAAAGTTGCCTTGTGCCGTGAATGCCACGGCACAGGCAAGGTCACTAAGTTGGGTTTCTCGAGAAAATGCCCTAACTGTGACGGCAGCGGCAGAGTGCTTGTGAGTTGCGAAATGAAACTCCACATCCGCCCCTATAAAGAAAGTAAGTAACCCCGATATGTCTAATCAAGCTGCATGGGACCCAAGAAGCGAAAAGGAAAAAGTTATGCGAAACGAGTAGCCGACATCAATCAGATTTACGACACCTACGTCAGAACAGGCCTCCCGAACAGGGAGATATGGAAGCGTTACGTTTATCCGAAATACGGCATTTGTGAGCGCACCTTTTATAATCTGCTGAAGGCATCGTCCAATCCTCAATTTGAGGAACGGGCGGCGCTTTCAGCAGAGGGCTTTTTGTTCCCTGAGCTATTATTCCCCGAAGATGAAGTCAGAGACCCAGGCTATTTTAAGAAGAATCCTTAAGGACATACAAGTGGAGATGTCCGACGAGTTCGACCAGAACTTTGAGCGTGAGGCATTCTTTAGTGAAGCATGGCAGCGCAGGCGTAGCCCGATGCGTCCAGACGGTCATATCCTCGTCGATACGGGTCAGTTGCGCCGTAGCATCCAGAGCCGGACTACCGAGAACAGCATCACGTTCTATACCGACCTGCCCTACGCTGCCATTCACAATGAGGGTGGTGAGATAGTAGTTACCCCAAGGATGAAGAAATACTTCTGGCACAAATACTACGAGGCGACCGGCTCCTTTGGGCGCAAGAAAGACGGCAGCCGGCGAAATGACAAACGGACGGTGCAACTGAGCGACGAATCCGAGTTCTGGAAGTTCATGGCACTGAAGAAAGCCGGTACCACCATCAAGATCCCGCGCCGCCGTTTCCTCGGCAACAGTCCGGAGGTGGAGCAAGCTGTGCGGACTATCATCGAGGAGAACCTGAGCGGATATATCGAAGAAGCCATCAATTTT
>CAMAFX010000110.1 GCA_945833925.1 uncultured Prevotellaceae bacterium
TGCGGGACTTTAAAAAAGCAGATGCGGGACTTTGGAAAAGCAGATGCGGGACTTTGGAAAAGCTGATGCGGGACTTTGAAAAAGCAGACGCGAGACTTTGAAAATGCAGATGCGGGACTTTTAGGAAACTGCTACTTTATAAATTTAGGGAACAAAGAACGGTTGCAAGAAGTAACAAAATGAGTCTCAAAAGAAATAATTGGGAAAGTTTTTTGTAAGGAAAGATAAAACACATTAACTTTGTACGGAATAAAAAAGAATACTCAAATATAAATCGAGTGAATCAGAGTTAAAGACGATGGAAGAACAATATTCAAAATGGGTTAGTTGCTGGGGCAACGCGACATCAATTACAGACCGCAAGGAAGCCTACTATGCGAAAGACATAACACTGCGCTACCCTATCAGAATGTGCTTTAGCGGAGACAGGATAAGGTGCAGATTCTCTAACCTGACAGGTACCGAAGACGTAACAATAGCAAAGGTAATAATAGGAAGAAAAAGAAACTCGTTTGAGTCTCTGCCACTCACCTTTGACGGAAATCAGTCTTTGCGTATCAAACCGGGAACTGAGAGGGAAAGCGACGAACTGCCTATTGACATTAAGGCAGACGAAACCATCTTCGTCAGTCTATATCTGCAAGGTTTCACCCAAATGAACGCAGGCACTCTCATCACCGGTCCATTGTCAAAAGGCCAGTACTCTTATGGCGACTACACAGAGGAGGAAATACTTCCAATTGAAAAGACTCGCAACACAAACTGGTTCTACTTCCTCAACACGATAGACATACATACCGAAGAACGCAACCACGCTTTGATATGCTATGGTGACTCAATAACAGCACAGAGCTGGCCTGACTACCTGACACTTCGTGCAAAGGAGGAAGGGTTCTGTAACGTATCGATTATCAGAAGAGCTGTAAGCGGAACGAGAATACTCAGGCAGTACGACTGCATCACATACCAAGCATACGGACTGAAAGGAAAAACACGTTTTCCCATCGAAGCCAACGTCAGCGGAACAAGAGCCGTTATCATTCAGCACGGAATAAACGACATCATTCATCCAGTAGGAACTGACGTGAATCCGTTCCGTCCATGGAGCGATATGCCAACACTGGAAGAGATGAAAGATGGAGTAAAGGAAATTTACGTAAAGCACGCAAGAAAACTCGGACTCGAAGTTTGGAGCGGAACACTTCTCCCAATAGAAGGATGGAGAACGTACAACGAAGACAGAGATCAGATGAGAATGCAATTTAACGAATGGCTTCTCTCATCCGACATTTTTGACGGCAGCATTGACTTCGACAAGGCTGTAAGAGACAAGAACAGACCGACATCCTTTGCACCTGGTTTTGACTCAGGAGACCACCTTCACCCAAGCGAGGCTGCATACAAGGCGATGGCAGACTGTGTACCTACAGAGCTGTTAAAGTAACAATTCAGCAACGTATAGTTAAAACAATGAAAATAGCAATAATAGGTGGGGGTGCTGCAGGTTGCTTCTGTGCCATTAACGCAAAAAGACTGATACCTGAATCGGAAGTTGTCATCTACGAAGGAGGCAATAAACTACTTGCAAAGGTTGCCATAACAGGAGGTGGCAGATGCAACGTAACAAATTCCTTCAAACAGGTTGTAAGCACAGAACGTGTCTATCCGAGAGGCAGCAAACTAATGAAGCATCTGTTAAAGGTATTTTCGCATACTGATGCATACAACTGGTTTGAGGAGATCGGTGTGCCACTTATGACGCAAGAAGACGAATGTGTGTTTCCAGTGTCACAGGACGCAATGGAGATTGTCAACAAAATGGACATAACACTGA
This sequence comes from uncultured Prevotellaceae bacterium, assembly GCA_945833925.1. Taxonomy (GTDB): domain Bacteria; phylum Bacteroidota; class Bacteroidia; order Bacteroidales; family Bacteroidaceae; genus Physcousia. The sequence continues at coordinate 1,835 of CAMAFX010000110.1, forward strand.
GAAGGCTTGGAGTTATAGTAAAGCTGAAAAATCAGATTTCGGACATAACAACACTACAGAAGGAATACGACTGCATTGTCGTTACTGTAGGAGGAAAACCGAAAATCAGTGGTATGGATTTTCTCTCGCCTCTTGACATAAAGTGTGTTCCACCGGTACCGTCTCTCTTCACCTTCAACATTAAGGACAAGGAACTGCATGAACTGATGGGAACAGTCGTAAAGCAGGTCAGCACACGGCTTTCAGGAACTAAGATGACTGCAAGCGGACCACTGCTCATCACACATTGGGGTATGTCTGGTCCCGCCATCCTGAAACTGTCTTCATACGGGGCAAGATGGCTGGCTGAAAATGACTATCAAGCTGAACTCGCAATAAACTGGTTTGACGACAAGAACGAAGAAGAGGTTCTTTCAATAATTAAGGATTTGGCAGAAACGAATCAAAAGAAACTGTTAATTTCGGTTTACCCAAACATTTTCATCCAAAGGCATTGGCAGTATCTGATTACGAAAGCCGGACTGTCGACAGAAAGACGGTGGATGGACACAGGACCGAAACAGATGAGAAAGCTGGCAAGCATGCTTATCAACGACACCTATCGCATAACGGGGAAAGGTGCATATAAGGAAGAATTCGTAACGTGTGGCGGAGTGGCACTGACAGAAATCAACAAGAACACACTGGAAAGCATAAACCATAAAGGCATTTACTTTGCAGGCGAAGTGCTCGACATCGATGCCTTAACCGGAGGATTCAACCTTCAGGCTGCATGGACAACCGGATATGTAGTCAGCAAAGCCATAGCAGAGAAATACTACTCAAATAATGTTTAGAGAGTACGATATACTCAAACATCAACAAATAGAAATAAATTTCTAAAAAAAACAATTGCAATTCAGAATTTATTTGTAACTTTGCGATGTTGTATACATAATTTATAAGTCTTACAAGGCACAAAAAATTATCATACAACGATGACACATTAGAGAATTGCTCAAAAAAAGAAAGAAACTAATTAAATAAACCTTTTAAAATTAAAAGAAAATGACTATTAACGAGTACAATTTCGCCGGTAAAAAGGCAATCGTTCGTGTAGACTTCAACGTACCTCTGCAGGACGGTAAGATTACAGATGACACACGTATCCGTGGTGCACTCCCAACATTGAAGCACATTCTTGCTGGTGGTGGTTCACTCATCATCATGAGCCACATGGGCAAACCAAAGGGCAAGGTTAAGCCAGAACTCTCTTTGGGTCAAATCAAGGAGGCTGTTGCTGCTGCTCTTGGTGTAGCAGAGGTTAAGTTTGCTCCAGACTGCGCTAAGGCACAGGACGCTGCCGCTGCATTGAAGCCAGGCGAAGTACTCTTGCTCGAGAACCTTCGCTACTATCCTGAAGAGGAGGGTAAGCCAGTAGGTATCGACAAGGAGGATCCTACATACGAAGAGGCAAAGAAGGCTATGAAGGCAAGCCAGAAGGAGTTCGCAAAGACTCTCGCAAGCTACGCTGACTGCTACGTAATGGATGCATTCGGTACAGCTCACCGCAAGCACGCTTCTACTGCTGTTATCGCTGACTACTTCGACGCAGACAACAAGATGCTCGGCTTCCTCATGGAGAAAGAGGTTAAGGCTGTTGACAACGTACTGAGCGACATCAAGCGTCCATTCGTTGCTATCATGGGTGGTTCAAAGGTATCTTCTAAGATCGGTATCATCGAGAACCTTCTCGGCAAGGTTGACAAGCTCATCCTCTGCGGTGGTATGACATACAC
>CAMAFX010000111.1 GCA_945833925.1 uncultured Prevotellaceae bacterium
TGATAGTAGTGATAGAAGAAAGGTTTTTTAACTACGAAACTGCAGTAATTTAACACAAATTTACTATAAAATATTAAAACAAGTCGTCAAGACATACCTCGGAGTTTACTCAACTATACTTTACCATTCGGCCAGTGACCGTTGGTTCGGAAGTTAGGAAAGTTAAAGGAGCCAGGGAGTTCAAGGAATTCAAGACGTAGGGCCAGAGGAACCTGTCCCTATGATTCTCTCGTCCGTAAGTGGTAATAATTATATAGTTACGGACAGGTAATTTTATATAATTTCGCCGCAACTATGTTAAATTACACTATTACGGACAGGTAATATTGGCAGATATGACGTTTTTTTTGTAATTTTGCAACAGACAATCAATCAATAGCATGTAATATTATTAAGATTGGCGACAAGGGCGGACTTTATGGTCGCTGCTCGCGCACCATATACCTTGCACCCTTTTGTCTTGGAGAGGTTGAGCAGTTCCTAATAGAGACAAAAGGAATAGTATGGAATCGCTATCAGATACTTGAAGCGTATATGGTGATGGGAGGCATTCCTTATTATTTGGATATGCTCGACAGGAACAAGACATTCAGTCAGAACATCGACTCGCTCTTTTTCGACCATAGTGCTCCGTTGAGGACTGAGTATGACTTCCTCTTTCGATCTCTTTTCAGGTCATCAGCAATCTACAGACAGGTAGTGGAGGCTATATCTTCCAAGTCAAAGGGATTGTCCCTAAAGGAGATAAAGGAGGCATTAGGCGATATACGCGACGGAGGAGGCTTAAGTGTTGTTCTCGACAATCTTTGCAAATGTGATTTCATCAGACGCTATTATGCCTTTGGCAAGAAGGAACGGGACGCATTGTATCAGCTCACAGACATGTTTTCCCTTTTCCACTCGAAGTTCATACGCCGGGAAGAGGGAATCGACCGACATTTCTGGTCAAACATCAAAGATGCCCAGCATAACGCTTGGGCTGGCTATGCATTCGAGCAAGTCTGTCTGCACCATCTTTCACAGATTCGAAGCAGTTTGGGCATCTCCGGAGTATTAACATCAGCCAGTGCCTGGGCATGCAAGCGTCAAATAGACAAAGATGGAGCAGAATGGGAAGGAACACAGATAGACCTTGTATTGGAAAGGGCTGACAAAATCATCGACTTGTGTGAGATGAAGTACTGTCAGGCTGATTTTATTGTCACCGCAGACTATGAGCGTCATTTGCGAGAACGTGCATCAACATTCCGCCATTTCACAAAGACAAGGCATGCCATACGCAATGTCTTGATAACCACATATGGACTGCGCAACGGAATACATTCAAGCATCTTTCAATCTACAGTGACGATGGATGCACTGTTTGCAATGTAAAAAATGCAGTAGTATAATAAAACAAGACAACCGGGACTGTCGCTATAGTAGCGCGCAGTCCCGGTCGAATTATTTAGTCTCTTATGTATGTGAATTACTTCACACGAGCACCTGTAGCGTTGAATACCTTATCACCATTAACGATGAGGATACCGTTCTTGGTCATAACCTTCTTCACTGCAGGAGCAGCTTCATTATTGTCATTTACAGAAGAGATACCAGTGCCTACATCGAAGCCCTTGTAAGTCATGATGCGAACGTCGCAGATGGCGGTGTCGTAACGATAGAGGCTGTAGTTCTCACCGGCTACACATACAGTTGTGGCGTTGCAGTCACCCTTGTCAGGACGGTCGTAGCCACCACGAGTGTGAACGATGAAGAAGTTTGGCTTAGAAGCATCGTCAGATACATACTTGGGCTCGATACCAACATTAAGGTTAGTGATGTCGATTGCATAGTAAACAATACCCTCGAGTGGGAATATTGCCCAAGCACCAGCAGTGTATGTTCTATCTTCTGGAACTAATGGAGAGAAACCTGTGAAGATATCATCGGGAACCTGTACATTCCACTTAGCATTGTCTGTACCGATTGATGTTCCTTCATAGAAGCCGAAGCCTTCCTTCACCCATTCATATTCAGTACCGTCAGCCCATACTGAAGCATTGCCAAGAGCGTCATAGCCATACTTCTGGTCAGAGTAGATACGATCCCAGTGAGATTTGTTGGCATTGTCAACAATCTCAGTTACAGTGTAACCAGCCTTAGCAGCATCGCACTCAGCCTTTGTCCAAGCAAAGTTGGTAAGGCTGTGCTGAACGTATTCAACATTGTTGTTGATAGTAACAACATCAGAAGGAGAATACCAAGGATCAGGGTGCTTTGCATCCAAAGAGTAAAGTTCGAGAGTTCCAGGCTCTGTGAATGTAACTTTCACACCTGACAGGTCTGTACCTTCCGAGATTACAGATCCTGATGCATTCTTAACAACATAGTGAATTGACACCTCTGGCTTAAGCAGGGTTTCAGAGTTGTCAACAGTAAGAGTGTATTCCTTTCCATATCCCTCTTCCACGTTTGTAATTGTAGCTACAGGAGTAGGCATAACAACTTCAACACATTCAACTGCAGTTACAGACTCATCAGAAATGTTTGATTCATCATCTGCAAGTGTTGTCCATACTCTGAGGTTACCAGACTCTGTACAATAGATAATCTTGCTTCCAAAGTAATCCTGTTCATTACCCTCAAAGTCGCGAGTGTCATTAGCCGTCCAATATTCAGCTGTATATTCCTCGCCGTTTGCGTATGAATCACCGGTTACGGCATCCTCTGCATCACCGAGCTGTACCCAGTGGAGCACTTCGCCTTCGGCAAAGTTTACATAATATGCACGCTGAGTGCCGATTACTGCCAATGGGTCAACAGAAGGAGTACCTGCGAATGGACCTTCAACCTGAGTTGAGAGACCAATGTTAGAGAGTTGGTGAACTGATGCTCCGTTCATTGAGAAAACAAAGATACCAGCACGGTCCTCTGCGCAAACATAGTTGTGAACACCTGTTGCGAGTACATTGTCTTCCTCGTCAGCGATTGTGTAAGTAGCAGTCTTGTTGACTACGTTAATCACGCAAGCGAACTTGTAAGTCTTTTGGCTCTGGAGAACGAGAGTTTCCTCGGTTGTCTGAGTCCAATCATTATTGGCTGTAGGATTCTCGTTAATCCAAATAGTAAATTCGCCATTGGCAGCTGTAGGAGCTACACCTACTCTCCAGCGGAAGAAGTAGTCTTCTCCCTCATTGTTGATCCAGCGATAATTGTGAGTAGAAACTCGCTTGTCACCTGATGTACAAGCATTTACTGGAAGAAGAACGAACTCCATGTCTCCACGAGCAGCCATGTTTGACATGTTCAAGTTCATTGTGAACTTGTACTCGTTGTTTGGCAGATTGTTCACATCCATCTTTGCCCACGCATCCTCATTCCAAAAATAGTTGAGCATACGACCGCCGTTCTTTTTGTTGTAAGCCTGAAAGTAGTCCTTTCCAGGGGTTCCTACGAAGTTGCCTGCGTCCTGGATAACCCATCCGTCAGCCATCTTGTCTGTCGGGATAGAGAAGAAGAACTTGTCCATCAACTGTGCATTAGCCATCGTACTGACGATGAGCATA
>CAMAFX010000112.1 GCA_945833925.1 uncultured Prevotellaceae bacterium
TCCAACGCTGGCGCTCTGCATAAAGCTCACGTGCACGCTCGTCGAGAATCACGTCGATCTCCTTGATTGTGAATGTGGCACTTGTTGAGTACTCTGGCACATAAGCCTCGAACGAGGCGAGGTTGGCAAGACCAGCACGCTGACGCACTGCATTGAGTTTAGCAAGAGACTTTGGTTTATCGCCTGCCATGAGGTAAGCCTCAGCAGCAACGAGATACATATCGCTGACGTGGAAGATAACGATGTCTCGATAGTCGTTGTTTCCAGTGAGTTGGTCAGACTCTGGATCGTCGAACTTCTTAACACTACCGAAAGCATCTGTAGTTTCCATATACTCAGCATATGTGGTCTTTTTGGCAGCCTTGTAAGAACCGTCGTCGTTGAAGGTGTATTCCAGTACGTTGTTAGAGTCGTCGAGACGAACAGCCTTCTGCACCTTAGCACGGTTGGTATAGTTGGCATACTGAGCCTTGTGAGCCTTTAGGTCAGCCTCCACCTCAGCCTGTGTTGTTGCTGGGTGATAGAACTTAAGAGCTATAGGCTGAGATGCCAGCTTGGCTGCGTCGAGGTTATAATAAGCGAAGTATCCGCTTGTTCCCCAGTCGGCAGCTGAAGAACCATCTTTTGAGCTGTTGTAGTATGTGGTCATAAATGTTGCCTCGTAGCGCTTGTCAGCCTTGTCGAAGAGCATGATAGCCTTTGCTGTCGGCTGGTTGTCGCTATTGGTATATTTCAGACCGAACTCTGTCACGTTGCCGAAATATCCTCCATAGGTGTTCTGCAGGCTATGACCTCCACTCGACACGTCTCCAGGATAAGAGGCGCGGTCGTATTGTACTGACCATATTTCCTCTGCATTGCCTTCCTTGTATGGCGACCACTTGTCGTCGAACGACATTGTCAGCTGTACACCGTTGATTGCTTTTTCAGCCCAAGTGGCGGCATCAGAAAAATACCCAGTGCTGCTTACGGAATATGTTCCCTGCTCTGCGTTCTGGAGTGATGTGTGAACATCCCAACCTGCAGCGAGGCAAACCTTAGCGAGCAAGGCGGCAACAGCCTGCTTGCTTGCGTGGCCTGTGTGGTCTTGTGCGGCAAGTGAAGAGTTGTTGTAGAGGTCTGTGAGGTCATCTATTATGCTTGAGTAAACCTCGTCGAGTGGAGTGCGTGGGTATTCACGCTCTGCACTGTTGATGTACTCAGTGATGTATGGTACGGATCCAAACTGCTGTGTCAGCAGATAGTAGGCATAGCCACGCACGAAACGAGCCTCGTAAGCCTCCTGTGATTCCTCACCAGCATACTGTATTACACCGTTGGCAAGACGTATGACGTTATAGCACTGTGAGTAGTAGCTCTGTACCGTACCGTTCTCAGGAGTGAGTGTGTAGTCGTTGAACGAACCGGCAGCGTGACCACGTGTGTTGAAGAAGAGGTCAGTACCCTGGTCATGTATATCGACCTGAGTAACGAGCGACTTCAGGTTGCTATATACGGTGACAAGCAACTCGTTAGGGCTTTTTCCGAAATATTCGTCAGCCTCCACGCCAGCCGCAGTCTTGTTCTCAGCGTCAAGGAAGTCGCTGCAGCTTGTCATGAGAGCCCCTGCAGCAAACATCATTGCAATGGATTTATAGATATATGTTTTCATTTTTCTTCTGTTTTGTTTTGTTAGAACTTAATGCTTGCACCAAACTGCCATGTCACGGTGCTTGGACCGTCATTCTTGTTGGCTGCGCCAGCCCATTCTGGGTCGAAGCCCACATAGTCGGTGATGACGAATGGGTTAGTCACTGTAGCATAGAGACGCAGGTGCTGGCAACCGATGTGCTTCAGCAGACTCTTCGGGAATGTGTAGCCGAGAGTGATGTTCTGTACCTTCCAGTAAGAAGCATCAACAATGCACTTCGCACTGTTCCAGTAGTCAGATACAGGTTGCAATCCGTTGTTGACTGCTGCCATAGGATAAGAACCATAATGAGTTGTCTCCTGATAAACCGGGTTAATGTATGTACCGTCGGCGTTCACTCCGTCGCACATCAACAGTGTTCCTGCAGGGATGTAGTAGTCAACGGCAATCATCTGCTTTGCACGTGAGTAACCGATGTTCTCCGACATGAAGTTTGAGTAAACCTTGAAATTCTGCTTGGTGTAGATAGAGAACGAGAAGTCCCAGTTCTTGTAGTTCAGGTTTGAGGTGAGGCTACCGGTCCATGATGGGTCTGAACGATAGATGAACTTGTCGTCGTCGTTGATGGTGCCGTCGCCATTGCGGTCGGTGATGATAGGCTGACCCTCTGTCCAACCGTAGCACTGGTAGTAGTAGTCATACTCCTTAACAGACTGACCCGGTGTGAAGCCCTTAGCCTTTGCTATCTCAGTGTCTGGCACTGTCATGTTGCGGTCGGTAACAATGCCTGCCCAATCGTAGCCATATACATTATTAATTGGTTGTCCCAAGAATAGACCGTCAGCAGGAAGGTCCTCGCCAGTACCGTTGATCTCAACAATCTTGTTCTTGTTGTGTGAGAAGTTGAACGAGGTTGTCCAGTTCCAGTCCTTGGTCTGGATGTTCACAGTCTTGAGAGAAATCTCAATACCAGTGTTCTGCACCTCACCCACGTTGGTTGTCATCTTACCGCCACCAGTTACGAGAGGCAGCTGAACGGTGTAGAGAAGTTCCTTGGAGTTCTTCTTATACCAGTCGATAGTACCGCTGATGCGGTTGCGGAGGAATCCGAAGTCGAGACCGAGGTTGATTTCATGTGACTTCTCCCATGACAAAGATTTGTTCACGATGCTTGATGGATAGTATCCGGAGAAAGAAGTGCCACCGAAAGGATAGAATACCGGACCGCTTACGGTCTGCTGTGTGGCATAGTTGCTTGTACCCTTGTTGTTACCAGTCACACCGTAGCTTGCGCGAACCTTCAAGTTGCTCAGCCAGTCGATCTTCTTCAGGAACTCTTCCTCTGAAGCACGCCATGCGAGAGCCACTGAAGGGAAGCATCCCCAACGGTTGCCATCGGCGAACTTAGAGCTACCGTCCCAACGGAATGTTGTTGTGAGAAGGTACTTGTCCTTGTAGCCATAGTTGAGACGAGCTGCGTATGAGAGCATGGAGTTCTCGCCGTATGATGAATAAGAAGCGTCGGCATTGTATGTACCTGTACCCATGTTATACCAGTCTGTCTTTGCCATAACTCCATTGGTAACCCAATAGTATGTCTCCGTATTGCCTGATGTGGCAGAGATGAGTCCCATGATGCCGAGACTGTGGTCCTTGGCAATTGTAGTGTTGTAGTTTACGATGTTGTCCCAAGTCCATGAGAAGCTGCTGCTCTTTGTGAGCTGTGTCTCAGAAGCTGAGAGGTCGC
>CAMAFX010000113.1 GCA_945833925.1 uncultured Prevotellaceae bacterium
TGGGCTCAGAACGTGGTTAAGGGAACAGTAAACGATGAAACCGGAAGCCCTGTTGCAGGCGCTACGGTGAAAGTTGTCGGTACACAGACTGGTACTGTGACTGATGTTAACGGTAATTTCTCTGTCAATATAGCGGAGAATGGAGTCCTCAATGTCTCTTACATTGGATATCTGCCTCAAAGAGTCAGCGTAGCAGGCAAACAGCAGGTAAACGTTGTTCTGAAGGAAGATAACACCATGCTTAATGATGTCGTCGTTATCGGCTATGGCACGATGAAGAAATCAGACATCACTGGTTCTGTAGTATCTGTCGATAAAGAGTCAATGCTCAAGAAATCACCTGTGAATATCAGTCAGGGACTTCAGGGCGCCGCTCCTGGTGTGATAGTGACTATGCAGGACGGTTCTCCTGACTCGAAAGCACAGATACGCATCCGTGGTGTCGCCACCATCAATGGCTCGGCCGCCCCGCTTTATGTTGTCGATGGCATCCAGGTCGGCACAAACGCAGACTTCCTTTCTCCATCTGACGTTGAGAGCATTGATGTCCTCAAGGACGCCTCTGCCACTGCTATCTATGGTGCTGCCGGCGCTAACGGTGTCATCATGATCACAACAAAGCATGGAAATAAGGGCCACGCCAATATCAATGTCACTGCCGACTTCGGCCTCCAGACACTCTCACGCACACTCGATGTATGCGATGTTGACCAGTATGCTGCCAATCTTCGTCAGGCACGTGTCAACGACGGTCAGGTTGACGCGAGCGGCAACCCTCTCATGTGGAACCCTGTCTGGACAGCACAATATGACGGGAAGCGTAATGCTATCGACTGGCAGGATGTTATGACCAATTCAGCCTGGAGACAGAACTACAACATCTCAACATCAGGCGGAACAGACAAGACAACTTATGCTGCCTCACTCGGATTCCTCCGCAATGACGGTATCGTTGTAAATACACAGTATCAGCGTATTACAGCCCGTGCCAATGTCAAGACAAAGGTGAACAGCTACTTGGAATATGGCGCTGAGGTAAGCTTCACCCATACAGACTCTCACGGCTCAAACAGCTCTGTCGGTAACTTCGGTAACCTCTCGTCTCTCCGTGACTTCGCCTTCGCATGCCCTTCAATGGACTTCGTGACAAGCAGCACCGTTACATACCAGGGAGTTCCTGCTGGCACATATGTATCGCCTCAAGTTGTCAACCCTGACGGCACATTCGGTGAGGTGACAGGTGGCAAGAACTTCAATGACGGATTCTGGGGTACAACACTTGGCAACATGTATGCAAAGCAGATGGAGAACAGAGCGCGTAACCGCTCTAACCGCGCCCTGGCAAATGCATATCTTGCCATAACACCTCTCAAGGGTCTAACATGGAAGACACTCGTCTCTTATGATTATAACTCAGGCTCATCAAACAACTTCAGCGGCGGTATCTATGTACAGCGCTTCAACAACGTTGGCGGACAGTGGATAAACGTAGTCAATGGTCTCGCAGGCGGTGGAGCAGGTGCAGTGGGTGATGCTTACTATGCACCACGTGATGGCAACGAGTATGCCTTCAGCCTCAGCAACAGCGAGAGCCAGACACTCTATATCTCTAATACCCTCACATATCATTGGGGCAATGGTATACATGACATCAATGTGATGCTCGGTAATGAGGTTTCACGTTGGTATGGACAGTGGACAGGAGCCAATGCAACAGGTTTCGAGTCTGCTAACAACCGTGATATCAGCCTTACAACAAATAAGTTTGACAGCCGCAAGGGTAATGGTGCCCTGAACCTTGAGGTGCGCGGAATCTCTTACTTCGGACGTTTCAACTACTCACTCCTGGACCGCTACCTCTTCACTGCAACCGTTCGTCGCGACGGTTCTTCTAACTTCGGCTCAATGAACCACTGGGGAACATTCCCATCAGCAGCCTTTGGCTGGCGTATCTCTGAGGAGAGTTTCATGAAGGACATTAACTGGCTTGATAACTTGAAGCTTCGCTTAGGATGGGGTCAGACAGGTAACTCAGGTGGCGCTACAGACCTCTCTGTAAATGGTCTCAATGTCAACGGTATGTACGTTTACTATGCTCCAGGAGCTGCCATGGGTCTCGGAAACAATCCTGATGTTCAAAAAGGTTTCTATCCTGTTCTCAAGGATGCAAAGCTCAAGTGGGAGACCAACGAGCAGACAAATATCGGTATTGACGCAGCCTTCTTTGGTAGCCAGCTTGTAATTGGCTTGGATTACTTCATCCGTACATCTAAGGACCTCCTCCTCTACCGCCAGATTCGTGCTTCTTCCGGTTATCAGGAGATCTACACCAACTACGGTGAGATTCAGAACAAAGGTTTTGAGTTTATGGTTGGCTGGAACAAGCGTTTCAACAAAGATCTGTCCCTCAACCTTACCTTCACAGGCTCTACATTGAAGAACAAGGTAAAGAAGATGGGTGACCCTATCTATGCAACAAACTCCGACTCTTCTGGTGCAGGAACTGGAGACGGTTCAAACACAGGTGCAGTAGGTTCTGCAGACGGTTATCACTGGGGCAACCACTCTATCAGCATGGAGGGTGAGGCTGTAGGCTCTTTCTATGGCTATCGAACAGATGGTATTATCCGCAACCAGCAAGAACTTGATGCTTACAAGGCAGCTATGAGCGGAGGTATCGATGCTGCAGAGGTGAACATTGGTGACTATCGCTTCAAGGACCTCAATGGCGACAAGAAGATAGACAGTCAGGATATGGATATTCTCGGTAACGGATTCCCTTCCTTCAACTACGGTTTCAATATTGGTGTAACATACAAGCAGTGGGATGCAAACATGCAGATGCATGGTGTGCTCGGTCAGAAGATTTATTCTTACTCAGCAATGCGTCTTACAAATATGTTCTCTTCTGACGATGGCTGTTCACCAAACATACTCAAGTCAGCAGCAGCTGCAGCATGGTCTCCATCTAATCCTAACGGTACAGAGGCACGCCTTACTATCGTTGACAAGAACAACAACATGCGTGCAAGTGACGCATGGGTTAAGAACGGCGACTTCCTGAAGATTTCTAACCTCCAGATTGGCTATACTTTGCCACGTGAGATTTCCCAGAAGCTTCAGATTCAGAATGCTCGCTTCTATGTAGGTATCCAGAATCTTCTTTGCATCTCTTCCTACAATAAGTATGGTGATCCGGAGTGTGGCCAGGGCTCAGTTCTCTATACCGGTCTTGATACAGGTCGCTACCCAATGCCACGTACTTACAACTTCGGTGTTAACGTAACTTTCTAAAAAA
>CAMAFX010000114.1 GCA_945833925.1 uncultured Prevotellaceae bacterium
AGAAGAAACGGTTGTTGGCTCAAGGATGATAGGTACACCGAGAAGGTTGCCCTGATCATCATAGCCACCGTGAGCACGAAGGAGATAGTACATAAAGAGAGCACGAAGACCGCGTGCCTCACCAACATAACGCTGGTGGTACATATCGCGAACAGTCTCGTTGCTGTTCCAGTTCACCTTATCAACATTAGCGAGGAAGAGGTTTATGTACTGTATTGCGGCACGGCAGTTACGCCATGTTTCAATAGGATTGCTGCTTGATGTCCAGCTGTCAATGCCCGTCATCTTGCGGTAGCTATTAGAAACGTCATTAGAGACAGCATCGTCAGTAGCAACATCATTGAATGAATATGAACCGTTCGGGAGACGTGTGTATGCGTTTCCGAGAACGTTGTCGGCATAGTCTGGGTGCTCGTAAGCATAGTCGAAGCCGAGGTGGTTCTCAATAGCCGGTTCAAAGAGGTCGTCACAGCTGGTGAGCCCGAGAGAGAGCGTCATGCCAAGCATTGCGGCGCCAACCTTATATTTAGAAATCATTTTATTCATAAATCGTAAAAAATTTATTTTCTTAGTTTTCTCTGATTAGAATTCCACCTTGGCACCGAGAGTGAAGGCACGTGTCTGAGGAGCAGAACCTACGTTGCGCTCCATATGCTCACGCTCACCAGCGATTGTAAGGAGACTGCTGCCATTAGCATAGATCTGGAGACCCTTTACTACGCTCTTAGGACCGAAGAGAGACTTGCAGAAATCGTAAGTGATCTGAATGCGGTTAAGATCAATGCGGTCTGTCTTGTACATCCAGTAATCAGATGTTCTGAAGTTGTTGTCTGGGCTCTGTGTTGTGAGACGAGGGTAAGAGATTGGATCACCATTCTCATACTTCTCCTGAGTCCATGCTCCAAGCACTACGTCACTGTACTTGCGCTCGCCGTAAACCCAGTCGTAAGTGGTGTTCTTGATGCCGTTACCACCGAACTGGCCTGTGAGCATTGCGAAGAGAGTGAAGTTCTTGTACTTAAGAGTAAGGTTAAGACCACCATTGAACTTAGCACCCCAACGTCCGAGAACAACCTGGTCCTTAGTGTCGATAATGCCGTCACCATTCTGGTCCTTATACTTCAAGTCACCAGGCTTAACAGTAGCGAAAGAGCTCTTTGCCTCTGCATTGTCAATCTCTTCCTGTGTGTTGTAGTAGCCGAGACACTCAAGACCCCAGAGGGCGTCTGTTGCCTTGCCCTCAGAGCGCTGGTATTCAAACTCTACGTTCTCTGCCACGCGGAGGTTCTTAGAAGAGGTTGTCTGTCCGAATGCCTGTACACCCCATTCAAAGTCACCAGCCTTGTCGTTGTAGCCTACTGCGAAGTCTATACCCTGACGGCGGTTCTTGCCGTAGTTGATATAAGGAACGAAAGTAGAAACAGGCCAGTAGGTATGCATATAGCTTGGGTAGATATAGTCTGGCTGTGCGAGGAGACCGTCTGTGGTTGTGTTGAAGTAGTTAACCTCGAATGTGAGACGGTTCTTAAGGAAAGCAGCGTTGAGACCAACATTGAACTCCTTGCGCTTTATGAAGGAAAGGTCGTTGTTGCCACCTCTCTGTGAGTCAGAAGTCTGAATAGAGTTGTTTGCGTCAGACCATCCCCACCATGTACCTGTTGAAGTGAAGATTTCCTTGTACATATAGTACTCAGCGATGTCGAGGTCCTGGTTGAGAACGGTGTAACCTGCTGTGAGACGGAGGTCGTCAAGCCAGTTAACGTCTTTCATGAACTCCTCAGAAGTGAGACGCCAGCCGAGAGTAAGAGAAGGAGAGATAGCATTGCGGTTTCCTTCTGGAAGCTTAGCAGAGTGAACAACGTTTGCAGCAAGATCTACATAGTACTTGTGTGCGTAGTTGTAAGACCCCTGGAGACCGAGGTTTGCGTTGCTGATCTTGTGATATTCACCGCTGATGGTCTGCTGATAACCGTTAGCAACGAGAGTTGCATGGAGGTTATGACTTCCCCAAGAGTTCTTATAGTCGAACTGTCCTGTCCATGCGATTGTCTGCTGTTCAGCAGATTTGCTTGAGTTGAGAATACCAGTGTGCTTATCCTGTCCGAACTGTGTCAGTGTTCCAACTGCTTGAGAGCCGTTGAAGTCGGTCCAGTTAACACCGAAGGTAGCATACGAGTCGTTGAGAGATGTAGAGTAAGAAGTCTTGTAGTCAACGGCAAACATTGTCTTGAAAGTAAGACCCTTGAGAATAGAGTTCAAGTCGAAGTTCACACCTGCATCGAACTGCATCTGACGGCTTGTCCAAGTGTTATAGCCTGCACAGTACATATCAGCGAAGGCATTTGACTGATCTTCCTGAGTAGCTCCGAGGAAGTAGTCGCCAGCAGGGAGACCAGCAGGATTGTGAATCACATTACGTGAGTTCTGAATGAGCGCAAGAGAGTTTACGTCCATAGGGTCAATGAGTGAAACCGGAATGAACGGAGCCACACGGTTTGGACGAAGTTTAGATGCTGCGCTCCAGAATTCTGAGTTAGAGCCGTGCTGGTTGTAATAAGTAGCGTTTGCGTTTACCCAACCAGAAGCCCAGTCAGAGAGCTGGAGGTCGATGTTACCGCGAACATTCAGGCGATCAACGTAGTTGTTCTTTCCTTCTCCGAAGTTGAAGAAGTCACCCTGACGGTAGTAGCTTACGTTTGTGTAGAACTGAGCGAACTTACCACCACCCTGGAACTCTGCAGTCACATCGTAGCGAGACTTTGTCTTGTTCAGGTAGTCAGAGGTATAGAACTGCTGGTTTGGATAACGGTAAGGGTTTGTTCCTGCAGCAGTGTTATAAATCTGCTCATCGGTGAACTTTGTAGCAAGACCATCGTTGAGGAGTGCCTGGTTGTACAGGGTCATGTACTGAGCACCGTCAAGATATGTTGGGTATGCCTTTGCAACATCCATGGTGTAGTTAGCACGAGCTGTAATCTTAAGAGGAGCAACAGTACCGCGCTTGGTGGTGATAAGGATTGCACCCTTTGCAGCACGACTGCCATAGAGAACGACAGCAGATGCGCCCTTCATGAATGTGATGTCCTCTATCTCGGTTGGGAGAACGTTGTTTGCGTCACGAGGAACACCATCAATGATTACGAGTGCCTCACCTTGGTTCCACAACTGACCGTTGTAACCTGCTGTGAGGGCAGCCATATTGTCAAGGCTATAGGTGTTGTAGTTCTTCTCCAAAAGCTCTCTCACGTTTACCTTGCTGACAGG
>CAMAFX010000115.1 GCA_945833925.1 uncultured Prevotellaceae bacterium
TGAAGGCTGGGAACGTGCCATCAAGCACATCGACCTGTGGAACCACAACGTGGAGTTCATCGAGCAGGAAGAGAACTGGGAGCGTCCGGCGGTGTTCGTGGAGTTCCAGCCCATCCAATGGAACGCCATACTGCCAGGAGCGGAGTACCGTGCCGAGCCCATAGTGCACCTTCATGTGGTTACTGACTGGCAGGGCAGCAGTTCTGCAGACAGTGAGTTCCGTGAACAGAGCCTGAAGGTGTTCGACTTACTGGAGGCCATACACCAGCAGTTGGCTTGCAGGAGAGGCAAGAAGTTTCTGGAGTTTGACCTTGTGGGAAGCAGCACCAACCACAACCACGAGGAGATTATTGAGAACGTAGAAACCTACCAGTGCGTGGCGATAAAAAGCCTATAATGCAAGAAAAACAGCCTTAGAATTAAAAAAATCCGCTACTTTTGTTGGAAGTAACGGATTTTTTTGTACATTTGCACTTGCAATAAAGCACTGAGGGAATGGCACTCTGGCAATTTAGACCTAACCGCCGCCTTCGGTGTTTTATTCGTTTATATCATTTATTGAGTAGAGATAGTATTTTATTACTATGTGTCCACTATCCCTATGCTTGACTTCCTTTGCAACATTTAACCGTACGGTTCTTCCATGCAATTCTGCCTTATAATAGTAGAAATGTTCTATATTATCAGCTCTCGGATGCGTTAAAGCAGAATCATCAATATAGGTGCTGTTTTCAAGGATCGCCCCCAAATCTTTTAAGTCTTCTTTTAGCAAGACTCTTGATCTGCCGAATGTGTCAGAGAAAAGGTGTTTATTCCCATAAGTAGAGAACCCGACTTTGATTGTACCCTCGTCGATGGGCTTTTCATGCCTGATTTGGAGCAACGGTTCCATTTCGTGGAGATAGTGTGTCCTTTCGATTGCAGTTGCTGACTTTTCATTATCCCCTGCACATCGATGCAGAAGTTCGCATGCAGCGCACACTTCGTTGTCAGGAACAAAAGCGAGTTTTAGTTTCCCTTTTGCAATGTCACAGTCCCGGCATCGTTTGATGGTGTACGGATTGTAGTCCGGAATAGTTTTCTTCTCTATTCCAGGATTGAAGTGGAAGATGCCCTTGGTGTCCTTACCCGTCGCCTCCTCACCGAGTGCCATTGCCTCGTCGTGTGGTGTAACGGGGTACTTTGACTTGCGCACCTGTACGACGGTGCATCGGCAGTTCCAGCCGTTTGGCGGATAATACTCCTGCCAGAACGGGTCAGACATCGGGAGTGTCACCCGATCGAGCGCGGCGTGTTCCGGACGCACCTTTTTGTCTCGCTGAGTGCGGTACTGCAGATTGTATCGGTTGCCGTCCTGCATGAAGCCCTCCCACTTGGCAGCCATGTCAGCCGAGGCTTGGCAGAAGTTATATTCCGCACGAAGGTAGTTCTGGTTGTAGGTACGGTCTATCCTTTGAACATCATTCAAAAACTGTTCGAATGGTTTTCTGTTGCCATTCTCGTCGATGAGAGACGGGAATGCCTCATTGAGTTCGTGGAACGTCTTCATGCCGGAGAATATGTAGTTCGACCGCTGAAGACGCTGGCGCATGGCATCCGACATTTTGACTTGCTGGAAGCCGGAGTTGAGCGCGTCGGCATGTGTCTCTATGAACTCCTGCATTTTCGGTGTCTCCAGTAACTCTATGCGGAACTGTGACCCCTGCACCTTGTAGAGTGTCTTCATCATTCCCTCGAATAGGCGCGAGAGTTCCTGACGTATCTCGTCCTCACGGGCGAAAGTGGCTACGGGGAAACCGCCGTCCGCAAGGATTCGGGCATAGCGTTCGTGCAGCCCCAGGTAATCACTGGGGCTCAGTCGAAAAAATGGCGCGCATTTTGTTCCTGTCGCGCCTTTTTGTCCGGCTTGGGCGTTTTGTTGCCTTTGGGGTCTTCATCGTCCTGTGGCGGCTCTGGTGGCGTGACAGGCGGCAGCATCTGCCTACGTTCCCCTACAGGCATGTTGTATTTCTCCTCGAAGTAGGCAGGATCAACCTCATACTCATTGAGCACCATCGTCTCGTATGCCACCTGTTGCTCCGGAGTATAGTCCACCGAGTAGTCCCAGTCGAAGTGGATTCCTTTGAGCGGGAAACCGTGACGGATCATGTGCGGCAGCAGCTGATTGTTTACCATGTCACGGATGGTGTCGCAGTCCGCCTCGATGAGGTTCTGGAAGACTTCAAGGTGCGTTTCAGACTGTGAGAGGCTGGAGCCGTCCTCGATGGTCATGGTCTGCCCGATAATCAGTTTTGAGAGTTCTGAGTTTGCCCGCTCGATGCGGCGGTCATAGACATTGAAAGCATCGCCCTTGGTAGATTCTACCACCTCTATTTCTGTACCTTGCTGGAATATTCCCCATCCCTCGGTACCCATGTCCGCCATCATCTTCTCCATCTTTGCGAGTTCCTTGTCATCTCGTGATGTGGTCCGGGCAATGCGCATCGGCATACCGAAGATCTCGGCAAAGGTGTCCCAGAACGCCAGGGCATTTTTCTTCGGGATGGTCTGTGTTGCGGCTTTGAGGTAAAGCCCCAGACTGTCCGGCTGCCCAACTTCAATGAGCCAGTCGACAAACGGTGTGTCGTGGTAGTCAATGCCATTCTTCCAGTCCTGTCCGAGGTCAGGAACGACCCTGTGATATTCCGGAATGACATGCTTACGTGGAATGAGGCGCACCCCGTCATAGGTCTGCCGTCCGTTTATGTCGGTGGTGATGTTGCCCAGTTCTATGAGTGAGTGCCCCCAGTAGTTAGCGTCGAGCGCGAACTTCATGAGCAGTTTGAACCAGGACTTATTGAAGTAGTTAGCTGCTTCCTCGTCCTCGTCGCCCTTCTCGTTGACCAATTTGAATGAGCGAGCCATGACAAATCCCTCGCGCTGCTGTATGCAGCCGGAGAGGTGCAAGTCCACCTCCACATCGCGGTATATGTCGTATAGCCTCTGACGGTTCGGGCTATCCACGTTTATTGCCAACTGCCAGGCATTTCTCCAGTCCCCGATATCCTTTCGGGTGAGCGAGTCGGTGGTGCGCTGCAGTTCCATGACCGTCTTCTTGAAGCGCTGCGCATCCTTCTTAGCCAGGCGCAATGTTCCGAACGGAGTGCGCACCAGCAGTTTATTGTCTGTATTTTTGTTTCTCTTTCCCATGATTGTTACC
>CAMAFX010000116.1 GCA_945833925.1 uncultured Prevotellaceae bacterium
ATCGCTCCACGCTACCAGTGGTTCTACGACCGCTACTTCATGTCGGCAGAACTTCCTAACAGCGACCCTGCTGGACGTGGCGTAAACCGTAACACATCAAAGACGTTTGACTGGTCTCTCAACAATACCATCACTTGGGACAAGACATTCGACAAGCATCACTTCACCGTGACCCTCGTACAGGAGGCAGAGGAGAACCGCTACTGGTATGACGAGATACACGCACGCAACATCACTCCTACCGACGCTCTCGGATTCCACTATGTCTCAGGTGCCAACATGGAGCAGAGCTCTATCTACACCAACGACACACACTCAAGTGCTGCAGCATACCTCGGCCGTCTCTTCTACAGCTACAACGACCGCTACATGTTCACCGGAACTGTTCGTCGCGACGGTTATTCAGCATTCGGTTCAAACAACCCATGGGCTACATTCTGGTCAGTCGGCGGCAGCTGGGTATTCTCAGAGGAGAAGTTCGTCGACCTGCCTTGGCTCGACTATGGTAAGCTCCGCGTGTCATACGGTACTAACGGTAACCGTTCATTAAAAGACACCTACCTCGCACTTTCTAACCTCGCCAACGGCGGTGTGATGGGTTACTATCAGAACACCTCACAGGCTGTACTCCAGGCTCTGCAGATTAGCCGCCTCGGCAACCCGAACCTCGAGTGGGAGAAGACCACAGCCTACAACGTAGGTCTCGACTTCACCGTTCTCGACTATCGTCTCACCGGTAGCATCGAGTGGTACTACAAGAAGACCCACGACATGATTATGAACCAGCGTCTGCCAAACTTCACCGGTTTCTCAAGCATCACTACAAACCTTGGCGAGGTGACAAACTCTGGTGTTGAAATCACCTTGAACTCAACAAACATCAAGACAGAGGACTTCACATGGAACACCTCTGCAGGTTTCTCTTACAACAAGAACACCATCAAGCACCTCTACTATGAGTATGACGAGGATGGCAACGAAATCAACGATACAAGCAACGGCTGGTACATCGGCAAGCCTGTAGGCGAGATTTGGGACTATGAGGTTGACGGCATATGGCAGATTGACGAGGCAGAGCAGGCTGCACTGGTTAACCAGAAGCCTGGCGACCCGAAGGTTATCAACCACTATACAGAGGACGACAAGGTTCTCGCCGATGGCACCCGCGTGGCTGTCTATAACGACAAGGACAAGGTTTATCAGGGCACAACAGCGCCTCCTATCTACTGGAACCTCCGCAACGACTTCACATTCCTTAAGGACTGGTCGTTCTCGTTCTCACTCTACTCATACATGGGCCACAAGAGCCGTGCGGGATATTATCTCAATGGCGACAACTCAGGCTCAATGTTCACCAACGGTTGCAACACCTACAAGAAAGAGTACTGGACACCAGAGAACCCAACCAACGACTACGCCCGTCTGAATGCTGTAGGCCCAAGCGGCGCTACTGGCGTGAACAAGGTTTACAACCGCAGCTTCGTCCGTCTGGACAACATCACACTCGGTTACACCATCCCACGCAAATATACACAGAAACTGGGCATCGACAAGGTTCACCTCACTGCTACTGTAAACAATGTCTGCACATTCGACAGCTGGGAGTATGGCGATCCTGAGACAGGCGGATTCTCTAACCGTCAGTTCCAGTTCGGTATCAATGTTACACTCTAATTAAATAATTACGACAATGAAACAATATATGAAAGCAATATACAGGAGCAGTTTTGTTATGGCAGCTGCTGCATCATTGACCGCCTGCTCCGACTCGTTCCTTGAGCAAGACCCCTTGTCATTCTACGAGCCAACAACAACATATTCAACCGAGGCAGGTCTGCAGTCTGCACTCACCATGTGCGACAAGCAGCTGAAGACATACATCCTCGACGGTAACTGGAACAATGTTGGTCTCGCCACTAACTACCTCATGTCTGATGTCGGTATGTATGCCAAGACCGACATGGGCGGCGGCTTCCAGGACAACTTCGACGCCAAGCTGACTCCTACGTCAGGAATGGGCGGCGGTGGCGACGGCAACTACATGCAGCGCTTCTGGGACCAGGGCTTCAACATGGTAAAGTATGCCAACTCTGTGCTCTCTTACGTTGACCAGGTGGAAGGACTCGACGAGAAGGTCAAGAACGCCTACAAGGGCCGCGCTTATTTCCATCGTGCCTATGCCTACTACAACCTCACCCTCCAGTTTGGTGACATTCCTCTCATCACAAAACTCATGACCACTCCAAAGCAGGACTACAAGTCATGCAGCAAGGAAGCCATCTTCCAGATGCTCGTCCACGACCTGGAGTTCGCTGCAGAGAACGTGCCATCACAGCGTGATATGGAATATATCGGTATGGTGAACCAGGAGGCTTGTATGCACTTGCTCGTGAAGTGCTACCTCGTCACAGGACAGTACGACAAGGCTGAGCAGGTGGCTACTGACCTCATCAACAACCATGGTCTCCGTCTCATGACAGAGCCTTTCGGACAGTGGGTGCCTTCAGGTTGCGAGACAACATGGAAGGTGACACGTAACGTCGTTTGGGACCTTCACCGCACTCCAAACATCTGCAACCCAGCAAACAAGGAGACCATCATGCCTATCATCAACTCCAACGACCAGAACTTCACCACATACAACGTTATGCGTGCCATGTTCTGCCACTGGAGCAATAGTGTAATCCGCGACCCTCACGGATTGGCAGGCCCCGGCTCAAACTATGCCCGCAACAATGCCAACTACGATGAGACTCTCGACTGGGTGCGCGCTGCCGGACGTGGTATCGCCTTGAACCGTACTTCTTATCACTATAACAAGACCATCTGGAGCTACGACGGCGAGACCGACTGGCAAGACCTGCGCCACAACCGTGAGGTGGGTAACTGGATGGAGATGGAAGACTTCAAGTACAACAACCCGAAGTCAGACTTCTACGGAAAGAACTATCAGCTCTACGCCACAGAAGACTACGTGAAAGACGGCAAGGTGCTCGTGAAGAAGGGCGACATTCTCTGCTCTGACACCATCCGCAGCTGGTATCCTACACCTCTCTATCAGCTCTATATCCTCGACGAGGTTAACGAGGCCAATATGGGTGCCAACCAGTTCCAGGG
>CAMAFX010000117.1 GCA_945833925.1 uncultured Prevotellaceae bacterium
GCTCCAGAGTGGTTCGTCTTGCCAGCCGCCTGAGGGAAAGCCCATGGCGGCAATGTCAACAGAAGGGTATTTATCAAGCAAAGACTTGAACCTTGTAACAAAAGTATTGTTAGGATTGATTGTCTGCAAGAGATACAGGATTATCGACATGACATAACTCCCCATTATAACTCCCCCCATTTTTTGTAATCTCCTTTTTCTGGCTGCAAAGTTAACATGTCCCTTCTCATCACCTATGCCCTGTGATGCCCTGTGATGCCCTGACTGTTCTGTAACCTTGTCTGGACACATTTTCGAGTATGTAATTTAGTAGTTCCTCGTATGTAAACCAGCGGTTTTCTATTCAGAAACCGCCGTTTAATTTTTGTAAACCAGTGGTTTTCTATTCAAAAACCGCCGTTTAATTTTTGTAAACCAGTGGTTCAGTAAGTATGGACGGCAAGAACATCACAGGCGGATCAACAATCCTTGTGCCCGCTGGTGAGAGAATGACCAAGACCATACAGATTTCGCAGACCTCTCTCGACTACTTCGACTTCGAGAATCTAAAACTGACCATGTCTAGCATCTGCCAGCCTGACAACACCGGCATATTCCCGGCAATTGAAGACTCGGTATACCTGAGCGTACACTTCCAGCAGATGGGTAGCAATGTTGCCCTGAAGGCAGCTACCAACTCTATAAACTTAGAGACGGACACGACACTTACTGTTACCATCTCCGACTTCGACAGAAACGCACGTGGCCTGAAGATGCTGCAACTGCAGACTCGTCAGGAAGGCGACATGCTGTGGAAGGTTGAGAAGGAATGGGTGGTTGAGGCCAATGACACTGTTGGTTATCCCAACAGGGAACTCCTGCCAACCAATGGCGTAATACAATATGTCCTCAACATGAAGGACAACAACGTATACCCAGATGGCGACTGGAATGTCCGCGCCGTAACAATCAGCAACTTCGGCGACGGAAGCAGCGAGGACGATGTCACGAACTCTTCTGAGATATTCGCATTCAGCAAGGACCTTATGCGTCCGCAGCTCATCAGCAACCCAAGTCCTTCTAACGGAGTAATTACTGCTGACAGCGAGATTGCCCTTTCATTCAACGAGGACATCCGCTACGGAGCATTGACCTCTACTGACAACTTCTTCATCAGAGGCGAGCTTAACGATTCTCCTGTTGCCCACGATGTGGCAATGAACCTCACAGGTGGCGAGGGTGCGAAGACCAGCGCCAACGTAGACCTCGGCAACCGCTCGTTCGCAGTCAACATGTGGATGCGCTATAGCGAGCCGGGCGAAATCTTCACTCACGGCACCACCGACAACAACATGAAGGTAGGCGTTGACGCTAACGGCAAGCTGACCGTAAGCATGGGTGGCAACACCTACGTCAGCAACAATGCCCTCCAGAAGGATAAGTGGCAGTATCTGAGCTTCAGCTACAATGCTGAGACTGAGTCACTCAACGCCAACTACGCTTACGATGCCTACGACCTGATACTGTTCAGCAGCCAAAATGTCGGCCAGTACACAGGTAACGGCAAGATTACTCTCGGTAAGGGCATGACAGGTCAGATGCACGATGTAGCACTCTGGAACTATGCACGTCCATGGAGCGAGGCTCAGGGCGAGATGTACGAGAAGAAGACACGCTACAGCGATGGTCTGATGGGTTACTGGCAACTCGACGAGGGTCACGGTACTGCTGCCACCGACTGTGCCCGCAGCCGCACTCTCACTCTGCCGTCTGCTTCTGCATGGTATCTGGCAGGCGATAACTACGCACTCAACCTCAATGGCAGCACGGTAGCTATCAACGCCGGAGCTATCGGTACCGACAACTCTGAGAGCTATACCTCCGAGCTATGGTTCCGTGCAGATGCCGACCAGAAAGGCAAGGCATCAATCTTCGGCTTCAACAGCAAGGATGCTCTTGACATCTACCTCGCTGAGAACGGACAACTCCGCATGACGGCCAATGCAAAGGACTATGCAGTATCAAGCAAAGACTACCGCGACAACCAGTGGCACCACATTGCCCTGAACGTTCTGAAGAGCACTTCCGGCTCTGCAACAGTCTATGTAGACGGCATTGCCAGCAAGCAGGTAAGCTCATCCGAGGTTCCAGCTCTTGCAACAAGCAAGCTGCTCCTTGGCGGACGCTATAATGGCGAGGCCTTCGACCAGCCGCTCAACGGTTCTGTTGACGAGGTACGAGTATGGCATGGCCGCCGCACGGCAGATGTTATTATTAATAAGATGTACGAGCGCGTAAGCACAGACGCAGAAGGACTGGTAGCATACTATCCGTTCGAGAAGGACTCTCTCGGAGATGGCAACATACTTACCGTCAAAGCTACTATGTCTGACATGAGCACAACAGGTGCCGGCTATGCATCCAAGGTTTCTGGCATTACCGATACCGACTTCACATCAGCCAACACAGCTGCACTGAAGAAGGCGCGCGTGCTGCAGAATGTGGACTTCGACTTCACAGGCAGCGACCGAAAGATCCTCATCAGACTCGCCGAGACTCCACAACGTCTCGAGAACTGCACCGTGACCATTACCGTACGTGGCGTACGCGATGCTCACAGCAACAAGAGCGAGGATATCACATGGGATGCATACGTTCGTCAGAACCAGCTCATCTGGCAAGAGGCTGAGGTCAACACCATCAAGCACGGCACAGAGAATGTAAGCTTCGAGGTTGGCATCGCCAACAACAGCAGCTCTATCGACAGCTGGACTATCAGCAACCTGCCATCATGGCTAAGCGTAAACGCCGAGTCTGGCTCTTTACCTGCTATCTCTGAGCGCACTCTGAAGTTCACCATCAACCCATCACTCAACATCGGCAATTACGAGGCCGTGGTTTACCTCACAGGTTCACTCGGTATCAGCGAGCCGCTGGTAG